>WQYZ01000019.1 GCA_009780985.1 Oscillospiraceae bacterium | reverse complement strand
GACTTCACAGATTTGACTCAGCAAGCAGGATATGCCGTTACGGATATGCCAGATGGCACCAATCGTTTTGATAATACACAGGATGTAACAACTTCTAAACAGGCAACCGACCCGGACGGAAATTTTATCGTCGAATTCTATGTATTCTCCTCGGCCGATGCGGCACTCACTGCGGCTAAAACAGTCGATAAAAACTTAAACGCGCTACCTGGCGGTTGGACATTGAGAGTCCGCTCTACCAACTCATATTGGAGAGGGACAAATAACGGCACGTTTTACTTTTACTCCCGCGTTGACGACACATTGGTCTATGTTCAGACGCCGGATGCAAACAAAAGCGCGGTTAGCGATATGCTGAAAACATTGGGATATTGGTAAAGAAAGTGGGAAAACAAATGAATATAATATTATGCGAGAATGATAAAGTATTAGGTAAAAAAGCCTCAGAACATATTGCGGTTCTGTTAAATCAAGCAATCGAAAAAAAGGGCATCGCACGCGCGATATTTTCAACAGGGGCATCGCAGTTTACGACGTTTGAGGAGCTTCTTGACTTAGACGTAGACTGGTCGAAAGTAGAGTTTTTTCACCTCGACGAGTATATTAATTTACCGCAAACTCATCCGGCAAGTTTTATCAAATACTTAAACGAGCGTTTTATAAGCAAACTTAAAGTTAATCTAAAACAGGTTAATTTCGTTGATACGTCTATTGGAGTTGAAAATATTATCGCACAGCTTACAAAAGAACTTAATCGCGATATTATTGATGTAGGAGTTATAGGAATCGGCGAAAACGCGCATATCGCTTTTAACGACCCGCCGGCAGATTTTGAATGCGCAGACGCCTACAAAGTCGTGAAACTCGACGAAGCGTGCCGCAATCAGCAGCTTCGCGAAGGCTGGTTTAAGACGTTTGACGACGTGCCGAAAGAAGCTATATCCATGACGCCGAAACAAATCCTGAAATGCAACCATATTATATCAGCCGTGCCGTATAAAGTGAAAGCGCAGGCAGTCCATGATACTCTGACCGCCAAAAAAGTGACAAACAAAATCCCTGCGACTATATTAAAAACTCACCTTGATTGGACGTTATATATAGACAACGAAAGCGCGTCAATGATTGATGTAAAAAATTATATATAAACATAATTATTTTGAGACTTAATACATAAAAACATATGTTATGTATCAAAATAATTTCATGAATATATTAAAACATTTTATCATATACGGCTGTGCCGGATTGTTTATCGAAACTTTATGGACCGGAATCGGTTCAGCCCTTAAAGGCGACAAAAATTTACGCTGCAATACGTATCTGTGGATGTTTCCGATATACGGAATGGGTGTATTCCTTGAACCCGTGCACGAAATCATGCGCGGGCTTTTGTGGATATACAGGGGAATTATCTGGGCGGCGATTATATTTCTTATAGAATATATAACCGGATATATATTGAAATTAACTCTCGGCAAATGTCCGTGGGATTATAACGGCAACGGTGAAATCCTTGTTTCCGTCAACGGATTGATACGCCTTGATTTTCTTCCGGTATGGTTTTGCGTGGGACTGTTATTCGAACGTCTGCACGATTTTGTGAAGATTGTAATATAAAAACTCCCGTTCCAATTTATTATATCAGGACGGGAGTTTTTGCTATACTTGAATTTTACAGTATATAATCCGTAATACAATCGTACCAGTGAACATATATTTCGCCGTTGACCGTCATCTGCTCGTTGTTTGGGAACATTTCGCTCCAAAGTTTATCGCCGTTGAATTTATAACGTTCGTTATAATATTTATATTTCCAGTCATTTTTATTAAACCTGCGCCATAATACAGTTCTGCCGTTTTTATCTATATATTGTTCCGATAAAACCCCTGTGTTGTACAGTTCAATATCTATAAGACAGACAGTATCGTAGGTTTTACCGCTTATTTCGACATCATATCGACCGACAACGTCCATTAACGGCGCGTTCTTAGCGAAGACCATTTGTGAAATTATTACGTTTCCATTTTTTTGGATTGTACCCTTTTGAGTAAGATTAACCTCTATGCCGCAGTTGTCCTCGCCAAATCCCCAATTATTGAGAAAGTCGTCGCCGTCTAAAAATGTAAAAATTTTCTTTATGCCGTTTTCAGTATGACTTTCAGCTAAAATTCGGCAGTGAGTTTCAGTCAGTTGCGCCACAAAACTTCGTATGCAGTCGGAATTTTTATGATCGTCATTACCAGTATTTTTTTCTTCCGATACAATTTCAACACCCTCGATTCCGTGTACGTTTGCGCGTCCTGTAACTTCGATATTAAATACCTCGCTGCGGGTGCGTTCGGGGAAATCATACATAGCCCATGTTATTTTTTCGCCGAGCTTTGGCACTATAAACCACCCCAGACTTTCTTCCCATTTTACGTCAAACGGAGCTTTTACTGACGGCGTGATTTTATATTCCGGCATAATATCCGGCAGAGTTTTTATAGTTTGCATAGTTTTTTCTCCTCTCGATATTTTCGATTCTTTTAATATTTGTGATGTTTTTGATACGGGCGGGAACGGATATGCGTCTTTGAAATTCTGTTTTGCAGTATGTAATCTGCTTTTTACCGTTCCGACAGGAATTTGCATAAGTGACGCTATTTCTGCCTGTGGTTTGTTTTTGAAATAATACAGAAACAGAATCTGCTTGTCTTTATCCGCCATATTGCCGAGCGTGTCGCGCACGACTTCTATTTCTGAAATACCGTATTGATTCATTGACACAATATTTTCGGTCAATTCGTCGAGCGGAATCTCATACCGCTTCGCAAGATTTCTATAGAAATCATTGCATTTGTTCGCGGCAATTTTCAAAATCCACGGCTTTAAACTATCGGGATTTTTGATTTCGGCAATATGTTTAAATGCGGATATTGCGACTTCCTGAAGTATGTCGTCGCCATCGGATTTTGAGTGCATTTTATAATATACAAAACGTTCAAGAATAGACTTGCATGATAAAAACAGTTTTTCAAATTCAATCGTATCCATTTTTGCTCACCCCCGTATTCTGTTAATATTATTGTGTTATTTGCCTGAAATCGATTTCACTAATTAAGACGCGGAAAAATATCCAAAGGTTCATTTATATTCAGAATAAATTATTATTTAAAAATTGAGAGATGTTCGCTGGTGAACATCTCTCAATTTTTATCTTAATCCTCAATCAGAGCGTCAATAACTGCAATCGCGTTTTCTACGGGGGTTTCCGGCTGGAAGGGTTTCGCGGGAGCGAGTATATACCCGCCGTTGATATTCATCTCTTTTTTCAACTTGCGGATATGGTCTTTTATTTCATCCGGTTTCCAGAACGGTATGACGCTCTGACTGCCGAGAGTCCCCCAGAAGCCGATTTTATCGCCGAATTCAGCTTTTAACTTGAACGGATCCATGCCGTACGCTTCGGGTTGAACGCTCTCGTGCATATCAAGTCCTATTTCTATCAAATCGGGGTATATGTCGTATATGCTGCCGCAGCTGTGACAGATTGCGTATTTTCCCTGCGCATGTACGCTGTCAAATACGCGTTTCCACGCCGGCTTTATAAGTTTGCGCCATCTTTCCGGTCCGATAAGTATGCCCCGCTGAGAACCCCAGTCGTCGCCGAACAAAAACGCGTCTGCTTCGACGTCTGCACAGTATTCGACCATGCCGACGTATAAATCTGTAATTTTTTCTACGAGTTCCATATAAAATTCTTCTTCCGCCACAACGTCGCACATCATCTCCTCAAATCCCCTGATTCTCCACGTCTGTTCGAATATTCCCCAACCCATATTTATAACCCTGAACAAATGCGGTTTTAGCTCGTTCTGTTCTTTTGCGTATTTTTTCAGATTTATTTTTTCTAACGGTCCGACAAAATCGTCGAGAGTGGGGAAAGTGTATCCCTGAAACGACGGCTCTGGCATTACGGGCGTTTCCAAGTGCCATGGGAGCTTGTCCGTGCGCCATATTGAGCCGAAAACGTCCTTTGAATAGTGATCTCTTCCGGGTATCGGTTCTTCTCTGGTGGTGCTGACATAAAACGGGGAGTTTATAAACTGACGGGTTTTCGACCACCAGCTTCCGCCGTAATGTTTATTGACTTTTTCTTCGAGTTCTGCGGATTCAAATCCCACAGTGTACGGGACGGCATTTCCATCGTTTCCCATATGCTTCATAGAATTCAATAGTATTTCGCGCTCTGTCATAATATATTATCCTCCTGAAATTATTTTTTATTTTATTATATCACAGCGCAATTAAAAAAGCTATATTTTTTTATAAAAAATTTTACATAGCTTTTTGCAGATTTGGAGTATCTATTGATTATTCTGTTTCCTTTTTATAGCGTATGTAATGCGATATATCTTTCATTTCCTCAAAATATGCTTCAATGCCAATCTCCTTAATCCGTTTACTTCCGGTATTATCGCACGTCTGGCAGGGGAATTCATCACATTCCGCGCAGAAATCCACCCCGTGTTCCTTTACGCAGGCCGGTATTACACAACCTTCGGCGCATCCCCACCCACTCTTGTTGGATTGCGGATTATTCCGGCAGCCGGGGCATGATGCTCCTCCAAGAAATTTAAGAGTGTTTTGAAATGCGCTGAATTCTTTATATGCCTCCTCGCGTTTTTCCTCCGGGATAAGCGTATTATAAAATTCACCCCAACCATCGGAATAATTGTAAACTTTCTTCGCACTTGTCGAAGAGGGACCATCCTTGAACGACATGCAGGTATAGCAAAGCAGAGAACACGGCGCAATATAATTCAGCAATTTTTCTTTTTCCATGAGAAGAACCTCCTAAATATTTTTACTCTGTCATTATACCACAGCTAATATGACAACAGCGCGTCATATTTAAAAATTATTGTTTTACTCCGTTTTTCCACTTCATAAAAAGATTTGCAAGTCCCTCTTCTAACGAAGTCTGTGTAAAGCTTACGTCGATAATTCCGTTCATTTCCGAAATATCTTTGAGCAGTTTGTTTGTGTCCTGATATAGAATCTCTGTGCGCGTTCCGTCGTTGAAATCGACTATCGCTTTTTTTGTGCAGCCGAGTTCGCTTCTTAAATTTGCGAAATCGCCGTCGAACGCAATTTTGCCGTTGGAAATAAGCAGAATCCGTCTTGCCATTTCTTCCAAATCGTCCATATCGTGGCTTGTGACTATAATCGTTGTATTTTTCTGTTCGTTGAGCTTCTTTAAAAAATTTATCATCTGGCGTTTTGCAAGCACGTCAAGTCCGAGAGTCGGTTCGTCGAGAAGTATAAGCTCCGGGGAATGCAAAAGCATCAGACCCAAATCCGCCCTCATACGCTGTCCGAGGCTTAACTCGCGCGCAAACGTTTTATAAAACGGCTTTATGTCGAGAAGTTCCAGAACGAGAGCCTCAGTATCCTCAAAATCTTTTTTTGATATATCCCAGACTGTGCGTTTCCACCTGTAACTCGAAGATACGGGGTGATCCATCCACAATTCCGTTCGATTGCCGAATAAAACGCCTAATTTACGCATTAACGCGATTCTGTTTTTCATAGGAGACATGCCGAGAACGGAAATTTCGCCTTTGCTCTGTATTAACATGCCGCCCAAAAGTTTAATCGTCGTGCTTTTTCCCGCGCCGTTCGGTCCGGCATACGCGACAAATTCCCCGCGTTTTACTGTAAAAGATATATCGTCCAGCGCAGGTATTATTTTTTTGCGCGGAGAGAAGAAATCGCGCACAGATTCCGCAGGCTGTTTCTGCGCGAAAATTTTGCTTACATTTATCAAATTGACTGCATTAGTGGCGTCCGTACGGCGAATAACGGTTTGAGCCGATTCTGACATAATATTTAAACCCCTTTCTGAATGCGAACGCGGCGAGCGTCCATATTAATACCGCAATAATTAACGGATAAAAAACCGATAATCCAAGCGGCGGTTTATCCAGCAACAGCGCGCAGGCGGGAAACCACCCTAAAAGACCCGCCGGCATAACCGTAACTAAAGTCCATTGTATCATGACAGGCATACCCGACAGCGGATAATTTGAGAGTACGCCTGTCAATCTGTCGATAACCGTAGAAGAAATTTCTTCAAACGCAATCTGCCATTTAAATGTAAGAGAACTGAAAAGATAAGATAAGCCGATTATAATCGTCATACTTATGAATAAATATCCTATAAGACATAAAATCCACAGAATACCCGGCGTTTTGCCCATGCCGTCCAAAGACCAGATTACAATTCCAATCCCGAAAATTAAATTCTGACAGCCGGTGAACGGAATAAATCCCGCTGTCATAAAATGAACGGGCAGGGGAATCGGCTGTATAAATATATGGTCAAGCTGTCCCCGACCTATTACGCGGCTTATATGCCCTGTATTATCGCTTGAAAAAAACATCTGAAATAATCCCGTGATACACGTAACGTATCCGAGCATAAACAAAACATCCCAGCGCGACATACCGCCGATTCCGTCAAACCGCCAAGCCAGCAGAAAAACTCCCGATACTGACGCTATATTTGACAGCATATCCGCGATAATACACATTACAGACACTTTCCAGTCCCTTAAAAAGTCCAAGTCCATGCGCGCATAGATTGCGTAGAGTTCCAAAAATCTTTTAAAACTCATTTTATTATTTGCGTTATCAACGCATTTACCCTCCATAAGACACTATCCTTTCCCGGCTTTTACCGAATACTAAAATTGCAAGAGACCATAGAATTATATTCCATAAAACCTGCAATAAAATAACATTTAACGGCGCTAAATTCGTCGACGACGAATTTATTGTCCCGACAAATAAAGTCAAAGGCG
Organism: Oscillospiraceae bacterium; assembly: GCA_009780985.1. Taxonomy (GTDB): domain Bacteria; phylum Bacillota; class Clostridia; order Oscillospirales; family WRJC01; genus WRJC01. Next base: position 32,356 of record WQYZ01000019.1, on the reverse strand, counting down.
CGGAAGCTATACTTCCAAACGGAAGAAATCTGAAAACGGTTCCCATTCCGAACGGGAGCAAAGCAAACGGAATAACCGCGCCTGATAAAACAGCTGATACCGCCCTTCTGAGGCATGATATTTGCCATTCCGAATTTTTCATTCTTATCGCAAGACATACAAATAAAGTATCAACCGCGAATCCGAGCGATATTGACAGTATCAGACACGGCAGAAACCAGATTGTCGCGGGAATTATATTCACGCCGAAGAACGGCAGTATAACCGCCATAGGCAGAGAGAACATCAGTAATTCCGGCACCCAACCGCCGATTGTGGTAAATATAATCTGCGCCAAAACCGTTTGCGGATGCGTATATAAATTAATAAGCCGCCCGTCATAATTCCAAGACGATGCCTCTGTCCAAACATTCAACTGCTGACTTAACATACTGGAAACGCATGTATATGTCAAAAGCTGCGCGAGTGTAAAGCCTCCCAAATCCGCGCCGTTTTCCGCAAACGAACGCCATAGAAATATCATTGGCAGAAGATATATTATTTTTAATAAATAACTTGAAAACAGAGCAAAAATTCCTCCGTTCAACTTGCCTGTGCAAGACATTTTTATTGTCGCAAAAGATTTAAAGTTCATATAAATTATAGTTTATTCCTTTCAAATCAGATTTAAAATTTATAAAAAGACATAAAAATACCCGGAAAACCGTTAAAAGCTCTCCGGGTATTCCTGCATAAATTTTAAAAATCAAATTAAATGGCAGGGTGCAACGAGAGATTTTCAACCGGCAATTGGGCGCACTTTTCCCCTGAAACAGCAGAATCTGCCGTCATTACGGGTAAAAGGGCAGAGTTATCCCTTGTAAAACCGGTTTTAAACGTAATGCCAAGAATTTCCATAAGCCATTCAAGCAACTGCCTTATATTGTTCATTTCCTCTCGCCGCCTTTCTGTAAAATATTATTTTTATTTTATCATATCAAAGAAATTATAAAAACTATAAAATTCAAAATGATTTATTAATATATTGTTAAAATTGTATCACATTCCATGAAACGGGATTAAGTTTTGTTTTTATTGTGCATGTGCTTTTTGAACTTTCGCAGGTTATATCATTCATAACTTTAGGTTTGACTGTATCGGGTCTGTCAAATGTGTTCGTCGCGAATATATCGTCCTCGAACATTGCAATATGCGACGGTTCTTTCGACCCTTTATATCCTCCCGCGTCACATTCGAGAACAACTTCCTCGCTGCTTCTGTTTACGGCGAAAAGCGTCACGCCCTTGTCGGTTTCTACGGCAATGCTGTCGATATACGGCGCTCCGGTATATTCCGGACAGTCGTACTTGTCGCACTCGACCAATGTCTGCAGAGCTGTTCCGCGTCCGAATTTCGAGGCGTGCATATACGGATAAAATATAGTCTGCCTGATTGCGTTTGCGTCGTCCGTCAATATCGGAGCGATAACGTTGACTAACTGCGCCAGACATGCGATTTTAACCCTGTCGGCGTGTTTTAACAGAGTGATAAGCATAGAGCCGACAAGCACGGCGTCTTCATGCGAATATATATCCTGATAATGATTGTCCGCTCTGCCTGTTCTCCATACATTCCATTCGTCGAAAGACAGATTTATTTTTTTGCGGCTTTTCTTTTTCGCCCCTACATAATCGCATACTGCGACGGTCTTATTTATAAATTCGTCCATATCCAGTGTTCTTGCAAGAAACGTCTGAGAGTTTGAATTTTCCTTGCCGTAATACTGGTGAAGCGATATGTAATCGACCAGATCGTATGTTTCGTCGAGAACTTCCGCTTCCCATGATGCGAAAGTCGGCATACCCAATCCCGACGAACCGCACGCAACAAGTTCTATAGACGGGTCAACCCATTTCATAAGCCTTGCGGTTTCGCAGGCGGCGCGTCCGTATTCATAAGCGGTTTTATGCCCGATTTGCCAGGGTCCGTCCATTTCGTTTCCTAAACACCACAGTTTTATATTGTGCGGCTCTTTTACCCCGTGCTTAATCCGCAAATCGCTGAAATAAGTCCCGGACGGGGAGTTGCAGTATTCGACGAAATTTCTCGCTTTGTCCGCGCCGCGAGTACCGAGGTTTACCGCCATCATAACTTCCGTTCCGGCTTTTTTTGCCCATTTTGCAAACTCGTTTGTGCCGATTATATTCGGTTCGATGACGCCCCAAGCAAGTTCTTTCTTTTTAGGACGTTCTGAAACCGGTCCGACGCCGTCCTCCCAGTTATATCCCGAAACAAAATTTCCTCCCGGATATCTTACCACAGGAACGTCCAATTCCTTGACTAAATTTATAACGTCTGTCCTGAAGCCGTCTTTGTCAGCCGTCTCATGACCCGGCTGATAGATGCCGCCGTAAACTGCCCTGCCTAAATGCTCTATAAACGAACCGTAAATCCTGTTGTCGATCTTACCGATTTGGTAATCTTTATTTATTATAATTTTCGCTTTACTCATACAAACTATAATCCCTCCGACTTTTTTATTTTTTGTTATATTATAACATAAAAAAATAAAAAAAGCGATGATTTTTTATCAAAATCATCGCTTTTTTTATTTTTTTAATTTTATTTTTAATTGTTATTATTAAAAACAGTTTCAATCACTTTTTCGCAGTTGCGCGGCGAATATCTCCATGTATCTATGTGTCCGCCGTCTATGTAATAGATAGGCTTGCTCGGTTTTGTCGGCAGCGCGTTCGGGTCGTTGCTGTATGTGTCGATCAAAACAAGTTTTATCTTCATCCGTTCCGGAATTATATTTTTAATATATACGGCGGCGTTCTGTCCTTCGTAAACACCCTCCTTATATTCTGCAAGTCCGGCTAAATTGGGAGTGAGCTCGATGAATATGCCGTATTGTTCGACGCTGCGCACAATTCCCGCCGCAGTCTGACCAGGCTGGAACTTTGCCGCGTTCTCTTCCCATGTTCCCAAAAGTTCTTTATGAGTGAGAGATACTTTTTTAGCGTCGTAATCTATAAATTTTATAACCGTTTTTATAAACTGCCCTATTTGGTATCTGTCGCTTGGGTGGGATATTCTTGATATGGATATACAGTCGATGGGCAGCAGGGAAATCACTCCGCAGCCGACATCGCAGAAACAGCCGAACGGTTCAAGATGCGTAACCTTGACGTCTATGATATCCCCGCAGGACAGTTTCATAATATACTTTTCAAGACATTCCTCCTGTGCCAGTTTTCGCGATAAATAAGCCACAGGCTCGCCGTTTTCGTCTTTTTCAATTCTCAGAACTTTAAAACACACGGCTTTGCCGACCCTCGTTATTATCGCAATATCTCTTATTCTTCCGTCTGAATATGACCCCAACGACGTCTCTTCGCGTTCGATTACGCCTCGTATTCCGTTCAAATCCACAGTCAGGTTTTGATAATTATCGCATAGAGTTGCTCTCGCTTCGAGTATTTTCCCCGAAAGCATTGCTTTTTCCAAGCCCTGAAGGCTTGATATGTATTCGCGGTTATCTGTGTTTCCGATAAGCTGACCTTCGGGTTGATATGTTGATACCAAAGTTTCTGTCATTATTTTGTCCTCCACTTTTTTATTATCTTTAAATTAAATTTTTATGTTTTATATGTAATCCTACAATATTGTATTAAATAAAATCTGAAAATATAACAGAAATCTGACGAATAAAATATTTTTTTTAATCGCCGAAAAAGTCATTTTCAATCATTGCGCAGAGCGCATGATACACCGGCAGAGTATATTCCTGAATCTTATATGTCTCAAAAGCCGGAAGTCTTATTGTAGCATCGCATATATCCTTTAATTTTCCCCCGGTTTGACCGGTTATGGCTATAACCTTTCCATTCATAGCCTTTGCTGTGATTGCCGCATTGACAACGTTTCCGGCATTTCCGGATGTTGAGAGAGCTACCAGCACATCTCCAGCATCCATATAACCGTAGACTTGCTGTGCAAAAATCATATCCCCGCCGATGTCGTTCGACACCGCCGTAATGAGGCTTGAATGGCTTACAAGTGAAATCGAGCGCAGAGGCTCCTGAAGCATTTCGGCAATATTCTGATTGATTTCTGTATTTTTTATATTTCCCGAATTTTTTATTTTCCTTAGCTTCTCTTTAAATTCACTTGAAATCGGACGTTTTAACATAAAGCCTTTCATAAATTCCCCGACTATATGCTCGCTGTCGGAGGCGCTGCCTCCGTTTCCGCATATCAGAGTTTTCTTTTTACCGGCATAACACGTTTTTATTATTTCATATGCCGATTCTATATCATTTTTTACACATTCCAAGATAACATGTTCGCAAAATAAATTCTCAAAAATTCTTTTTGTAGTATTTTTCATAAATCCCGACTTAAAATTTTAATAAACTATATAAATAATCTCTAAATAATCATTCTAATGCTAAAGCGGCATATAATCCTATATCGTCTCCTAAAACTGCCGGCGCGATTTTGCATACTGAAAGAGAATAAGCGAGAGCCTCTTTTTTTATAATTTTTTCGCAGCATGTCTTAAGCAAATCTTCGCACCTTTTGTAAATACTGCCGATTATTATCATTTCGGGATTGAGCAAATCTATTAGTAGCGACAGCGAATATCCCAAATATTCTCCGGCTGTATTATATATTTCAAGCGCGAGTTCGTCTCCGTTTTTTGCCGCGTCGGCGACATCTTTAGCCGTAATTTTATCTATATCCCCGATACTGCCGCAGAAAGAGGCTTTCTGCCCTGTCTGAAAAAGCTCCAGGAGTTTTGTCCGGGCAATCTGGGCAATTCCGCCGCCGCTGCAAAATCCTTCGAAAGAACCCGCTTTGCCGTAACCTACAGGACCAAACCGTTCTGCCCGGATATGTCCTATTTCGCCAGCCATGCCGTTTGTTCCTGAATACAGTTTTCCGTCCAGAATCAATCCCGCTCCGAAGCCTGTGCCGAAAGTCAGAAAAATTACATTTTTTAAGTTTTTATCTTTTGCCGCTCCGAATTTCCATTCGGCAAGGGCGCATGCGTTCGCATCGTTTTCGAGTATAGTCCTGATTTTATATTTGTTTTCAAAATGTTCGACGATATGAACGTCGTCCCAGCCTATCAGATTAGGAGGTGACATGATTACGCCTTTTTTGCTGTCCAACGGACCTCCGCAACTTATGCCTATTGACGATATGTCGCTTATCTTTAATTTTGCGTCTGATATTAATTCATTAATTTCATCTTCTGTTTTTGAAAGAGTTGTTTTGTAAGAATTGTCTTTGATTGTCGTAAAAAATGATTTGCCGATAAACTTTATATCACTGCCGTTTACTTCGCCGAGAATAACCGCGCATTTTGTTCCTCCGATATCTAAACCTATTTTATACATTTTAACATTTTACACCTCCTATATTGAATAAATATTTAAAATATATTTAAATTTTGTAAACTTTTAATATTCTATTAAGTTTACTTCATTAAATGAATTGTTTTTTCCAATTTTTAGGGTCTTTATTTCAAATGCTTTAAATTCTAATTTAGCCGCAAAATTTAAAAACTCAACCGTTATATTTGTCGTTGTATCTTTGCCGGACGATTCGGCAAATCTTAAAATAATTCCGTTGCCGTCCTCGGAGTTTTTTGCGGCGGACAGCAGTATATTTTCTTTTTCGATTTCTATTCCGGAAAATTTCTGCGGGAGGCCGCCCTTATGATATGTTTCCGCAATAGAATAAACGGGAGTATTGAGTTCCAAACCCGATTTTACAATATCAGCCGCATTTTTTTCATCCTCGTAAAATCCGCCGGAATATCCGTATAATGCATATTTAAAATATAAAACTCCCTGATCCTGATATTCGTATTTTCCGTCTCTCATTCCGCTGTGAACCCCGTAATGGTCTGCGTAAACGCATGAACGCGCCGCAATAAATCTTATTTCATTATCTTTGACGCAATAAGAGTATTTGCATTTGTTTATAACTGCAAGCCCATTTTTGCTGTCGATTTCTTCTATGCATGCGAAATTCTGAGCTGGTTCTTCCTCGCCGTTTGATTCTTTTTCTATCTGCGCATATGGGATTTCGTAGATTGCCTTTGTTTTTTTGTCAGTATTTAATTTAAAACACAGTTTAAATATTTTCAGCTTTTCATTATTTATAATTCTTACATCAACCTCAAGATTTTTCGAATGGGAATAAAGCGTGTAATCCTGGCGGATTTCGCTGTCGTTATATTTTTGCGTAACTCTGAGCGTGATTTTAACGTTGCCGCGCTCTAAAATTTCAAACTTCGGGCTGCCGAACTCGCCGACGACTTTATCGAAAGTGAAAACCCCGTGGCTCCATGTGTCCTGCGCTTCATCGTTTATAACGACGGTTTTTGCCGCGTAATCTTTTATAATATCAATATTTTTTGCCCTATCTACAAATCTTTTAATATTCCCGGTTACTTCGTCGAACTGCACATCTATAAACTTATTATGCATAGTATAATATCCTATATGCAATTCGTTATCTGCATGAATTTTTTCCCCGTTAAAATATACCCAGTATGTCGCATATCCCAACGGAGGGACTTCCGCGATAAACAGAGAATTGAACGAACCATCGTAGCCGTTTGTCTGCGACGCTCTGACAACCTGCACATGGGTCTGTTTCCCGTCGGAATCCTCGACTTTTGCGATTCGATTGTTGTTTACAGTCACGGGAACTTTCACAGTCCATGAAAGCGGATTAAACGCTACAATCGGAGTGCCGAGATTCGCTTGTTCCCAAAGCCCCCAGTCCATATCTTTGGACAGATATTTTACAGTTTTTGCCGTGTCTATATTCCATGAAATTTTCTGTATGGACGCGTTTATCGTCTTGTAACTGATTGTAAGCGATTCCCCGAACATTTCTTTCGCGTCGTCGTATGCTTCTTTTATAGCGCAGCCGCCCATTATATCGTGAAATTGATTAAACAGCACGTTTTTCCAGGCATAATTTAATTTTGCATTATCGTATTTAAATCCAAGCAATTCTTTCGCGAGAACATTATATTTTTCGGCGGTCAGCAGTCTGTTTTCGGCTTCGCGGTTGTACGCTTTTATCATAGAGTTTGCGCTGTAACAGCCGCTCGCGTGGTGCTGTAAATCGCCTTTATATACGGGGACGTCATAATTTTCCCGCATTATATTTTCAAAATATTCTTCCGGTCCCGCGTAAATATATTCGAAGTCGTGATTTTCACCCCGGCGTTTTTCTATAGCTTCAATCATTCGTACAGTCGGACCGCCGCCGTGATTTCCTACGCCGTAAAACAGCATTTTATCTTCCGCATCGCTTACGGATTTATCTTCAATACATTTAAAATCCCCGTCTCCGAGCCATGAACCGTATCCGTTAATAATTCTGTAAGTCAGGACTTCGCTTCCGTCTGGTGACTGCCATTTGAAAATATTTGAACTGAACGGATATTTTTTTTCGCTGTACTCATCCGGACGCATATATACATAAGAGTGTATGCCGCTTTGCTGAAGTATCTGCGGCAGAGACGCGTTGTGCCCGAATGAATCGACATTATAGCCCGTTTTGGCGATTTTGCCGAATTTTTCAAGAAAATAGCGCTGGCTTATGAGCATATGCCGGGCAAAACTTTCGCCGCTCGGAATATTGCAGTCAGGCTGAATCCACATACCGCCGGCGATACTCCATTTGCCGTTTTTAACGGCTTCCTGAATTTCCCTGAATATATCCGGCTCGTTTTCTTCAACCCATTCGTAATATGCCGCGCACGCGCTCGTAAACACAAAATCGCCAAACTGCTTTATTCTGTCAAGCGCACTCCTGAAAGTCGCCTTTATTTCAGCAAACCCTTCCATATATCTCCAAAGCCAGACCGGGTCGAGATGCGCGTTGCCTATCATATATATTTTTCTTTTTTCTTTCTGATTTCCGCCCATTGTTTTTTCTCTCTTTCATATAAATTTATAATTTATTAATAAAATTATTGTAACATAAATAAATATTACAATAAAACTATAGAAAATTTTGAGATAACGTCAAAAATATCAATAAGAACGCTTGTATTATTTTACAATTATTATATAATATAAAATGATAATTGTATTGTATGCAATAAGGATTTTTTATGAAAAATATATTAATATTATATTTCACAATATTTGTTCTTTCAATTTGTTCTAAAATTTTATGTGTCGATAATAAAAATTTTATTATATAAAATATTATAGTTTATAATTTCAGGAGGATTATTTTAATGTCAAAATCAAAATCAAAAGTAAAATTTTCATCTATGGCATATGCTCATTGGGACGCAAATGAAACACTCCCGGCTAAATTTAAAAGACTTTTGGAAAGCAGCAATTTATCTGAAAGGATAAAAGAGAAAAGCGTCGCGATTAAAATGCATGTAGGCTCAGGGCTGAGTTTCAGCACTATTCCGCCGGTATTTGTCAGAATATTAGTTGATTACGTAAAAAATTCCGGCGCAAGATGTTTTATCACGGACCATTATATTAACGGCAGACATCCGGAAGAACGCGGATATACTGCGTCTAATCTCGGCTGTGAAATATTAGAGGGCGCAGGGTTTTTCGGCAAGTATTTTTATACCCGGGACGTCGATTTTAAAAAGCTGAAGCATATTGATGTTTCGGGTCTTATAAACGACGCGGATTTTCTGATTAACTTCTCTCATGTAAAAGGTCACGGAGCCTGTGGATTCGGCGGTGCTGTAAAAAACATTGCGATGGGCTGCGTCACGGACAGAACACGCGGGGATTTACATTCTCTTGAGGGCGGCATCGAATGGGATAAAGAAAAATGCACGCATTGCGAACAGTGTATACAAGCGTGCAATCATCATGCCAACAGGTTTGACGGAGACAATTACGATATATTTTTTCACAACTGCACTCTTTGTCAGCACTGCATTAAAGTCTGTCCGACAGGAGCTTTGACGCTGAGCGGCAACAATTATGAAGATTTCCAGGAAGGAATGGCAATCTGCACAAAAGAGGTGCTTGACACATTTGACAATGGCAATTATTATCACATAAACGTTTTAACTTCAATAACGGCTTTATGCGATTGTTGGGGGCTTACAACTCCGTCGCTTGTGCCGGATATAGGCATAATGGCAAGCGACGATATTGTCGCGGTTGAAAAAGCGTCGATTGACGCAATAAAGAACGAAAATCTGATAGAAGCAGGGATACCGAGGGGTCACGAAATGGGAACAGAAGGGCACTTATTCCAGCGTCTGCACGGAAAAGACCCGTATGTTCAGCTTGATAAGCTTGTAAAATATAATCTCGGCTCGCTCGATTATGAAATTGAACCTGCGGAATAATTAAATAATGGGAGAATGTTTTTATGGGTATAAAACTTGTACGCAATAAATACTGCGATTCAGGTTCTGCGGTCGCAAATGTCGATATTACCGGCTTTTCACCCGATTTAACCGGTGAAACGGATATGACTGACAAAATACAGCAGGCAATAAATTTATGCCATGAAGAGGGCGGGGGAGCGGTTTATCTTCCGGAGGGGCGGTATAAGTTAGAGAAACAGCTCGAAATTAAAACGGCTGTGACTTTACTCGGCGATTACGCGCCGCCGAACAGCAAAGAGTACGGTAAAGGCACGGTTTTGTGCTGTTACTTCGGTAGAGATTCTGACAATCCGCAGATTTTAATGGACGCCTGCACAGGCATTGTAAATATGACAGTTTATTATCCCGAACAACTTATAACAAATCCTATCCCGTATTCGCCGGCGATAAAACAGCACGGCATTGACAGTATGACTGTACAGAATGTGACTTTAGTCAATCCGTATGTCGGCATATCGTGCGGACCGGACGCAAACGAACTGCATTATATACGCGACGTGTATATTTCGCCGCTTCATACCGGCGTATTTATGGATATGACGACGGATATAGGACGTATGCAGGGACTTAAAATTTCGCCCGAATACTGCGAAAAGTTTTTGAATCTCGGCGAAAGCCAAAAAAAATCCCTGCGCGATTATATATACAACAACGCGGTCGGCGTGTTTATGGCGCGTTCGGACTGGGAATACGGCTACGACATTTATATCGAGGGCTGTAAAACGGGATTTCGTGTAACATCAATGAAAGACAGCGGACCAAATACGCAGTTGTCGTCCGTACATATCCACAACTGCAAAGTCGGCATACATTTAGTTAATGTAAATCCATACGGCGTTGCGCTGTCTGATTCAAAAATCACAAGCGATTTTAAAACTGTAAACGCGATTTTAACCGATGAAACATTTACAACAGTCGCGCAGTTTAACAAAGTGGATATTTCCGGCGAATTTTTATTCTGTATTTGGCATAAAGGGTCAGGACAGTTATCGTTCGTTGATTGTTCGTTTGATAAACGCAATGGAACAGTTCAGGAAAACGGCGGTTTATCTTTTATAAATTGCGAATTTCAGCAAATACACCCGGTAAATCTGATTTACGGCGAAAATATGGGCGGGACACAGATTTTAGGCTGCGGCGAAAATATAAACGTTTCCAAGCATAAAAATCTTTTACTCAGTCCTGAAAAAATTAATATTCCCAAGTTGCCTCGCGGAGGGCATAAAAAATATCCGTTCAAAACGAAGCCGGAATCCGACAATTTATATAACGTCAAAGATTTCGGAGCGGTCGGCGACGGAGTTTTCGACAACACGCGGATTTTTCAAAAAGTTCTCGACGAAGCCGCGAAAACCGGAGGAATTGTGTATGTTCCGGCGGGGTGGTACAGATTTGATGCGTATATAACAATCCCGACAGGTGTGGAACTTCGCGGAGTGTTTCATGTGCCGTGCCATACAATGGGCGGCGGAAGCGTTCTCCAGCCGTATGGGAGCAAGGGAAACGAAGCCGGAACGCCGTTTATTACTATGCAAAAAAACAGCGGACTTCGCGGGGTTGTGATTCACTATCCCGAACAGGATCCTGTAAATCCCGTCGAATATCCGTGGAGCGTCCGTGCAGTCGGCGAGAGATGTTATCTTATCGATACAGTATTTGTAAATTCATGGCTCGGCGCAGAGTTTAACTGCAAAGATTTCTATATATCATATATATCCGGCGCACCGATAAAGTGCGGGATTTACGCAGGGAATAACCCGGGAGAGGGCTGGATTGAAAACGTGCAGTACAATCCGCATTACTGGTTCAGAAGCAGTCTGCCGAATGATCCGGGAAATAATACATGGCGCAGTTTCTGGCATAATCAAATCAAATATCTTAACGCATTTTCATTCGGCTATAACGAAAATATTCACGTGTTTAATACATTTGTATTCGCCGCGCTGAACGGATTGTATTTTAATTCGCAAAACGGCAAAGGCACAAAAGGCAAGTTTATCGGTCATGGCACAGACGGCGGCGAAAAAGGCATGAGAATCGACGGCGACTGCGATATTGACATGGTAAACACAGAACTCGTGACAATCGAGTCGCCTGAAACACGGATATACATTCACGCCTCGGATACGGCGTGCGGAAATGTACGGCTTCACAACTCTCTTTTGTGGGGAGCTCCCGATTATGCCGTAGTTGTGGAAAACGGGCGTATGGAAATATCACAGGCGAATTTTGTAGAACAAGGCAAAACAGGAGTGACAGTCAAAGGCGGGTATCTAAAACTTGCCGGAGCGTATTTTTATAAAAACAAAGACAATGTTTTAATAGAGGGCGGAAAAGCCGATATATACGCGAATATGACGCCGCGCGGCGAAAACGGCGAGTCAATCAAAATAAGCGCCGGCAAAAATGCAACGGCTGACATAAAATTTAACTGGACGAAATAATAAAAATTTTATAAAAATGCAAGCGACGCTTGCATTTTTCTGCTTTTCAAGAAAATTCAAGTAATAATTGCTTGAATTTCAGAAAAATTTCATGTACAATATAAACAACTTCGCGCAATTCCGTCTGCGGACGGAATAAGCAGAAGTTGTTTGCAACAACAGGCGCAATAAAGTAAATGAACTTGATAGAAAATTCTGACAAATTTCATTTGTCGAATTTTCAACAAGTTCGTTATAGGGAGGTCAAGATGTTCAATAAGAAAGTCGGGGCATACATAATGATACTCAGAAAAGCAAGAAAATACACACAGCAGAAATTGGCGGAAGAACTCGGCGTCAGTCATCAGGCGGTCAGCAACTGGGAACGGGGCGAAAGTATGCCTGACATATCTATGCTGCCAAAACTCGCGGCTCTCCTGAAAACCACCACGGATAAAATTTTATCGGCTGACAGCGACGATTTCAAAGGATTCGACGAAATCATTGAAAACGTCAACATAGTAAAAAAGAAAAAACGCGAAAAAAACAAAGACGCTGAAATTATCGAATATTTAAACAGCGTTGTCGAAAAAGTCAACGAAATAATTATTAATTATAACAAAAAAGATTGAAAGGAATGAAAAATAATATGAATAACGAGAACGATATTTTAAACGATGAATCAGAAATTGAAAAATTTAATTCCGAAATTGAAGAAGATGAAAAAATTGTCGAGGAGTTGAACAAAAAAATCGAAGAAGATGAACGACGGATTGAAAGCTATGAATCAAAAATACAGGAACTTGAAAATACTCTGAGCGATTTAGAAAGCAAAAACGAAATCGACGGCATATCGGACGAGACAAAAGAAAAAATCGCCGAAGTGAGGAATACAGTTACAGAAAAAATTAAAGAAATAAATTTGCAGAAAAATGAGCTTATCAATAAAATAAATGAGACAAAAGAACTTATAGCTCCCAAGCCGGAACTTTTGCCTGTTACAGAAGCCCCGGAAATTACAGAAATCCCTGAAGTTCCGATAAATCCGCCTGTAGCCGACAGTTTAAATATCCCGCAAAAGAAATTCAATTACGCCGTTTTGGAAAAAGAGGGCAAAATAAAAGAGATTGAATTTAAAATAAAAGATTGCGAATTTAAAATAAAAGATTGCGAATTTAAAATAAAAGATTGCGAACGTTTAATTCAGGAAAGAGACGGCAAAGTCAACGAATCCAACGAAAAAATAGACGAAAAAATCCGAGTGCTCGAAGAAAAACGGAGCCGTTTTGAAGATACCGCCAACAACATCGACGAAAAAATGGACGGCGATAATATAAACGATGCAACCCGTGAACGGCTTGAAGAAATGCGCGATGAAATTCAAGAAAAAATCGACGGAATCCAGGAAAAAATTGACGAATTGGAAGACAAAAAATGCGAGGAAGAAGACCGAATCAATGATAAAATCGACGAATATAACGATAAAATTGACGAACTCAACGACGCGATTGACAATATGAACGAGGAAATTGACGGCATACGCGAGGAAATTGAGGAAATCGAAAACAATACGGTGGACGAAGATATTATAAATCAATTAAAAAATCTTCCCGGATTCATTAATTTTAATACAAGTACCGAAGTTAATATTCCACGCGCTCCCGAAGTCAATATATCGAAAATCAACGTCAGAATCCCCGAAGCGGTATCTCCCGAAGAAAATGCGGAAAGGCTTGAAAGGCGCAGGAAAAGACGCGAACACGGCTATAATATAAATTTCTGCGAGGGCGCGAAAATAGATTCGTTCTGCTGCCAGCACAACGACGACGAGCGCGCCGAATATCTTATCGACGACGACCCTGATTTAAAAACAAAATGGTGCGCAGATGCCAGACACGTTTTTCAGCCTCATTGGGCAATAGTTGATTTTGGCGAGGTTAAAAAATTTAACTATGTAAAAATGGTTAAATGTAGCGAAGGATATTCCCATAGAAACGATACGGGCGATACAAACCGCGACGCTTCGGCTTGGCATTTTGAAGTAAGCAATGACAGAGATAATTGGATTGAATTTAACCGTGAAACAAACGAAAAGTCAGCGATTTATAAAAAAGGATTTGAACCGGTTTCAGGAAGATATGTCAAACTGTCTGTAGATGCCGGGGGAAGCAATCCGGAAAATCATTATCATGAAGTTACGTTGCATGATTTGCAAATCGGGACGTGCGATGAAAGCGGAAATATTATAAATTTCTGCAAAAATGCAAAATGCGATTACTGTTGCGGTGATAATGAGCGTAGTCTTATTGATGGCAGTTTGAAAACAAAATGGTATGTTCAAAGCAAATATAATCATGACAAGCGAATGTCCGATCCGCACTGGATAATAATAGATTTCGGAGAAGCAAAAACATTCAATCATCTAAGACTAATTAAAGCAAGCGAAGGAAATGGAAATCAGGGAGATAAAGGGAATAAGAGAATGGATGCGTCTGCGTGGAGATTTGAAATCAGCGACAATAAAATTAACTGGAAAGAATTTAACCGCGAAACAAATGACCAGTCTTCTATTTATATTAAAACATTCGAACCGCAAACTGGCAGGTATGTCAGATTATGGGTAGACGCGGCTGAAAGCGACCCCAGAAATAAAAACGCTCATGTCAGATTATACGATTTACGAATTGAATTGATTGAAGATAAAGCAAATGACAGTACCGTTTCTTTCGACGATATAATTGCGATTGCTCCGTTTGCGAAAAAAGAAACGCTCGACAAACTTGTGGACAAGCTTATCGAAACTGACAACTTCGGCAAAATAAAAGAAATTGCTAAATTTTTAAGCAAAGAAGCCATCGATAAATTAGCGCTCAAAGCGTCAGGCAAAGGAGATTTCAATACAGTTAAAACACTCGCGCCGTATTTAAGTCAGGAAGCGCTTGAAATTATTGCGGAAGACCTCGACGGGGACGAAGATTTTGAAAAAATAAAAGCGCTTGCGCCGTTTTTGAGCAAAGAAGTCCTTGTGCGCCGTATCACAAGCAGCGGCAAAGTTGATATGAAACGCCTAAAAAGTCTTGCTCCGTTTTTAGGTCCCGATTGGATTGACGAGATTATTTCCAAAATGTTGTAATAAATAAATTTCTTATTTGTAAACAAATAAAAAATCACCGGATATTAAGATATTAATTATCCAGTAGATGTGTCCGGAAACCCCGATTTACGTAGGGACGGATGGTAATCCGCCCGTGATTTTAGGGGACGATTACCATCGTCCCCTACAGTTTCCGGACAGATCCAGTGATTTTTTTATTAATTTGCAGCTAAATGGGGATGTTTCTTATAATATTTTTTCCGTCCCATACTATAAGCAAACATTGCGAAAATAATCTGAATCACAGTAGATAACAATATGTTTACGACCACCCATGAGCCGTTGAATTTTTCGTTCAATACTAACGCCGAATTGTCCTTGTATAAGTCTGTATTTTTACTGAATACCGTTTGCACATTAAAGACTATTTTCCCCGGACTGCTTGCGCCGGCTTTTGCTGACAGATTACTGTTGTCGACATTCCCTCTGTTGTCACCGTTATCGTACATATTATCGCTGACCGTAACCGGCATCATAAACGCGAACGCAAAAATTAACGCAATCAACATCAAGTGTGGATTGAATGTTCCTCCCGCAGTATCCCCTAAACCGGCATATCGCGTCAAAAAAGCTAAAAATACTGCAAATCCTATAAACAGCGGTATTTTTATTACAGCGCAATATAGCTGAAAGTTATCCTCCCGCAATGTTGAAAATAAGTCTATCGCCGCCGAGAATATTAATCCTCCAACCAAGGATATGCCAAAACCCACCAAAACCATAAGAAGCGTGAAAGATACGATAGGTTTCAGATTTGATGTTAGACTTTCGGGAGCGCATATATTCTTATCTGACGATATAACCGAATTTTTCATAAACATGCACGTAAAATAAGAAGCGACCCCGACTACTATAACAGCCGCCGCTGTCAATCCTACGTTTACCGGACCTAATACCTGCGGCGTAATATTATAGAGCAGAATATATGACAGCACGAACATTATCAAAAATGTGATTAACGCTATAGCATAACAGATTAATACGTTCTTTGATATATTTTTATAATATTTTAACATAACTGCGAGTCTCCCTTGACAGAAGATTTATTTCTTGTTTGTCTCCGCATATAAATCCAAAAGTTTGGAGCTGTATAAATGCGCGTTCTTGTAATCTTCGAGTTTGACGCAGCAAGATTCAAAAAGTTTATACAATTCCTCTTTGTACGGATGTTTTGAGTTCTGCGGGGATTTTTCTATAATATGCTCCGCTTCTTTGAGATAATCAAGAGCCTTCTGAAACTCCCCGTTTTTAAAGGATTTATATGCCGACAGCATATTATAACGGCAAAGCCCGTTTTCGTCGATTATCTCTTTTAAAAAGTCATAATCTTCGTTTGTATCAACATTCGAGTCTGAGCCGGACAATACGGCTGCTACATCCGCCGCATTCGAGATAATCGGCTGGCACAGGATTTTATACAGGTCGGCTTGACTTTTAATCTGCTTTTCCACAAAATCGCTGCCTGTAAAATTACGCTGTCTTACTTTTTCATAGTATTCCAAACATTTGTCCGTTTCGCCGTCTGAAAAAGATTTCACCATCATCGCTAAATACGCAACCCCCAAAAGCATAGCTGTATCTTTATAATCTGCCGCAACCTGCGGATTGCTTTCGATTACGGCTATGTATTTTTCATAGTCTCCTTCGAAAAATATTTTTTTTGACTTTGCATTTATAGCTTCCGGACTGTCGTAATCAAAATTGCCGGAATATTCGTCGTCGCTTCCACTTATCATCAGAAAAGACAACGGCACATTAAGGCTGTCCGCTATATATTGCAACGTTTTTATAGACGGTGTCGCGGCGTCGTTCTCTATTTGACTGAGCATATTCCGGGTTATAAAATCCCCGACAAGTTCCTGCTGCGTTATTTTCCGTTCGATTCTCAAGTGTTTAATTTTTTTTCCTAAACTTAATTCTTTGATTTTGTTATAAGTGTTTTGATTATTAAAGCTATTATTATTTGCATCTACCATAAATATCACCCGATTTACTGATTTTATTGGTTTTATTATTTTTAAGTAAATATTATTTACTATTATTGTATACCAAATTAAAAAAAAAGTCAAGTATTTTAGCAAAAAAAATTATAAAAATTTTTTGTGTACTATATGAAAATGCGGGTTTATAATTTTGGTAAACAATATTTACACGTTATTAAAATTTTGAAAATATTTTCAAAAATAATAATTCCTGTTTATTATTTAATAATATGATGATATAATAGAAGACAATATTATTTGATTAATTGCAAAATATTTATATTTTATTGGAGGATATTAAATGAACGGCGAAAAAAAACAATTTCTCAGCCATGAGGCAAACGAAATAAGAAAAGGCGCGCTGACCGCTGTTTACAGCGCAAATTCAGGGCATCCGGGAGGCTCGTTATCTATAGCCGATATTTTAGCTTATTTGTTTTTTGAAAAACTGAACATAAGCAAAGTCAATCCGAACAATCCGGACAGAGACAGGTTTGTTTTGTCAAAAGGACATACGGCTCCCGCGCTTTATGCGGTTCTGGCGGAAAAGGGCTTTTTCCCGAAAGAGGATTTAAAAACATTCCGGAATAGTTCGTCTTATCTTCAGGGGCATCCCGATATGAAAGGCGTGCCCGGCGTTGATATGACCACAGGTTCTTTAGGGCTCGGAGTGTCTGCGGCTTGCGGTATGGCAAAGTCCGCGAAGATATTCAATAAAAGCTACAGGGTATATGCGATTCTCGGCGACGGCGAACTCGAAGAAGGTCAGGTGTGGGAGTCTGCGATGTTTGCGGCGCATTACAAGCTCGATAATCTATGCTTGTTTATCGACTGGAACGGACTGCAAATCGACGGGGATATAACAAAAGTCATGAATCCGACGCCGATTGACAAAAAATACGAGGCGTTCGGCTTCAACGTCATAAATATAAACGGACATAATTTCGATGAAATAGAAAGTGCAGTAAAGCAGGCTGAAGAGTGCAAAGGCAAACCTACGGCGATAATCTGCCGGACAGTCAAAGGCAAAGGCGTATCTTTTATGGAAAACAAATACGAATGGCACGGCGTCGCGCCGAATAAAGAACAATACGAACAGGCAATGGCAGAACTGGATAAACTGGCGTAAGTTTATAAAGTATAGGAGTTTATTTTATGAATAACGAAGAAAAAATTTTATCAATGCTTGAAAGCATGAAAAGCGACATGACAAATATGAAAAGTGACATGAGTAACATTAAAGACAGATTAAGCAGTGTCGAAGATAGATTAATAAATGTCGAAGATAGATTAATAAATGTAGAAGATAGATTAATAAATGTAGAGGATAAAGTCACTCTGACGAATATGGTTATTGAAAATGAAATTTCAAAGAGTATAGGATTTTTGATAGATGGACATAAAACGCTTGTTGACAAACTATGGAATGTCCCCGACGAAATTGAAGATATTCAGGATTCTGTATCTATATTAAAATTGGTACAGAGAGAAATAGCAAAAAGCAGGGACAAAGAATAATTATGAGGTTATATGCTGACACGGGAAAATTTTATAAAATACGCGCAGAATTTCTGCTACTGGTGCGAATATCCGGCGGTCAAATACAAAGTAATGATTGATTTTCTTGATGTGCCGTATCATGACGAAAGTCTTGCCAAAATGCGCAAGGGATTTTTAAAAAGCGATATTGTCATCGAACTCCGCGATACTCAGGATTATAACGGCACTTGGGGGAAATTGTTTTCGGTTGTCGATAAAAAACCCGAAATGAAAACAAAATTTACCAGAACAACTATGTCTGCATTAGCCCGGTGCGTTTATATAGGTTTGCGGATTGAGGACGAAAGCGATATTTTAACTCTCGCACTTGAACATTTAGAGGATATTCTTAAAGATAAATCGTATAGTTTGCTAAGAAAATACAGCTCGGGCAACAACGAACGTTTAGTTCCGTGGAATTTAAGTTCAGTTGCGGCGATGGCTGAAGCAATCAGTCCGAATAATTACAACAGTTTATGCGACGATTTATATAACCAATGGACTTATATCGCAATCTGCGCGTTTGAGAACGGCGAGTATTCCCATGAACGCGACAAAAAAGCCCAGCACGAGCTTTTCGGCACTCATGAGGACAGGCTTATTCCATTGCCGCTCGGTCTGCTGTTGAGCAGACGCAGAAACATTTCAGAAAGCTTCGAAAATTCTATGTGCGATTATTACGGAAAAAGCGCATATGAACATGGGTACTTCTGGGCGATTCCGCTTGATAAAATTGCGGAAAATCCTCCGGATTTCGTCGATAAATATACTCAGCGATATTTTCCTGTGATAGACTATATAAATCAATTCAAGAATACGCGTCGATATTTAGACGGAGCGATAGAATGGCTTGAACGCAATAAAAATCAGGATAATCTGTGGGATTTCGGTCCACAGGTCAGTTTCGATCCATGGGGTGCGTGGAGATATTTTTCGACTAATAAAAGCCACAAGTATAACAGAACTGTAAACTGTACGATGGAAGTTTTAAGCGTATTTAAGAAATACTTGGATAATAATGATATTATAGGGAGCAACATTTATGAACATTAAATATAAAAATTTAACAGTACGTCAAGCCAACGAAAACGATGCAGTTTATATTCACAAATACAGAAGTGAAAGCGGCGAGAACATTAGTCTGGATAAAGTGAAATCTCAACTCGGACCTAATACTTCACAATATATGATTGAACTTGACGGACAGATTATCGGCGATATTCATTACGGCGATGTCGAAAATAAAGGCGCAGAAATCGGCGTATATATTCGGGACGAAAACGAAAAAGATAAAGGTTACGGGACATTGGCGATAACGATGTTTTCTGATTATTTGCTTAATCGCCTTGGCTATGATAAAATTGTTTTCAACACCGCTTTCAACAACGGAAGTATGAGGCATATCGCGGAAAGCAAATTCAGCTTAAAGCCGAATGTTTACGACGCGTATCAGGAAATATCGGGAACAGATGAAACTTGCGTCGAATATGAACTAAAAAAAGAAAATTGGAAAAACGAAATAAATTACGAAGTTTTATAAATTTAAAATTTAATCTAATCCTTAAAGGAGGATATAAAAAATGGCAGAAAAAATTGCAACAAGAGTGGCATACGGAAACGCGCTCGTCGAGTTCGGCGCGAAGTACGAGGATATAGTGGTGTTTGACGCGGATGTGTCAAAGTCCACAATGACGGCAAAATTCGGGGAAAAGTTCCCGGAACGTTTTATCAACTGCGGCATTGCCGAGGGAAATATGATGGCGGCCGCGGCAGGAGTCGCAACTACCGGAAAAATCCCATTTGCATCGGCTTTCGCAATGTTTGCGGCTGGCAGAGCGTTTGAACCGATAAGAAACGCTATCGGCTATCCGCACTTAAATGTAAAAATAGGCGCAACCCATGCGGGAATAACAGTCGGCGAGGACGGCGCGACCCATCAATGCTGCGAGGATTTAGGTATAATGCGCACAATCCCCGGAATGGTAATTATAAACCCCGCCGACGCAGTAGAGGCGAGAGCCGCCGTCGAAGCCGCAATTTTGTACAAAGGTCCGGTTTATATGCGTTTCGGGCGTTTGGGTGTCCCCGTCATATTCGATAAAGACACATATAAATTCGAAATAGGCAAAGGCGTGCAAATCAGCGAGGGAAAAGACGCATCAATTATCGCAACCGGCATAATGGTCGCCGAAGCAGTCAGAGCACGCGAGATTCTCGCGTCTGAGAATATAGACGCGGCTGTTGTGAATATTCATACAATCAAACCGATTGACAAAGACATAATTATAAAAGCCGCAAAAACCGGCACAATAATCACAGCCGAAGAACACAACATAATCGGCGGTTTAGGCAGTGCAGTCGCGGAAGTATTATGCGAAAACTCGCCGTGTCTGCTCGGCAGGATCGGTATAAAAGACGAATTCGGACGTTCCGGCAAAGCCGAAGAACTTATGAAAATATATGAAATAACCGCTGAGGATATTGTCAAAAAAGTCAAAGAGATTATAAAATTGAAAAAATAATATAATGAATACGATGTCGCATATATTAGGGGCGAACCTGCTGAACGAAGTTCAGCAGGTTCGCCCCTGCAAATTATATTTTTACGTTCATTTTGTTAATATATTTATTCTAAATTTACGGCAACTGATTTATCTTATCCAATGTTTTTTGCATTGCGGTCTGAATTTTTGCAGAATTTTTATCCCAGTATGTCGCTAAAGAAACTGCTTTGCCTGCTGACATATCGGTAAAAAATGAGGTGACGCTTCCCCAGCCGTACATATCGTCCAAATCATACAAACGGTTTGCAAGAATTAGGTCTATCATTGCCTTTGACTCGTCGTCGCGCGCGAATTTTGTTTTAAGGTTTATGTCGTAATACGCGGGCAGGAGAGTATATCTGCTTTCATATGTGAGAGCTTCAAGTATTAGTCCGGTGGTCTCGGGGTCCGGCACAGTTATGGGAACGCTTATTGCAGTTGTGCAGTATGCGTCCACAGCCACGTAATAGTTCGCCTGATTTTCGTCAAATTTTGGAGGAGGAATTATACCGAAATCCGTCGCCATTGTTCTTAAAAGAGTTACCCTGTTCATTCCGGCATGATAGAATAAAGCGCGTCCGTCAGCGAACATGGGAACCTGGAATCCGTCCCAGACGTCGGCGTATTTACTTCCGTATTCGTCGGCGCAGAGAGCAATATTTTTGTTGCTCATTATTTCCTGTATTTTATCGCAGACGCTTACAGATCTGTCGTTATATAAAGTTATTTCAGGCATGTCGTCCGCATTTACTTTACTTATATATTCCCCGGTTCCGTTAAATAAATATTCGCTGTGTTTTTGCTGTGTTAAAAGTCCGAGTTGGTCCACGTCGTTTATAACACCGTCGCCGTTTAAATCCTTGGAAGCCGCTTTCATCATAGTTTCCATTTTGTCAAGCGTCCATTTACCCGATGCGACAAGCTGATAAGGATCTTCAAGCCCGTTGTCCTGTATTAACTGCTTATTGAACATCATTATTATAGTCGCGTCTTTGTCGCGTATTGTCAAGTCGCATGACGTGGTGAAAAGTTTATTGTTCATCGAGAGCTGCTGAGCGGCTTGCTGGTCCCACCACGCCTTTGTCAAATCTACGTAAGGCAGGTTCTTCAGGTCTACAAGCTCGCCCTGCGGCGCAAGATTTTGCTGACCCTGGCTTAATCCGGTCGCTATTAAATCATAATCGTCGCTTCCGGCTTTTATTGATTTGTTTGCTTTGGTGTAAACGTCGCCGTCGGGGATATTTGTGATGGTTATGTTATATTCGTCCTCGACTGTCTTGTTTCTTTGAAAGACGGCGTCGTTAATCGGATCGCCGTTTTCAGCTTCTGCGCTTATATCGATGTTATTCCAATGCTGTACGGTCGGACCTCTTGAAATAACCCTGAAATTGTATCCGTTTAAATCTTTTACCGGCAAGTCGTATGTTGGTTTGGGTTCTATCGAATTTCCGGAATCTGTGGTGGTTTGGTCGCTGGCGTCAGTATTGACAGCCGTCCCGCCGCTGGGGGCAGTCGTATCGGAAGTTTTGGAACTGTTTCCTCCTCCGCAGCTCAAAATCATCATAGAAATCATAGAAACTGTCAAAAACAGAGCGATAATTTTTGCTTTTTTCATGTGATTTAAATCCTCTCTTTACTTAAAATCATTAATATATAATATAATAAAAAATATTTTTCAAGTTTATTTTATCACGGTTTTTAATATTTGTCTACAGTTTTGAATTATTTTTTTCAGAACATCATTTTATCGACGTATTCGTCCATTAAAAAACTGTCTCCCGAAAGCTCGATATATTTTGAAATTCCCGGCAGTTTTCTTATCCTTTCCCGCGCCTCTGAGTCCAAAAGAACGGCTGCTGCTCCCATTCCCGCAGTATTGCCTGCGATTATGATTTTTTCCTCGAGTTCTTTGGGAATAAGCCCTATCCTGCACGCGCTTCTTTTATCTATATGCGCGCCGAAACCGCCCGCGAGTATAACTTCATCAATATCCGCCAGCGCTTTTTCCCTGTGGTGCAAGAGAGTCATAATTCCCGCACATACTGCGGCTTTTGCGAGCTGTATTTCGCGTATATCTTTTTGAGTTATATAAATGTTATATTTTTTATCTATAATAAAGACGTTGTCATTGTCAATTTCGTCCAAATTTTCAATAAATTCTGATAAAACGCCGTTTTCCTCCGCTTCGTCCGCATCTACGATACGACCGGTTTCGTCCAAAATCCCAATATCGAGCATCAACGCGACCGCGTCGATTATTCCGGAACCGCAAATGCCTTTCGGTTCGTCTCCGCCGATTGTTTCATATACTATTTTATTTTTATTGTTTTCGTTTTCATCGCTTTTATTTAAGTATACTTTATTAATCGCGCCTTTTATTCCGGTCATGCCGAATTTTATATGCGCGCCCTCAAATGCCGGACCTGCGGCTGTCGCGCAGAAAACAAGACCGTTTTTGTTTCCGAATCCTATTTCACCGTTTGTGCCGATGTCTAAAAACAATCTCGTTTTGTCCTGTAAATCAGTATCCGAAGCTATGATTCCCGCCGCAATATCTCCCCCGACATAAGACGCGAAAGCAGGCGGAAAATAAATAACGGCATTTTCGGGTATACTGATATTCAAGCTGTTTAAAGGCAGAAATTCGTTGATTTTAATATTAAAATCAAACAAGGTTGCTGCAGTAAACGGAGTGAACGCTATATTTTTCGGCGAAAGCCCGGCAGTGATATGCTGCATTACGGTATTTCCTGTAAACACAAGATTATATATATTTCTTTGCGGTATGTCATTGTCAGCGCATAAATCGTTTATAAGTTTTAAAATAAGCGAGAGTATGGAATTCTGTAAAATATTAAGACCGTTCTGATTTTCTATTATGTAATTTATACGTGAGATAACATCGGCTCCGTATGTTCTTTGAGGATTTTCCGCCGAAGCTATTCCGACAAGCTCGCCGCTTGTCATGGAATACAGGTAAACGGCGACAGTCGTCGTGCCAATATCAACCGCCGCGCCGTAAATATCTTCACATTCGCCGGGATTATGTATGTCTATTATATTGTCTGCGTTTATTATAACATCAATTTCATTATCTTTCAATGCCGTCAGTTTTTGGATAATATCAAGAGAAACAGACGATACTTCCAGAGCGTTTTTAAGATTTTTATCGTCGGGGACAGGATTTTCAAGGGTAGATTTTTCGAGCTGAATCGTAACTTTTTTTAATCTGTCGGGAATCATATTCTTTGATTTTAATCCCTCTGTTTGAATCTGCATTTTATTTTTATGCAGTATTTGTTCCTGCTTCAACTCTATCGCAGCGTCTCCGAAAACTTCGCACATGCAGGCAAACCGTATATTTTTTTCTATTTCGTCTGATGATAAAAATTGTTTCTCCGTATCGCATAATGCGGAAATGTTTTCCAATCCGCTTTTTACGGTTACTTTACATTTTTTACAGGTGCCTTTTCCGCCGCATGGAAAATGTGTTTTGATTCCTCCGCTTTCAGAAAGTTTTGACAGCAGTTCAAATATTGTATGCTTCCCATCGAAATCTAAAGTTTGATTAAAACCGCCGCATGAAAAAATAATTTTATTTGCCATTAAATAAATTCCTCCGAAATTAATATCGTTATTAATAAATTATTATAAATTCTAAAAAAATCTTTAATTTAATTAATATATTTAAAATATTAAATAAACTTTTAAATTTTTTGTTGAAATATGTCCGATAATAAGTTATTATATAATATATAACTATTATACACGAAACAAAAATTTTTTCAAGAGCAAATTTAACTAAATCTGTTTAAATATAAATAAAAGTAAAAAATAAAAGGGGATACACGGCAGGTGCAAAAGAAAAACGGGACGGGTAATAACAGGGGCAACAACAGGAACACGTCTTATTATAAATCGCGCATCAATAAAAAATCAAAAGACAACAGCCCCAACAGTTTTTTTGATAAATCGAAAAAACGGCAAATAAACAGTTATATAAGAGCTATTACGGTTGTTTTAATATTTATGGTCGGCGTCACAATATTTATTTTTATAGGAATTTTTCTGAAAAACAGCGTTGTCGGCGACGATAATAATACGACGCAGACAGACGCGTCAGAAAATGCTGTTATACCTCCGACGCAGATTTGGACTTCGGAAGACGCCTCAACAAATCCTTCCGGCATTTCCGCCGCGGCAAAGTCGATGCCGCTGGCGGCAGACAATATTCCGGATATATACGGAAGATTCAACGGAGTCTATCTCGATATTCAGAAATTGGACAGTTTAGACAGTCTTCAAAATTTTATCGACCGCATAAAATCAGAAGGAATAAACGCCGTAAATATTGATATAAAGAAAGACAGCGGAATTATTCCGTTTCATATAAACGGGCAGTTTGACACAGTTGTCGGAAGCGAAAATGAAATAAGCCTGAATATACAGGATATAATCGCTATGCTTCATAATAACGGTTTATATATTTCTGGCAATATCGCATGTTTCAAGGATGATTTAGCGGCGACTACTTTCGCGAATTACCCTCTCAAAGAGGCTGCGACCGGTATGCACTGGACGGACGGAAGCGGAAGCGCATGGCTGAATATATATTCTGACGGCGCGAGAAAATACATTAAAGATTTAGTAAGCGAAAGTATAAAACTCGGATTTGACGAAATAATTTTAAGTTATTTTTATCTGCCAAACGTACAAAACCCCGCGGCGCTTGAATACGACGACAACGGGGTGAGCAAAACCGATATAGTCAGGAATTTTATAATGGATATAAGAAGCACAATAGACGATATCGCGCCGAAAGTAAAATTAGGCTTGAACATACAGGTCAACGATTTTTTATATATGCCTAACGATACGATGGGGGTCAATCCCGACGATTTGATCACCCGGTGTAATTTTTTCACAACAAGTTTCGCTCCGTCTGATTTTCCGTCCGGCGCGCTCAATATATCAAATCCCGCAAGCAGTCCGTATGATACAGTCAAAGCGCTCTGCGACCATTTTAAAGATCTGATAAACAGCGTAGGGTTCAGACCTATGATACAGGCGTCCAGCGACGATGTGATAACAAGTCAGAAACAGGCTCTGCGAGAAGCGGGAATATCGGTATGGGAACTTGTCAACACGGACAATATTTACTGAAACTAAAAATGTAAATATATTGAACAGATAAAGGAAAATAAATAATATGAATAAAAAAATCATTTCACTGTTTTTAACATTATGCCTCACAGTAGGGCTTTTATACGGTATACCGTCAACTGTTACAGTAAATGCGGCAGATAATAATCAAAAAATACTTTTACCGATGGACGGAGCATATTATAACGGACATACTTATCTTTATTTTGATAATTGGGTTACATGGAATGACGCAAAAACTTTTTGTGATGCCTATGGCGGTCATTTAGTATGTTTTGAAACGGTTGCGGAGCAAAATTATATTATGTCGCTTGGCTGGGGTGGCTGGACTGGAGCGAAACTTTCCGGCAACGGCTGGACTCGCGATTGGGTTTGGGATTTTAATGGACAAGTGATAGGAACTATGCATGAACCAGACCCTAACATAAAAGATGATGAATTTCAGTATACAGATTACAGCGGTTATATATGGGACCCTGTAACAAACGAACCAAATTCATGGAAAACGCCATTCGATCAGTCTGTTGCATATCTCGAACCATTCCGAGGTTTGAATACTCTTATGCCGACAGATTTGTCGCGTGTTATAGTAGAATTTGAGAGTACAGTTGCTTTTATATTCGCTGAAAACAATTACGACATGGATTATAATTCTTCAACTGCACCCGATGGATATTTATATGCGCCGGGAATTTATACAGAAGTCAGAGGATATACGGTACCTAAAGCAATTCCGGTAAATAACATTAATAATGATATTCTAAAACAGCAAGAAACCGGACAAGACCCTGTACACCCTGATAATAGTTATGTATTTGACGGATGGTCGTATAAAAAAGGGAGCGAAATTGTAAGTTGGGATGGATCAAGTTCAGACCCGTTAAACGAAATTAAGAATACGCAGAACGGAAAAAACCCATTATTAGTTTTTTATGCGGATTGGGTAAAACCGCTTGAAATTAAATTAGAAATGAATGGATATAATATTAAATCTGTGGGAAAAACAATTGGAATTACAGGTTTGAGCATACCCTCATGGGATAATTTAGTGGATGCGTTGGATTTTTCCGGGAATACTATCACCGGTATCAAAAACAAAGAACTTCTTATAAATTGGTCTCAAAGTCTGGTCTCATTTATTTTTGATTATGCACGAGCACAAGCAGTTGATTTTTTTAGATTTGGAGGTCCGGTTAAATATGTTGAACTAACTACTGATCCTAATCCGATAATTTTGACCGTAACTGTAAAAAACAATACTAATAAAATAATTACCGGCGAGAACACTATTCTCACAATAAATTTAGGTGAAAACTTTTCCACTCCTGACGGAAAACATGAAATAACAATAGAAGATATAGTAAAGTATAGCAAAGATTATTTTTATGTTCCTTGGATTCCGGCGAATGGTGAAATTAAACTTAACTTTACAGTTGATCCAAGAGAATTCGAAAGATATATAGATAAGGAAGGCACCAGTTATAACAGCATAATAGAAGCTAACTTATCTTATCCAAATGATTTTGTCGCAAGCAGAGGAGGCACAAGTATATCTTCGTCATTTAAAGAAACTGGATGGCAAAAAAGTGATAAAATAACCGTGACAAAAACATATGACGACTCAAAATACACTTATATGAATCCGGATGGTTCATTTATTCAGATTAATTGCCCAGTAGATGTGCAAATACTTGATGCGAAAGGCACACTTCTTGCGACAGTCAGCACAGGCGATGAAGATGGTGTAGAAATCGACGGGCTTACGGCATATGCCGACGGCGACGCAAAATATGTGTCGATTCCGAAAGACAAATTATTCGATTTTCAGATTCAATTGGAAGCGACAGATGACGGAACAATGAACGTAATTTCGTATGATGTTGACGGCGACAGTATAGGAAATGCGGCGGCATTTGCAAACATTCCGCTCACAAAAGGCGAAACATTCGATACAGCCCTGAGCAAAGACGACACAACACAATTATTCGTCACGCAAAACGGCAAGCGGACAACGGAAATCAAGCCGGATGTCGTAGTCAACGACGCAACGCTGACAGACGCACTCACTACCGCAGGGCTGTCTGCATGGGCACTCACAGACACAAAGTCCGCAGTAATGCGCGGTATCGCAACACCTGACCTGCTCACTAACTTCCAAGCTAACACAACTCGCGCGGAATTCTGCAGAGCCGCCGTCAACCTCGTAGAAAAATATTACGGCAAACCCGTCGCTGACGTCTTGACAGACCGCAGTCTGCAGGCGAAAACGTTCGCAGATACGACAGACCCCGCAATCGGCGCGGCTGCCGCGCTGGGTATCACGAACGGCACGGACGCGGCGAAAAATCTGTTCAGCCCCGACAGTACGCTGACGCGCGAGCAGGCGGCGGCGATGCTCAAACGCACGCTCGACGTAATAGGTGTGACTGTTGACGGTAAGGTTGTTACATGGAGTGACGCTGGCGATATATCGAGTTACGCTGTAGATTCAATCAACATGATATATTCGGCTGGAGTGATGAACGGCACGAGCACAAGTTTGTTGGTATTTTCGCCGAAAACGCCGTACACGCACGAGCAGAGCATTGTGACGCTCAACAGGCTGTGGGACTTTTTGCACAAATCAAATCCATGATTGGTATTAAAAACTAAAAACACAAAAAAGAAGTTAAAAAGAGTTAAACAAGAGGAGGATTTATTAAGATGAGGCATAAAAAATTTAAGGGGATTTTATTATCAGTGTTAATATTATTTATGGGGATTATACCGAATCTGTCGGGCATAAATTCCAATATAAATACCGTAAGCGCGGTGGATATAACTTCTGCGAATTCAACCGCGCAGGCACCATCATATAAAATCGGTGATAACGAGCTCAGGGGAGTATGGATTGCCAGCGTAAATAACGTAAATTTCCCGTCTAAACCGGGACTTTCGGTAGACCAGCAAAAAGCGGAGCTTGATAATATCGTCAAAACCTGCAAAGAGGCCAATCTCAACGCCATATTTTTTCAGGTGAGACCCGAAAGCGACGCGCTTTACAATTCGGGAATATTTCCCGTGTCGAAATATCTTGCGGGAAAACAGGGAGCATGGCTTATCGGCGGATTTGACCCTCTTAAATACATAATTCAGATCGCTCATGCGAACGGCATTGAGCTTCACGCGTGGGTAAACCCATACAGAATAACAAACGGCACCGCAGACAATCCCCAGCAGGATTTGAACGCTCTTTCTCCGAACAATCCCGCGAGAATGCACCCGGATTGGGTTGTGAAATACGCCGACGGCAGAATGTACTATAACCCCGGGCTTCCGCAGGTGCAGCAGCTTGTTACGGACGGAGTTACGGAGATAGTGAAAAAATATGACGTTGACGGCATAGTTTTCGACGATTATTTTTACCCATACCCGGTGAATCAGACAACGGCTGACGGCAAGACCGCGCAGGCAACGTTCGACGATTCGGCGGCTTATAAAAAATACGGGTCGGCTTATGCGACTGTGGGCGATTTCAGGCGCGCGAGCGTAAACGGATTGGTCAAAGGCGTATATACGGCGATAAAGAAAGCAAATCCGAATGTGCGGTTCGGCATCAGTCCGTTCGGCATATGGCAAAATAAATCGGCGGCGAATCCGACAGGTTCCGCTACGGCTGGATTAGAGGCATATTCGTCAATATACTGCGATGCGACGGCGTGGGTTCAGGGCGGTTACGTCGATTATATATGCCCGGAGATATATTGGGCGTTCGGCAATAAAGCCGCATCCTACGACGTTCTCGTCAGATGGTGGAGCGCTCTTGTCGACGGAACAGGCGTCGATTTGTATATAGGACACGCGGCATATAAACTAACAACGGATTTCAAGAGCGAGCTTGAAATCCCGCGGCAGGTCGAGTACGCGCGCGATTATATGGGCGTCAAGGGCAGCGTTTTCTACGGATACAAAGACATCGCCGCAAACTCGTATAACGTCAAAGACAATTTGGCGAAGCTGTTCGCGCAGCCGCGACCTGAACCGAAACTCGTTTCAACCGGGAGCGGAGTTATAATCGGACGTCCGGCGAACGGATCGACTTTCATGGAGAGTTCGGTAAATATAATGGGAGGATCGGATCCGGCTTACCCAGTATATTACAACAACCAGAAAGTCACGAGAACTAAAAGCGGATTCTTCTCTGTTTATGTTTCGCTCAACGCCGGAAAAAACAATTTGGTATTCACGGAGAACGGAGTAAATACTACCCATGTTATAAATCAGGGAAAAACATCAACGGTGTCGAAGCCGTATGTTTATCCGCAGATGAGTTCATATAAAATAGATATTATTTCGCCGACCAATGACATAATAACAGTTCCGGGAGACAAAATTCAAGTCAGGGTACAGGCGCCGTCGAAAAGCACAGTTACGGCGAAACTCGGAGGAGCGACGGTAACTCTTACAGCTCTGACAGATCCGCCCGACGAGGGCAAATATATGACGGAAGTGTATTCAGGCACAATAACCCTGCCGGCAACGCAGCCGAGCGGTCACATGATAGATTTGGGCGGTATAGTTTTCACTGCGACGCGGAATAAAGAGACTGCTTCAGCAACGGGAATAAACGTTAAACTTATAAACAATACGGCATATACGCCGTGCGAAGTCGTAAACGATTACGCGTATATAAAAATAGCTCCGGATTCGAGTTTCTACGACGATTATCTGCCTGCGTCTGTCGGAATGAGAGATAATATCGTTGGGTTCAAAGACGGTTATTATCATCTGAGTTTCGGCGGATATGTCGCGGCTTCCGATGTTGTTTTGAAACCCGATATGAAACTTGCGGTAAATAAAATCTCATCGGCTTCTATGGCAAACAACGGCAAAACCACAGATATAAAGTTCGGGGTGACGGAAAATGTGCCGGTTGACGCAAAATGCAAGGACGGCGTGTTTAATATAACACTATATAATACGCCGGACGGCGGCGGGACATTAGACATCATAGATAATCCTATATTTAAGAGCGTCTCTGTCAGCCAGAACAAAGACCGACAGAGCGTGACATACTCGTTCAATCTGATAGACGCTGATAATTTCTACGGGTTTGAAGTAGTATATGATAATGGCTCTATATTTATAAAAGTAAAAAATCCGATGAAAGTAATAGGGGGCGACAAACCGCTCAACGGATTGACTATAATAGTAGATGCGGGGCATGGCGGAAACGACCCGGGAGCCTTAGGCTTTTTGGGGACAAAAGGCAAAAACGAGAAAGATTTGAATCTTGAGATCGCACTTGCGGTGCAGACTGAATTAACCGCTCTTGGGGCAAATGTGGTAATGATAAGAGATACAGACGTAACCGTAGATATCTACAGCCGGATGGACACGTTAAACAAGGTAGATCCTGATTTGTGCATATCGATTCATCACAATTCGCTTGGCGATACGACTGATAATTCGCTGACAAGAGGGCTTTTGGGATTATACTGCAACGATTCAGGGAGACTGCTGGCAAAATCTGTTTCAGACTCAATATCTACCGAACTAAACAGGGTTGAGAGAAAAGTCCAGTATCAGATGCTGGCAATGCTGAGAAATCACAAGTTTCCCGCGGCATTGATAGAAATGTCATTCATTACAAATCCCGACGAGTATGAAACTGCCTGCGCCCCTGTGACAATTCAACGTTCTGCCGACGGCATTGCAAACGGTGTTATCGCATGGATTGACAATCAGGCTAAATTTGTTAAATAAATCCAAATGAAGTAAAAAAACTGCTGAGATGATTGAAAATCGTGAATTTCAGCGGTTTTTTGTTTTATATTATTTTATAAAAATATTTTGAAAGGAAATTATTTATTTTTTAACAACTTTATTCTTGTAAACAAATTGATTTTGTGATAAAATATAAACAAGATAGTTTTAGGGGTATTTGTATAAGTCCAAAAAAGAGGGAAATTATGGGATACGGGAGATAGAGAAAATGTTATCTGTTAAATCATTCGAATTAGCGGCAAACATTTTGCCGAAAGAGATAATAGAAGTAAAAGAAACAAAAGATATAAAAATCGCAACAAATATAAGATATCTAAACATAAAATTGAGTAAAGGACTTAAAAATAACCCTGATATTATATATATCATAAAAGATGCAGACGAATTAT
>WQYZ01000018.1 GCA_009780985.1 Oscillospiraceae bacterium | reverse complement strand
GTCGAAAACACGCATGAAGCTATTATTGATAAAGACACTTTCGGCACTGTGCAGATGTTATTATCCAAGCGTAGAAAAATCAGAGAAAGAACGCATAATTATTTATTAAAAGGGTTAATTTATTGCCACGAATGCGGTTATGTAATGTCTGTAATAAATCGTAAGTTAGCGAAAAACAGAGAAGTTTTATACTTTGTATGCAGAACTTATCAGCGATTTACAAACGAAAAAAAATGCACAGTACATTACGCGAAAGTCGAAGATGTTACAAACGCCGTTTTAAATCAGGTAAAACAAGTTTGTGTGAAATATTTAAATCTTGCGGAGATGCAAAATATCGCAGAGATTGAAATAGCCAAATGCAAAGCAAATTCCAAAGGTGAAAACGAAATAAAAGAACTTGAATCAAAAATAGAGTTTTTGACAGGTAAATTAGACCAAGTTTATACAGACAAACTTTACGGCGTACTTTCTCCTAAAGATTTTGAAAGAATTTACGGCAAATTAAAAGAAGACCGCGAAAATATGACCGAAAAGTTAAAGATTCTAAAATTAAAGTCTGAAAATAAAGTCGATAACCGCGAAAAAGCGAAAGAACTCGCGGGAAAATTCATCAGCGAAATCGAAATAAACAAAGAACTTGTTTTCAGTTTGATTGAGCGGATAGAACTTACATCGGACAAACAGGTTATAATTTACTGGGCTTTCAGTGAATTTAATCAGGTTTAACCGTTTACCATAACCGAGTTCCTATGTATCCAGAATTGAAAAGCAGGCATTAAATAAAATTCACTCCTACATAAATAAATCCCAGCCGCTCATGTGAAATTAATTGCAGGAACAACACACTGACAGACTAAGTGAAGCTCAGCAGGGTGAGTATAGCCACTCCTGCAGATTCATTTTCACTTATACCACCCGGCTTGCGCTTTATACATATCGGCGTAAAGTCCCCCAGTCTGCATAAGCTCGTCGTGACTGCCGATTTGTACTATTTCGCCGTCTTTCATCACCACTATTCGCTCGGCTATCTTTGCCGAACCCATGCGGTGTGTGACGATTACCGCCGTTTTGTCTTTGGCGGCTTCTATAAACTTTCTGTAAATCGCACTCTCTTCGATTGGGTCGATTGCCGCTGTCGGCTCGTCTAAAACTATGATGTCGCTGTCTCTGTAAAATCCTCTTGAAATCGCCACTCTCTGCCACTGACCGCCGGATAAATCGACCCCGTCAAATTCTCTTGACAGCATTGTGTCAAGTCCGTCCGGGAATATATCTTTGTTGTCTTTGTCTATATTGTTTTTTTCAAGATTTTCCTCGACGCTGTTCTGACTTGAAAAATCGGCGACTTGTATATTCTCTTTAAGGTTCAGCGCATAACGCTGATATTTCTGGAACACTCCCGAAACGTTTCTGAACAGAGCTCTATAACTTATATTATCGACGCTTGTCTTGCCGATTGTCACGATTCCCTCTGTCGGCTTATACAATCCTGTGAGAAGTTTCACAAGCGTAGTTTTTCCTGCACCGTTTTCGCCGACTATTGCGATTGTCTCCCCGGGCTTGACAGTCAGATTTATGTTTTTCAGGCTGTCTTTTTCGGCGTTCGGGTATCTGAACGCTACATTTTCTATGATTATGCCGTCTTTTTTGTCTATGTCTGTATCAGGGCGTTTATCTGTCGGAATATCAAGAAAACGCAGGAAATTGCGTATAAGTCCGAAATTGTTGGCAAGATTCCCTAAGTGCTGGCTTATCATCTCATTCATAACTCCAAACAGCATACCGATGGAATTGAACACCGCCGCAAATGCCCCGACGGATATTTCTCCAGCCAGAAGATATTTTACAAGCAGAAACAGTATCCCTCCGTAACCGAGTAGAGACAGAGTATTGAATCCGAAATCTATTAACGAGCTTCTTTTGTTGGCTTTCCATGTGGCGGCATTGAAAGAAGTTAAAGTGTCTGTAAAAAGTTTTTTGAGATATGTAAAAGAACCGAGATTTCTCGTTTCTTTATAAAAACCTTTGCCGCTTGCTGCGTCGTTATACGCGTCAAGTTCGCGTCTTATCGGCGCGACTTTATCCTCAAGTTTTGAGAACACAGACGAACGCAGAATCTGCGAAGTGATTACCGGGACGAAAACAAATAAAATGCACAGTATAAGCATAGGATTAAGACTGTACAGATAAACCGCCATAAACGCGAAATACGGCAGATAGAAAGTAAAGACCGTGGTTATTATAAATTCAAGCTGCATTGCGGAGCCTGCGCCGTTTGCGGCTTTATTTATATCGTCCAAGCGTTTGGGATTTTCAAATTCCACAGGGTCGATAAGAGCGGATTTTTTGATTATTTCAGAGTTCATAAATCCGACAACTCTCATCCATTTTGCGTTGGTTGTAAAATTATGTACGGCGTTTAATATATCGCTCGCCAATCTGAAAGAAACGAACAATATAAGCGCTATGATAACGCCGCCAAGCGTATCTTTTCCAAGGGAAGCATTGTATACGGCGTCAAAAAACAGCTGAGAAACCATGACGTTTGCTCCGTGCGATATGCCGTGCAATACTGACAATCCCTGATTTGCAAAATAATAAGACGGCTTGGATTTCACTACCATAGGATATATTTTTTTCGCCATGTAAAACAGATTTATCGGGTCTTTTTCTTTCTTCTTCTTGATTTTTTTGCCATTTTTTTCGATTATTGTATTTTCAGGCATATGTTTTTCTCCTTGGATTTATTAGATTTATTTCGGATTTAGAAAAGTTTAGCCTCCCTCAGCGCGAAGCGCGGTAAGAGGGAGGTGTCAGCGAAGCTGACAGGGGGAGCCGGATATTAACTCTTCTGCATATTTTCAACGTAATTTTTTATAAAATTATCTATAGATTTACACACTCCGTCAAAATTTCTATCTATCTCATAATTTGTAAAACGAATTACTGTCAATCCGTATGCCCGCAAAATTTCTGTGCGTTCTTTATCGTAAGTTTTTCCTTCGTCTGTAAAATGCTGGCTCCCGTCTAATTCTATAAATAATTTTGCTTCATGGCAATAAAAATCGGCGATATAATTACTTATTGTTTTCTGCCTTTGAAATCGAAATGTTTTAGAATATTCTGACAGAAAATCATACCATAAATGCTTTTCCTGTGGAGTCATGTTCTTTCTTAACTCTTTTGCTTTTGGAATTATATTTGGGTTGTAATCTAACGACATAAGATTTAATATCCCTTTTTTTTTATATTTTTATTATGTATTCATTTCCAGCTCCCCCTGTCGGCAAAGCCGACACCCCCCTCTAATAGCGAC
This sequence comes from Oscillospiraceae bacterium, assembly GCA_009780985.1. GTDB lineage: Bacteria > Bacillota > Clostridia > Oscillospirales > WRJC01 > WRJC01. Next base: position 36,119 of record WQYZ01000018.1, on the reverse strand, counting down.
TTCATCGCTGAGGGAGGCTTTCGGTGCAAATTCTACGCGCTTTCTGAAATTTCCTGTTTGTTCCCGTCTTTATACCATTCAGACTGGCTTGCGAACATCTCGGCGTAGATGCCGCCTTTTGCCATAAGCTCGCTGAATGTGCCGCATTCCGCCGCTTTTCCCTCTGATACGACGATAATCTCGTCCGCAAGTTTTGTGGAGCCGAGACGGTGGCTTATAAATATCGTAATATGCCCGTCGCTGTTTTTATCCTGATTTATTATACTGCCGAACTGCTCGTAGACCCTGCTCTCCGAAATCGGGTCGAGCGCGGCTGTCGGCTCGTCGAGGATTTTCAGCGGCGCTGGGTTCACTATAAGACGGGCGAGAGCGATTCGCTGCCATTCGCCGCCCGATAAATCGACGCCGTCCTCTTTGATTTTCGTAACCGGCGTTTCATATTTTTTCGGCAGTTTATCGACGACGTCAGAAAGTCCGATTATCTCTACGGCGTTCTCGACTTTCACACGGTTCTGCATGTCGTTTGCGTTTCCTATTGCTATATTGTTGTAAAAATCGAGCGGATAACGGCAGAAATCTTGATATACGACTGCAGATAGAGCTTTTAACTGCGCTTGAGTATACTCTTTTAACTCTTTGCCGTTGATTAGTATTTCGCCCTCATATTCTTTGTAAAGTCCGGTGATTAATTTTGTGAGCGTAGTTTTTCCCGCCCCGTTCACGCCGACAATCGCGTAATGCTTACCGGAAATAAGTTTTATGTTAAAATCTTTCAATATATAAGGCTCTGTGCCGGGATATTTAAAATTCACGTTTTTAAACTCGATTGATTCCAATATCGGGATATTTATATCAGGCAAGCAAGCGGCGTTTTTGTCTTCCTCAAATTCAAGAAATTTATTCAAATCTTTCAGATATTCAATTTTATATTTGAAATCGCCGATCTGCCACGGCACGCCCCATTGCATTTGACCGCTTATGCCGAAAATAGCGTTTACAAGTGATGTGAACATTCCTATTGACAATCTGACAGCCCCGCTCGCATCGGGAAATATCGCCGACGGAATCAGCAACGCAATGACAATTACCCCGCTTAGAAAAGCGATAATCCCCGATACTTTCATGCTTATCCATCTGCTTCGGTCTATTTTTTTACGCGCGTTTCTCGCAAATTCGTATTTTTCTTTGTACTCTTCGTTTAATTTTCCCGTATAACCGTACGTATATCTTTCTTCTATCGTGTCCCTGCCTGTTAAGATGCCGAATAAATACCCGACCTTTCTGTCGATTTTAGTCATTTCTTTGTCTGTATCATATCTTTTTTTGCCGAATTTATACGATATAATAACAGACGGCACGCATGTTGCAACAAACACAATCGAAGCCCACCAAAGCTGCATTCCCAAAACTATCACAAATCCCCCGACCTGCGCGACAATATACCAAACGTTGAAAATCTGATCGAAAAATCCTTGCAAATTCCCCTCGAAGTTCCCCATTGCCCTGTTTGTTATGTCGGTGCTCTCCTGGTTTTCATAATACCTGAATCTGACAGCCGCTTTTTTCTCCGCGACTGCGGGCTGGACAATCTTCCGTATTTTATTGCCCGTTCTTGTGTTTAACATTCCCATTAGTATCCCGATATAATAATTAAACAGACTAATCGCAATAATTGCGCCGAGAGGGAAAACGACTTCGTTCAATTTGCTTCGGTCGCTGACAGACGCCACAGCGGCATTCAGAAATCTTGCGGTTATTATTATATTAAATGTCGGAATAATCGACCCGATAATATTATTTACAACCTTTATTATACATGCGCCGGGGACAAGTTTAAAGTACAAAATCAGCATACTCAGATAGTTGTATTTCTTTTTACCGAACAGCATAAATTTCTCTCCTCATGTAGTTTCCTGTATATGGCAGAATTATATCATACAAATTCAAAAAATTCAAGCAACGATTGCTTGAATTTTTATAATTATTTTATTTTGCAAGCGATACTCGACTTATATTTCAAGTGTAAAATTTACAAAAAGATATTTATTTTCACAGGAATAACATGTATAATATCAGCATATTAAATATTTTATAAACAGTTAAAATCACCTTCGCGCAGGCGGAAGTTGATTATGTCAAAGGAGAGATATATTTTTATGAAAATCAGAATCGGCATAGTAGGATACGGAAATATAGGCAGAGGAGTGGAAAAAGTCATCCCGCAGAACCCGGATACGGAACTCGCGGCGGTTTTTGTAAGAAAAAATCCCGAAAGAACGATAATTAAAACGCCGGGAGCGCGGGTTTATACTTTCAACGACGCAAAAGATTTGACAGATAAAATCGACGTTATAATACTGTGCTGCGGTTCAGCAACCGACCTGCCTGAAGAAGGTCCCAAATATGCCGCAATGTTTAACACTGTCGACAGTTTTGACACTCACGCCGTAATCCCGCAGTATTTTGAAAAAATAAATAAAGCGGCGGCAAATAAAACCGCCGTTATCGCCGCAGGCTGGGACCCGGGAATTTTCTCGGCGATGAAAATGCTGTCGGAGGCAATACTCCCGGACGGCGCGACTTATTCATTCTGGGGACCCGGCGTTTCGCAGGGACATTCCAACGCAATACGTAAAGTGGCGGGAGTAAAAGACGCCGTACAGTACACTATCCCGTCTGAAAAAGCCGTAAAAGAAGTGCGCAGCGGAACAAATCCGCAGCTTACCACAAGACAGAAACATACGAGGGAATGTTATGTCGTGCCGGAAGAAAACGCCGACCTTGCAAAAATAGAAAACGACATCAAAACCATGCCGTATTATTTTGCCGATTACGACACGACCGTACATTTTATCACCGAAGAAGAACTGTTAAAAAATCACTCCAAAATGCCGCACGCAGGATTGGTATTCAGAGGCGGAAATACGGGAGAAAATAAGCATATGATGGAATTTTCGCTCAAACTCGACAGCAATCCCGAATTTACCGCCTGCAATCTTGTCGCATACGCAAGAGCCGCCGCCCGTATGTCAAAAGAGGGCAATTTCGGCGCAAAAACAGTATTCGACGTGCCACTCTCCTATCTTTCTCCGAAAGACGGCATTACACTAATCAGGGAGTTATTGTAAATGCCAATCACGTTTTTTACCTTTCCGGTCATATAAAATCTTTGCTTTCCTGAACTTCCTGCACTTCGTCTGCGGAATCAGCTTTGGGAGTTCATCAATCTCACAGTTTGCATACGCAGATATCATTTCCCCCGGCAACTGAGTTGTGCAGTACTTGTCGTCATTCTCCGCGTCATAATAGTAGTATTCGCACTTGCTGCATATTATTTTTTTCATCGGAATTAACCCTTGTTTTTAAGTGAATGTTCTCAGCGGATTACCTTCGGGTGAACGAAGCTGCGTCGCCACGCTTCGCCACCCACCCAAAGATAATTTCTCGCCGAGAAATAACAAACGCCGTGCAGGGTGAAACCCCATACACAGCCGTTACAAAAACAGACACCCATAATTCCAAATATATATTGACTAAATTCACCATATGATGTATAATAGAATCATGCGGGTGCGGATTAATTCCGTTGTATATGGTGCTGGCTCACCTTATGCAGACCGCAGGGAGGTGTGAACTCTCTGCGATTGCTCGCATTCTTTATTTCTCTGTTCTTATTCTACATCAATTTTTCTGTTTTGTCAATAGGCTGATTAAATTTTACATAAAAATTTAACGGAGTATTATACGTAAAATATATTATCTTTAATTTGTCATACGCCGATACTTTTTCATATAATAATATTAGACTACTAAACTATTATTAAGTTATTGTGTAGCCTAATTGCTATGTTATTATGGCAGAAAGGAATGATAATTATAAAACGTAAATTTACGAACCGCAATGGCAGAAAGTCTTATTTAACCGATTCCGACCGGAAAAATCAGGAAAATCTCGACAGAACCCTGATTGACAGAGACTGGTTTCACAGGCGGTGGGTTGACAAATATATATATGAACGGGATTGGTTTTTGAAAAATTGGGTTGAAAGATATAAATTCAGTAAAATCTGACTATTTATCCTACTTATCACAGGACGGAATATCTCCGTCCTTTACTTTAAAGAACTTGATAGAAAATTCTGACAAACAAAGTTTGTCGAATTTTCAACAAGTTCTTTATCTTTGCACATCTATCATGCCCGCCGCATAATATAATAACAAAGGGGGTGAGAGAATGGGATTTGGCATGAAAGACGGCTGCGGCTGTAATGACGGTCTTTTCGGAGGCGGCTGCGAATGGATTATCTGGATAATCTTAATTATAATAGTATTGTGCTGCTTCTGCAACTAATTTAATATAAATTATAAATCACCATATAAACAAACGTTAAAGGTAAACATTGAACAACCCAATACCTTACTTCAAAATTTAAAATTCCCAACATAACTGAATCTGTTCAGTATAGTTTCCCGACAACAATTTCGAAAAATAAAAACCCCACGATATACCGCAATATACCGTGGGGTTTTTGACGCAATCAACTTCGCGCAGATTAATTGTATTTAGACATCTCAAGATTTAATACGGCGCTTTTATACAAATCTTCGTGTTTTATAACGGGATGTTCCAAATTTATCGATTTACCGTCTAAATATGCGGATTTTATATACTTTGCCCTTCCAGACGCGCCGTCTGCTTTTATAGTCAGGTCTGCCTTATCTGCGGCAATAATTATCTCATCGAAAATCGGACTGCCTAAATCATAAACAGGTTTGCCCGGGCATACCGGATAAAAACCCATCGCCGAAAAGACCAGCCAAGACGACATTGCCCCGCCGTCCTCGTCCCCGCATATCCCAAGCGGGTGGTCGGTGAACCACAGTCTGATTATCTCGTGAATTTTCCGCTGAGTTTTGCAACTGTTACCAGTATAGTTAAACAAATACGGAATATGGAACGCAGGTTCGTTTCCCATAGTATACTGACCCATAAGTCCCGTCGAATCCGGGAATTGCTTAAGAAAATCATATTTTGACGTCCCGGGAGATTCTGTAAACAGCCTGCCAAGTCTGTCCGCAAACTCGTCTTTGCCGCCGAAAAGCTCGATAAGTCCGTCTATATCGTGAAAAACGCTGAACGTGTAAGTCCACGAATTGTTTTCAGAAAAATACAGACGTCCTCCCTGCCCTCCTGACAGTTTAGGATTGAAATCTTCTATAAATCTGCCGTCCGCCGTTTTCGGAGCCATGAATTTTGTCTCACGGTTAAACACATTTTTATAATTTTGACTGCGTTTCAGCAGGACTTCGGCGTCCTGTTCCTTTCCCAGCGCTTTGGCTAAAATATAAGCGCACCAATCCGTATAACTGTGTTCAAGCGTGACAGAAACGGCTTGCCTGCCCTCAAACTTGTGCGCTTCTTTAACAAATTCGCTCTGTCCGGGAGCAAGCGCGGGGAAAAACCCGTTTTTGTAATATATTTCGTCAAGCTCTGTCGCCGGAGCGTTTACCCATGGAAGCATCGAACGCTCAAAGACGTTTTTTCTTACTCCCTCATATGCCTTTTCGATATCAAATTCTATATTTTTGACATAAGCGTCGGCGAAAAGCGAAGCCGAATGAAACCCTATCATAAAAGCTCTGTCACCCTGAGGAAACGGGAAATTGGGCATTAATCCGCTCTGCTCGTACATCCTGATATATGAAGCCAAAACGCTCTTATGCGTTTCAGGCTCTAAAATCAACTGAAGCGGATGCAGACATCTGAAAGTATCCCATAACCCGTCGCCGCAGTAAAACTCTGAACCATTATCTTCATGGATTTTACCGTCATAATTCGAATAATATCTGCCGTATTCGGACAAATTGTAAGGTCTCTGCAAAGACCTGTAAAGCGCGGTGTAGAATATTCTCTTATCGTTTTCAGCGCCTTTGACTTTTATCTTATTCAATTCGACGTCCCATTTGTTTTCGCCGTCTTCGATTATTTTGTTTATATCAAAATGCGGGATTTCTTTGTTCAGATTATATTCCGCCTGTTCTGAATCTATAAAAGATATGCCTATTTTAACTTGAATTTTTGCGGAACCGAAACTCAGCTTATAAGTATTTTCCCGTATTCCCGCAATGCTCTTAGGCTTTTCTGAAAATTCGCAAAGCGCGTAAGCGTCAATATTAAAATATCTGCCTTTTGTTTTCATGATTTTATCTTCGCATGATACAGCCTTTACACCCTGCGCGATCATAATCACATGATTTTCGACGTTTTCACTTTTTTCAAAAAAGTCAAATTCAAAAATCGCACAATGCTCAGTGACCGAATAAGTTGCCTGTATTTTCTGAGTTTCGAGATAAACGGAATACATGTGCGGACATGAAGTTTCAAGGTCATGGTCAAAATCTGAACCGGTATCTAAATTTCCTTTAGTCGGCATGATCGCGACCGGACCTACGGGAAAACACTTTATTCTGTCGGCTAAATATCTGTCGCCGTTTACAGAATTAAAATCCGGAGAGATTTGCATCATACCGTGCGGATACATAACGGTCGGCGCAGTAGCCTGAAGAAGATGTCCGATTGTCCCGATATTCGGGTTCACATATTTTGTAAGTTTTTCCATAAATTCTTTCTCATTCTATATTTTTGATTAGATCTGTCCGGAAACTGTAGGGGACACAAATTCAACTTCGTTGAATTTAAGTAATCGTCCCGTAAAATCACGGGCGGATTACCATCCGCCCCTACGTAAATCAGGGTTTCCGGACACATCTATTATATATGATATTATATCATATACCGGGCAAATTTTCAATATTTTCAGCGCAAAAACAAAAAATTTATTTGAAAAATAAAAAAACGCGCTGGCATCCCTGTCTAAAAACTTATTTTACAAGTTTAATGCGAGGAACTTCAGCGCGAATTTAAAATAAACTTATTTAATTAATTATGTGTAAATCTATTTAATCCATTGATAGCGTTTGTTCAAGAGCAGAACGCCGCCGAGCAAACCGGCTAAGAAAATAAATCCTGTCAAATAAATACTGTCGCCTGTTTTCGGATTCGATTTAGGAACCTCAGTAGTCGTTTGAGAATCAAGCGGCACGAGGTTATGTTCTACGTCGTATGTCATTATATCGTCGCCGTCTCCGAGTTGAACATATCCCAACGGAACGCCGTCATTGTCGAATATTGCGTATAATCCGTCGCCTAAATCTTCAGCGAACCAGCCGTTTGGGAGTTGAATAAGATCCCCTGTAGTCGCGTAGGTCGGTATAGACGGCAGAGAACCCAAAGGAGAGGATTCTGACGAAAATACAGTATTCTTAGCGGTTGTAGTTTCTTCGCTGCCTGTAGTCGTAGTTGTACCTGTAGTGCCGCCTGTGGGTTCAGTGGTAGATTCTGTTGTAGTAGTATTAGGTTTCTCCGTTGTTGTCTCTGTCGCAGCAGTCGTAGTGGTTGTCTCGTCACTGTCCGGCGGCGGAGTCGGTCCAGGTGTTGTCGGCGGAATATACGGCGTTTTTTTGTTTGTCACATTAATCGTTACGGCAGCATCGCTTTTCACAGTAATCTGATTTCCTGACATTTGCGGTGTGGCAGTCATAGATACGAGTCCGTAGCCGCTCGGCATACCTGTCTCAGAAACATTGTAAGTTCCTACAGGAATATCACCTCTGCTGGAAGTCCATTGATGCCGGCTGTCAAGGATAAAATCAATATATGTATTACTGTTCATCGTTGACGTTAAACGCACGGTAAAATGTATAGTAGAGTCGGTAGGCATATCCGATTGCGAGCTGAAATATTTATTGACGGTTACTTTACCTACCTCCACTAACTTAGGATAAGCAGTAACTGCATAATTCAGCTTAGTTATATCTATATCATCTATACATGGCACTGAAACTATAAACAATGACTGCATTTCATACTTAATGTTATTTCCGCTATTGCTACTTGCATCGACTTTTTGCGTCACTAAATACAAACCTGCGTTTGGATTGTCAAACACTACCGTACCATTATCATCTGTAAGGTTCTTTCCGGTTTCGATTATATTGTCATGTACAGCAGCATAATTATTGAGGATACCGGCTATGGCATTATTTTCTTCTGCGGACATAGAAGCATAGTTATTTAGAATTTTAGACAAAGTCGGGTTAGGCTCCTTGAAGATATCCGTGTTTAATTGCACTCCGTTAAGCGCGTTTGCAAAATCGCTGGTTGGAGTGTATTTTATTTTATCAGCCTTATCGAGGGCATTGGCATTGACGATAGCAGTTGATATCTGAAAAATCTGAACATTTATTCCTGACACTGGAGTTCCGTCTATAGGATCATTTGTAATTACTATCAATTTCAGCGGATCTGCTGCGGATACCGAAGACATGAATCCCATACCGGACAACATGAAAGCTGATACGATTAGAATCGCGATTAATTTTTTCATAAGCCGGTCATCACTTCCTTTCTTTTTTTTGACGTTATGTTTCTTACGAGCGTATATATCAACGATACCAATATTACCGGCGCGGCGGAAATTAAATATCCCGTCATTGTACCGGCACGGCTTGCGTCGGCGAAAATACTGCTCAATTTTGGACTTTGTGTGTCATCCGGGAATATCCGGATGCCGCGTATCAGCAGTCTGTGGTCGTTTATACCGTACGGCGTGCAGGTGCTCAGAGTGCAGTAGTCTTTGCTCGGGTCTATTGCTAAAGCGGACATATCTTCAGGGAGAACTATGACTATGTTGTCAACCTGATAAGTCAGCGTCTCGTTCAGTATTTTCAGCGTAAATGTGTCGCCTAATTTTAACTGGTCGGCGTTTGTCAGCAGAGTCGAGGACGGAAGTCCCCTGTGCCCGCATAAAACGCTGTGAGTTCCCGGTCCGCCTATAGGGAGCGAGGAACCCGCAAGATGTCCTATCCCGACCTGCAAAACGGAGTCGTCTGTTCCGAGATAAATAGGGAGTTTTACTTTTATCTCCGGTATTTCAACAGTTCCAATTACGCCCGTGCCGCTGAAATCGAGGATTGAATGGTATTCTTTAAGGTCTGCGTCGGTCGGCATGAAACGGTCCGGGTTATTCAGAAGACTTTCGTTGTACGCTTTCGCCTTATCAATTATGCCGCTGTAGTCGGTCTCGCTTAATTTAACAAGTTCTGCGTTGAATTGGGATATAACGCGGGACTGACTTTGAGAGTTTATGTAGTCGCTGACAGCCGGATAAAGCAGAACGGAGAGACCTGCGATAAACAAGACTACCAACGATGCGCCGACAATAAATTTTTTCATAGGTCCCTCCTTCCCGTAATGGGCGGGTTTAACTGAGCTTCGCTCAGTAGTCCCGCCCTTACTTGTAATTTACATAAATACTAATTAATCTGTTATGATTGAGGAATCGTCGTCCGTTTTTTTATTGCCTTTTTTTGATATTTTGGAGCGTACTATCAAAGCGAAACCTGCAATAACTACGAGGAGCGTGCCGCCTATGTAGAATATTGTTCTGCCGATGCCGCCTGTATGCGGTAATTCATTGCCAGTGTTGTTCTGTACTTTTACCACCGACACTACTACTGCCGTTCTAAGAAGTGCAGGTTGGTTAAGATCTGTTACATTTACTGTATAACCGTTTGCTGCCATAACACCGGTATCAGGGTTAACTGTATATGTAATTTCAACTTTTATCGGAGCAGTTAATGCATTATATCCCTGAGGAGCCGCTGTCTCTTTCAGATAATATACGCCTGCTTCGAGACCGATTAATTGTATATTACCGGTTAGAGGTGATGTGAATTCGGTAATTTTGTTAGTATCTGTCGTTTTGGCGACTTTGTAAATATTTGTGAGTCCGTCAGCAGGTTCTACATTAGGATCGGACACTTGATAAGTTGTGAATTCTACTGGATTACTGTAAGTATAACTGTCAGTGACAGAATTGTAGGTCACGTCGTTCTCTCTGTATAACTCAAATTTTGCGTTAGCAAGAGGCGTATTAGGAGCCCCGTTGTCTGTATATTTATGCACGTTTATATCAAATGTATATACATGTACTATACTGTGAGGCGTTTCTCCCTTATCGTCAGTATAGGGGTTATTGCTGTATTCTAACCATGCTTCGTTGGGGTTACTCTGATTGTTGATTGTTGCCTCTTCATTTAATGTTGCTGAATATGTCACTACAACACTGTGACCTTTCAAATCCATATAATCAATAAAATGTGTAAAAGAAACTTTAATGTACAATGGTTGACCGACTACGTAATTCAAATCGGTGTCTGCGGTGTCTGTGTAATAATCATTACCGTTTGTTGAATATTCTACTTTATAATCGGCAGGAACAAGTGTAGCTCCTGTAATTGAAACTGCAATATCATCATTATATGTTAATCCGGGGCTCATCATATCATGTACGTTAAAAACATAAGAATCATATCCATTCATATCTGGGACATGTGAGACTAACTGGAAGTTGACTGTATCGCCAATATTTACGTCAGTGTGGTTGTCCCAATCTGCTCCTCCGTCTTTTTTGTCATTCCATACTTGTTTATCAAGAGTAGGCGCGTCAGCTTTGATTGTTATATCAGCTTCTTTGTTAGTTGTAGTAAGAACGCACAGAGATTTTACTGTAGGTACAGGGGTATCATTATTAGGGTCTGTAGTCTTATAATCGTCGCTCATAATCATATAATAACCAAGAGGAATACCGGTTATCGACAAAGTATCGCCTGTAGCTAAAGTTGAAGGTGCGGTGGCTGTTATTGTGTATTTAGCAAGATCTGTAGGAGCAGGGGTGCCTTTTATGTAATCCATGAGTGCTTGGGTGAGTTCTATTGCTTTGGCAGCCGCTAAAACAGGTCCGTCAGATGTATCAACAGTGTTGCTTTCGAGATATTCCTGAAGGGTTATATTTGCAGAGGTGCTGTCTACTAAAAAGTTATTGGCAGAACTATGAACATATGCGTCGAAACCTTCGAACGGAGTGTTGATTGTATACGCATAAGTATTATTGTCTATGTCGAAAGATTCCAATCTATATATTTGATATATAGAGAAAGTACTGTCTGCTAAACTTATACCGTTAGGGGCGGAGATTACGATGGAACCGTCGGTGTTTGCTTCATCTGTCAATCCCTGTCCTACTGAGTCAGGTATCATTGGATGATCTACCGGGTCTGCCGCTGCTACGTTCATTACTGGTATCATCAATATTGCAATCATTACAGCCACCAGTGCTATTGATAAAATTTTACTTCTTGTTTTCATTTTGATTACTCCTTTTTTCTTCCTATTCTTGTGTAAATTTGTTATAATAAATATCTGATAGTCGCCGATTAAAAATTATTCAGCTTTATCCGCTCAAAACCGTCAATATTTATTTTGTATGTCATTATTATATAACACGCCACTCACAAATTAGTCACAAAATTCAGCTATTTTTAAGTTTTTTTAGCGAAAAAAATTTATTTTTAATATTTATCAAAAAAGTAGGGGCGCGCACCGCGCGTCCGCATATATTGCCGTTTCACGGATGGGCAATGCCCGCCCCTACAAGTTCTTGCAAACGTCTGTTATCCAAAATAGTTTATCCTCGATAAAGGCCATATCCGCAGGAAAACTTTCCCCACAATCTGACTTGTGTTTATCGGTCCCATCTGCTGCAGCCGGCTGTCTGCGGACGACGCCCTGTTGTCACCCATCACGAAGACAGAGCCGTCAGGCACCTGATACGGAAGGTCTATATCGCAATTCCCCAGACTCTTTTGTGTAATATACGGCTCGTCGAGAGCTTTGTCGTTTACATATACTGTGCCGTCCTGATCTATATTCACCCAGTCGCCCGCTTTGGCTATCACCCGTTTCAGCATTATCTGATTGTTGTAGTAGAAAGCTATGACGTCGCCGGGTTTAACGCCGACCCACCTTAATGCGATTAAAGCGTCGCCATCTTTCATGGTTGGAGACATACTGCTTCTGTTATTAACCACCAGCGTCGATATGAGCAGATTTGTCAGGAGAATGGCGGCTGCCGCTATGACAATAATATTTTTTACCGTGCCGGAGAGGGCTTTTCTGATTTCCCTCCCAGTTTCTATGCGATTGATCTCCTGTTCAATCTGTTCTACTGTAGGGCGCGGAATAACAGCGTTTTCCGTTTTATTTATATTGTCTGTATTGTTTATGCTGATTATATCATTCATACATTATCACCTGTCTGTTGAGGGTCGGGAACAGATTCAATAACCGGTTCGCCAATCCATTTAGGTTTATCGATTTTCACCAATTCAGTGAGATGGTATCTTTCTATCATTTCGTGCAGAACAGAATGAGATTGATTTATAAAATTCATGTAAAGATAAGCGACAATCCGCAGATCGCTGAGGGTCGCTCTCTCATCATATCCGATTTCTTCAGCCTTTTGCCCTGCGGCGATTAATTTTTCCGTTTCTATGAGCTTGATATTTTTCAGGTATAAATCTGCCGCCGCCTGTGCCGATTGAATGATGTCGCCTGCCAGCATGCAGGAATCTTCCAGCGAGCCTGCGGTCTCGACCGGAAGTCGTCCTTCGTCGGCGCGACCCGCCAATTTATCCCTCTCGGCGGTCAGTTTTTTAATTTCAAGTTCCTGTTGGCGCATAATATTCAATAATTGTATTTTATCCATAGACCTAAGTTTCAGTTTCTTTTCCGACATATTTTTTCTCCTTCGTCTTTTATATTTGCCCGCTTTTAATTATTATATCGTTCATTTCTGATTATATTTTAGTTTTTTGAGAAAAATTTTAAAATTTAAAACGGCAATTTGATTTATTCACATATAAGTTGTACAATTTTAGATAAGACAGTATTTTATCCGGAGGTAAATTAAACAAAATGGAGAATAATAACAACAGTTCAGACGGGCGAAAATGCGCTTTTGTAACAGGCGGAAGCCGTCACATAGGACAGGGAATCGCCGTAGTGCTGGCTGAATACGGCTATGATGTCGCGATTACATACGCCGCAAGTTTCGACGGGGCAAAAGAGACTCAGAGACAAATCGAAGCGTTGGGACGACGGTGTTTTATTTACGAGGCGCATTTAGAACAGCCGGACGCTCCCGAAAAGGCGGTAAATCAGGCGCGCCGCGACTTGGGACGGCTCGACGTAATGGTATGCAACGCCGGCAAAGACGTGCGGAGCAGCGTGCTCACTGTAACTGCGGAAGATTTGGATTATCTGTACGTGAATAACCTGCGCAATTATTTACTGTGCGCCGGCGCGGCGGCAAGGCATATGGTGAACGATAAAATTGAGGGCAGTATAATCATGATAACCTCGGTCAGAGGACAGTTAGCCCATCCCGACGATTTCTATTACGGCGGCATAAAAGCCGCTATGGACAGGGCTTGCAAATCCATGGCGTTGGATTTGAGCGCGTACAATATACGTGTGAACTGTATCGCTCCGGGAGCGGTCTGGAAACCGGATAAAGACGGTAATTATCCCGAAACGCCGTTTCTCAGGGAATCAATCCCGCTGCACCGTTCAGGGCATATAAGGGATATAGGCGAAGCTGCCGCCTTTTTGGCGGGCGAACGTTCGGCGTATATCACGGGCACAACTTTGTTGGTGGACGGCGGTCTGTCACTGCCGGGCTTACTGGAACATCATGAGGCGATACCGTGGGATTCATCTCAAAGAAAACCGAAAACTTATGAAAAAGCGATGAAGATGCTGAAAAAATCGCAGGAAGAATAAAATGTAGGGGCGGCAATTTGCCGCCCGTGCACCTAATTTATATTTATTTTCACGGGCGGCGCCGCTGAGCGAAGCTCAGTACAGCCGCCCCTACAGCACAAATATTTTAGCTTGCTTTTTTGAATACCAACAACGGCGGCTGCATACCCCGTAAAACGTAATCGCCGTTTTTCAGCTCGAAAAACATATAATTGACGCCGCCTATATTTACGATTTTGTATGCGGATATTATACCTGGAGCGCCCGAATTCACAACATAACCTTTTGTCCATGTCATTGTCACTGTGGCGTTTTGCTGGCTGTTGTAAACTACGCTAACGGTTCCGTCTTGCGAGAATTTTAGGTTCTGTATTAACAGTTTGGATACATCGCCGTTAAAACTCTGGGCAGAAGGGTCAAAGTGGGTGATATAATCCACCGAATCCACAACGTTCCATTGACCGACAGCGTCGCTGTCTGCGACAAAAGAATAGCCTGTGCTGAATGAATCGGACAGTGTGCCGCCCTCTGTCGCTACTTGAGTCTGTAATTCGGAATATAATGTGTCCGACGTTTTTTTGAGTACGCAATACAAAGGCTTCTGACCTCTTATAGAATAGTCTCCGCTTTTCCATTCGGCAAACATATAGTAGTCATTATCTATTTTCTTGATTGTATATGCGGATATGGTGTCCGGTAAGATATTCAAAATATAGCCTTTTGTCCATGTTGTAGTAAGAACGCTCATGGAGTTTATAAATTGGAATTTTGCTGTTCCGTCATCGGATAAACTTACATTCTGCCATTGTATTTGATATAGCTGCTCCGGTGTATAATTAGGTTTTGCCGAGTCGAAATCATCGATATTCTTTTCTCCCCCGTCCACAATAGTCCAGTTGCCGACAGCTTCGCTGTCCGGTACAAATGTATAGTCCATTGTGTCCTTAATTCCGTTTGTATCGCTGATTGTTTCCGTCTGCAATGTTGTGTTATTGCCGCCGCTGGTTGAGTTTGAACAGCCTGAAAAGACTGCCAGTACAAATGTCAGTGCTATAATCGCGCATAATATCTTTTTTATGTTTTTCATATCATTTTCCTCCAAATGAATTTTTTGGTTTATTTTATTATATACTGTAATTTGATTTTTTGCAATAAGTTTATAAAATTAACGCATCATTGCTCTGCATATAATATATAAAGTGAGTAAGACAATCAGACTGTATACTATTTTTTTGATAACTTTTGCTATTGATATTTTCTTTTTTCCGTTTACATCTTTGTATACGGAACCGTCTCCCAAAAATTCTTTTAAATCATCAGGATTGGATTTATAAGGATTAAATGGCATGAAATTCATAAAAAAGCCTCCGTTTGAATTATTTTATTTTCTTGATTTATATTTTTTATATGACTGCCTATTGTTTCTGGAACACATAATAATAAGGTTTCATGCCGCGTATGCTGTAATCTCCGCTTTTCCACTGGATAAACATGTACTCCGCGCCGTCTATATTTTTTATGGTATAGGACGGGATTACGTCACCCTGAACTATATATCCTTTTGTCCATTGATTTGAGGCGGTAGTTCCGCCGTCAAAAGTTGATAATGCAGTTCCGTCGTCGGAAAACGCGACATTCAGCCAATAGAAGTTTGTGCTTCCCCACTGTGTTGTGCCTGCTTCAAAATCACCAATATTTTTGACGAAATCGACAACGTTCCATGTGCCTGCGGCTTCCTCGTCAGGTATAAACTTATAATCCATAGTGTCATAAATTCTGCCTTTGAATACGTTTACTGTTATATTGGGGTCGTCATTCCTGCGTTCTTCTACGAGTTTGTTGAAATTATCCGTACTGTATTCTTTTTGATCCGGCACATCCGGCGACGTCTTTTTGAACACATAATAATAAGGCGTCATCTCGCGCATGGTGTAATCACCGCTTTTCCACTGAACAAACATATAATCGGAGCCGTCTATATTTTTTATAGTATAAGCCGGGATTACGTCGCCCTGAACGATATATCCTTTTGTCCATTCAGTTGTGATAATAATTCCCCCGTCAAAAGTTGACAATGCCGTTCCGTCGTTATACAGCATGACATTCAGCCAATAAAAAGGCGCTGTTGTGTAATCCCACTGTGTTGTGCCTGCTTCAAAATCATCAATATTTTTCACGAAATCGACGACAGTCCACGTGCCTACGGCTTCCTCGTCAGGTATAAATTCATAGTTCATACTTTCGGAAATTACGCCGTTGTTTTTTGTGACTATTATTCCTGTAAGATAATACGCGCCTGCTCCTATTGACAGCATCAGCATTACAGCAGCCGTAATTAATATCAGCCGATAATACGGTTTATGATTTTTTTTCTTTTTCGGTTTTATCTTTTCTAATGCCAACGCCTTTATATTCGCGGCGTTCTGCTCGGTATACGGCGGGGTATATGATAAAAGGTCGTCAATTTGTTTATCCGTAAGTTCGGTTATCATTTCTTTGTTATTCATTGTTAAAAATCTCCTTTCCGGTTAATATATTCCGCAGTTTCAATTTGCTTTGATACAGCCTATTTTCCACTTCTTTGACAGGAATCGAAGTTTTTTCCGCAATATAAGACGTCTTTTCCTCGAAGAAATACCGCCGTATGATAATTTCTTTGTTTGGTTCTGTAAGGGAATTAACAGCCTCATACAGAGCCGCGTACATATCTTTGTCAATAACATAGTCGAGCAAATCGTCGTCGGAGGATTTGATAGCTTCGTTTATTTCAACGATTTTTCTTTTGGACAAAACCCTGTATCTGTCAAGAGCTTTACTCTTTGCGATAACGGCTAAAAAATTTTTAAGCGTCCCTTTTTGTTTAATAAAAGCCTTAGGTTTTTTCCATACATCAATAAATACATCGCTTATACATTCTTCTATATCCTGCGTTGTCCCTATGTTGTTCAGAATACCGCCGACGATCACCCACAGGAGCTTATTGTAAGTATCAATTATATAACTGAATGCTTCCTGATCTCCGTTTATAATCTTTTGAATGAGAATATCATCGTCTTGCATAAATATCACCGCCTCGTATTTTGTATTTTACTTGTATTTCGTAAGCGCTTATATTATATGATACGAGCGTTTTTGTAAAAACACTTAAAAGAAATAAAAAAAATTTATTAATTTTTATATAACCGAAAAAATCGCGGGAATCGCAGGGAAATAAACGTAGGGGCAACCCCACGAACGCGTTCGTGTTACGGCTGCCCTCATAAAAATCAATGCCGACGTAAATATCGGGCGACCGCGAGGGTCGCCCCTACTTAATCCATAAATTTTCTTAACTTGTCGGGATTGCTGCTGTTATACATACTTGTGCGTTGTATTCCCGTTCTGCCTGTAGGTTCAAATAAATAAACATTTGCCATAATTCCTATGAAAAATATTCCATGAGGCGCAACGGAATAAGCCATTTCACGCGTATTTCCGATTTCGCCCATGACAGATTGGATCAGCGACCATTTCATAAGTGTAAAAAGCCGTTCTGTTATTTCCTGCTGTGAAAAACCAGTCAGCTTTATAACTTCGTTTTCGTTTAATCTTCCGTTTATGCTAATCAAAGAAAATATTTTTAGCACTTTTTCGTCTGACATAAGTTTTAATAATTCGCTTTTAACCAAATCGACTGACATCATATTTTTGATATATTCTATATTGTGAAAATACATTCCGAATCCCCTGCCGTCCGTCACTAAAAAATTCTCCGCTTCCGACAGATGAAATCCGAGATTTGTCATTTCACCTATCTCTTTGCTTCCGTTCATCATAAATATATGGATAAGACGCAGTTTTTCGTCAAGTCCTTTGCAGACTTCCAACGCTTTTTCTATATACATATCGGCTGTCATATTGCCTTCGCTGCCAATTAGCGTATCCGCCGATATGCCGAAAGTCCTGCATATATCGGGTATAACGGATATATCGGGAAGGCTGTCGCCTTTTTCCCATTTTGATACCGCCTGCGCAGATACTCCGACAGCTTCTCCCAAGGCTTCCTGCGTTAAATTGTGCGCTTTTCTGAGAGATGCAATTTTTTCTGAAATATTAATCATTTTTATATACCTGCTTTCTTTTGATTAATAATAATATAATTTTTTCTTGAGGCTCCTCATGTTTTAAATTATATCACTATCTCCGATAGAAAGCAATAATCCATTTATCCAGTTGTTCAATCGTCAGTTGTAAAGCGCGCAGTTTATTCAACTTTATGAAAATATAAAACTGTTACCAAATCCAAGATACATCATATCTCTGAATATTTTCATCTGCTGTAATAATTGTTAAATCCTCAGCGAGCGCGGTTGAAATAAGCAGACGGTCAAAAGGGTCTTTGTGTATAAGGGGCAAATCTGCGAGTTTTTTCAAATAGTCATCTTCGATTTGAAGAATCTGAAAGTCGCCGGTTTTTATATCGTTAAGTAATTTATCAAAAGTAAATTTTAATGTCAGCTTTCATAAGTTTACTTTTATAGCTATCTCCCATAGAGAAATGGAAGAAAGATATATATTGTTTTCGCTCAGTTTAATTATTTCTTTTGTTTTTGGCGGCAATTTAGGCGAATTTTCGACATACCAAATAATCGCATGAGTATCAAGTAAATATTTCATTCCATGTACTCCCTCATTTCTTCAAGAGGTGCGTCAAAATCATCTGCCATCCAAACTTTATCTTTCCAGAGACCTAATAATTCTGAACGCGGTATTTTCTTGTTTTCGGTTTTTGGTTTAGCAATTTCAAACGGGATTGCCTGTTTATATACTACTTGTTTTAAATAAAGATTGAATGCCGTAAACATATCAAGTCCTAAATCGGCAAAGACTGACTGCGCTTCTGCCACGAGTTCACTGTCTGTGTTTATGCTAATACTAATAGCTGCCATTTTAAACAACTCGCTTTCTATAAAAATATATTTTTTATTTTAATATATAAATTATATCAGTTAATCATTAAAAAGTCAAGTAAATAGGAGGAACAATAGCATGTCAATAAAAATCACAAAAGTAAAAGCAATCTGCACCGCGCCGGAGAGAATCCCGCTCGTGGTCGTGAAAGTCGAAACAAACCAGCCCGGACTTTACGGCATAGGCTGCGCAACGTATACCCAGCGTTTTTTGTCGGTCGCTCACGCCGTCGATACATACTTCGAGCCGCTTCTGAACGGCAGAGACCCAAGCCGTATAGAAGATATATGGCAAATGGCTATGGTAAGCCCGTACTGGCGCAATGGTCCGATACTTAACAACGCCCTTTCGGGCGTGGATATGGCGCTCTGGGATATAAAAGGCAAACTCGCGAATATGCCGTTATATGATTTATTCGGCGGCAAAGTGCGCGAGGGCGTCAGGGTATACCGTCATGCCGACGGAAGAACTTTAGAAGAAGTCGGCGACAGAGCGCAGGCTTTTATGGAGCAGGGGATTCAGGTTATACGCCTGCAATTCGGCGGTTACGGCGGAAGAAGCAGTCTTGATTCTATGAAACCGGAAGGAGCTTGCGAGGGCGCGTATTATGATACGTTAGGGTATCAGCTGAGCGTGGTCAAATTATTCGACGCCATGCGCAAACGTTTCGGATTTGAAGTTGAGTTCTGCCATGACGTGCATGAGCGTCTTGAACCTATTGAGGCAATACGCCTCGCGAAAGAACTGGAACCGTACCGTCTGTATTTTCTGGAAGACGCTCTTGCGCCGGAACAGGTTGACTGGTTTAAGATTATGCGGCAGCAGACTCACACGCCTATAGCAATGGGCGAACTATTCAACAACCCTATGGAATGGACGGGGCTTATATCAAACAGGCTTATAGATTTTATCAGAGTGCACATAAGTCAAATCGGAGGTATTACTCCCGCACGCAAACTGGCGATACTCTGCGAAAATTTCGGAATCCGCACCGCATGGCACGGTCCGGGCGACGTATCGCCTGTCGGTCACGCCGCGAACATTCATCTTGATTTATCCTCATGGAATTTCGGCGTACAGGAGTGGAGCGGATGGACCGATAAATCTATCGAAGTATTCCCGGGATGTCCCGAACTGCGCAAAGGATACGTCTACGCCAACGATAAACCCGGTCTCGGAATCGATATTGACGAAACCGCGGCGGCTAAGTATCCCTGCAGCGAAGAACTGCCGAAATGGACTAATGCCCGCCGTTCCGACGGCACTTTGGCAAGACCGTGATGTTTTCTGCGAAGTCGCACGGTCTCACAAATTATAAAAATTAGGGACACGGCGCGCCGTGTCCCTACATGTAATTACAAATTACAATTACCTACAGTTTCGCAAGAGGCATGTTGTTATTATTTCGCAGTGCCGTATAACTCTAATTCGGCGACGTCGCCGTACTGAGTAGTGTCTCCGTTGAAATAAATATAGTGAGTATAGCCTGTGTTTGTTCCGGCTATGAATTGATCAGATGTGATGCACTGGAAAGACTGGTCGTCCGCCGCCGCGTCACTCACCCAAATCTGGGTAGCGGTATCTGTGTCAAATATGTCTGAATTGGTCCCCCAGATGGACGCGCCTTGGTAACGCGCAAGCATATCCCCTCTCGGGCAAATACGGACTTCCGTAAGAACATACGGTTTATCCAATTTTAATCCGACGAATGAAACGGGGCTTTGTCCTGTAGGAGGGTCGTAGAAAGTGGTTAAGTCGCCGTCATAAGCCGCTAAATTTCCCGTATCGAGATTGCCTCCGGCAGGCGAGCCGTCCCAGCCTACCTGAGTGCCGATTATCAAACCTGTCAGAAGCGAGCCGTTTGCCGGAGCCGCTACGCCTTGGGATACCGACGAAGCCGGATAAGTCGCGGAAGCCGCAAGGTTTGTGAGAGTTCTGGCTGGTCCTAACGGGAGTATGCCGCGGTCAGCGTTCGGATATTGCCACTGATTGTCAACGAGGTCGTCGTCGGGTACCAGGAAAGCCTGAGAGCCTCTGGAACTTCCGTCCTGGTTGTCGCCTATCTGGAAATCTACTACTACAGAACCGCCGTCTTTAAGAGGAGTAGCCCCTGCAGCGAGAGCGATTGGGAACGCAACTTCGATTGTATAGCCTTTAGTCAAACCAGTATCGCCGTCAACGCGCGGCACTACTTTAAACGGTATCTGGCTGAGATTGGCGGAATCGAAATTTCCGCCGCATGAAATCTGTTCGCCATTAGGCTCTAAGTCAGTCGGGGACTCTGTTGCGGGAGCGGAAGCGATTCTTATCTGCCAATACGGGTGCGTAGTATCGGAAGTGTCTTCGTCAGGGGTGCTGTTCCAGTTGATGAAGAATTCTACGCAGTCGCGTTCATAGTTATTGGTAGCTTCGTGATTAGGCGTGGTGTCGGTTACGTCCATAAGGAAATAGAGATTTTTGTCGTCCCAAGCAGAATAGACTTTTCCTGTCGCGCCTTCATTGCCGTCCCTTATTTGATTTTCCCAATAGCCGTCTCCGTATGCGTCGTCTTTTACGCCGTCGATATTTATAGTCGCTTTCGGCGCCGTCGGAAGAGTTATCATGTTATCGGGAAAAGTCGGCGGAGCCGGGGGAGTCGGAGCCGCAGTAACCGGCGCGGCTGTCGGAGCTGCTGTTGCTGCCGGAGCCGCAGTAGTCGTGGCCGCGGCGTTTGTATCCGACGCGCCGGACTGAGTGTCCGCCACAGTCGTGCTACCGGTGTCGTTAGAGTTATTGCAGGAAGTTGCCACAGACATAGTCAAAATTATCAAAGCTATCATCAAAAGAATAGAAATTGCTTTTTTCATAAATATTCCTCCGTATTTAGATTTTAAAATATATAATAAAGTTTTATTAGATGTTATAATTATACTTAAAATTTTTGATATTGTCAATATTATTTTCGCATTTTTTTATTTTCTTACAAAAAGCAATACGGCGGATTGCCGTATTGCTTTTATTTTTATTTAATTATTTAACGAAAAGTTTTCTTCTGAAAATAACTACGCCTGCGGCAGCCAATACCATGATGCCTGCGATTACTAACGTGTTATCTCCTGTTTGAACAGCGGAAGTTACAACGGGAGCAGTCGGAGCGGCGGCATTATCAACTGCAGGAGCCGGAACGGCGGAGTCTGCAGCCGGTGTAGCCGATGCGACAGCGGCAGTGAACTGGACGCCATAAAGCGAGCCTGTAGCTGCTTCCGCCCATTTTACGTAAATAGTATGAACTCCTGAAGGAACTGCGCAGTCGAATGTGAAATCTTTTTGGTTCGCTTCGTCGAAACCGCCGGTATCTGTGCATCTGATTTCCCCGGCTTCCGCTCCGTTGGGATCGTCCACATATATTTTCAAAAGCGACGAATCCGGCTGACCGTCGGTCGGGGCGAATCCGAATGCCACCGTCATCTGACCTGCTCCTGTGGCTCCGAAATCGAGATTTCTGAACACTGCCATATCGTTTATCCACGTATAGCCTATGCCGTATCCGTCTACATATTGTACGGGCTGACCGTTCGGTCCCTGATCTGCCGTAGCGTCTATAACGTCTGTGCTCGGACTTACTGTTATACGGGCAAACGGGTCGCCGGGCACTACAGCTGCGCCTAACGGCAATATGCCGCGGCATGCGCTCGGATTTCCGGACTGTGCGTCAGTATCGGGGTCGTCGGGTACGAGGAAAGACTGTGAATCTCTTGCGTTGCCGTTCTGGTTGTCGCATATCTGAACGTCTACAATAACAGAACCGCCCACTTTCAGAGGTTTAGCTCCGGTAGCAAGCGCGATAGGCAGAGCGACTTCGATTACATATCCCTGCGCCAGAGCGGTATCGCCTGCAACGAGCGGCACTACTTTATAATTTATGCCCGTATCGCCGTTAAGATTGGAGCCTACTAAGCCTGAAGTGCCTCCGTTTGTATTCTGTTCGCCGTTTGAATCAGGCGCGGACGCGATTCTTATCTGCCAGTACGGATCGTCTGTATTGCTTAAATCCGTATCTCTCATGCTGTTCCAGTCAACAAAGAACTCGACGCAGTCGCGATCCCATGCGTTGGCGGAATCATGATTCGGAGTTGTGTCGTTTACTTCTATATAGTAGTAGATATTGTTGTCGTCCCAAGCTGTACAAAATCTTCCGGTCGCGCCGACAGTAGCGTCGTTTCTCAATTTAGTCATGTTAAACCAATCGCCGTATCCGTCGTCTCTTACGCCGTCAATAACGCAAGTCGCTTTAGGCGCCGCCGGCAAAGTTACCATATTATCCGGCAAAGCGGCTGCCGCCATTACTGGAAGCACAGACATAGCGCAAATTAATACGAATACTAAGATTACCGTAATTTTTTTCAATTTCATCTTTTCAATAATCCTCCTAAATTAAAATTTAAAATAATTTC
The DNA here is from genome assembly GCA_009780985.1 of Oscillospiraceae bacterium. GTDB lineage: Bacteria > Bacillota > Clostridia > Oscillospirales > WRJC01 > WRJC01. The sequence continues at coordinate 13,013 of WQYZ01000018.1, read as the reverse complement.
AATCAAATTATTTTTTATAATTTATCTGTCTGTTATTATACTGCAAATATTTGTCACTGTCAACACTTAAATTTACGTATTTTTAAATAATTTTTTAAGAAAATATATACAAAAAAATAACGCGGCTTAATTGCCGCGTTATTTTTTTGTATTTCATTTTTTATTTAACAAAAAGTTTTCTTCTGAAAATAACTGCGCCTGCGGCAGCCAGTACCATGATACCTGCGATTGCCAAAGTATTGTCGCCTGTTTGAACAGCGGAAGTTACGGCGTGAGCAGCCGGAGCCGGTGCAGCAACATCGGGTGCCGGAGCGGCAGCGTCGGCGACGGGAGCCGCCTCGGTAGGAGCCGGAGCGACATAAGCGGCGCCAAGGGTCATAAGACCGCTGAGATAACTCGGAGTGTGCCATTTTTCGTTGTCGTCTATACCATCGCCGGCATGACCGATAAACATCTGTCCTTCTCTTCCGCCCTGACCTAACATATTGTCGCATATCTGAGCGTCAAAAGGAATTTTTTTCCCTTCAGTTAAAGCAGCGACATCGGGGTGCGGTATTTTAATCTCAACAACATATCCGTTGTTGTAATTGCCGTTGAGCGGACCCGAGAAATGCGTACAGACGTCATTGAATACTGAGTTTCCGCTCCAGTCGGCAGCATCCGTCAGTATATACCCGCCCAAGTCAGTGACTCCGTCCGCGTCGGGTCCGGCGAAAACTCTTATCTGCCAGAAAGGTGTGTCGGCAGACGCTTCATCCGGTCCGCCTTGTCCCGCGTTCCAGTCTAAAAAGATTTCCACGCAGTCGTTGTTGGCAGTGTCTTTCTGATTCGGGGTGGTGTCGTATACTTCGATGTAAAAATACACCGAGCTGTCGTCCCATGCCGTCCATAATTTCCCCGTAGCCGCTCCGGGAGCGTTCTCAAAACCGTCTGTTGCATTTAGTCTGGGGGCGGCGATGTCAACCGGTCCTGCGTAAGCGTCGTCGCGCGCTCCGTCAATGGCAATCGCCGCACTTTTATTGGCGGTAACAGGGACAACGTCCGCCGCAGCCATTGCCGGGATTGTCAGCGCAAATATCATCGCTATGAATAATACAGGCGCTAAAATTTTTTTCATTTTCATCTTTTCGATAATCCTCCAAAAATTAATATTTAAAATAAATTTATTTTTTCATAATTTATCTTGCTATAATTATACTTGAATTATTTATATCTGTCAACACTTAATCTCCGTATTCTTAAATAAATTTTTAAGAAAAGATATACAAAAAAATAACGCGGCTTAATTGCCGCGCTATGTTCTTATTTTTTTATTTAATTATTTAACGAAAAGTTTTCTTCTGAAAATAACTGCGCCTGCGGCAGCCAATACCATGATGCCTGCGATCGCCAAAGTATTATCGCCTGTTTGAGCAGATGTGGTTACAGGAGCAGCCGGTGCGGGAGCCGGTGCAGCAACGTCAACAGCGGGAGCCGGAGCGGCAGCGTCGGTAGCAGCTTCAGTCGGAGCCGGTTTAGCCGCGCCTAACGGAAGTATGCCGCGGTCAGCGTTCGGCCATTGCCACTGATTGTCAACGTCCGGGTCGGAAGGATCTAAGAATGCCTGAGTATCTCTGTTGGTTCCCTGCTGATTGTCGGCTATCTGGAAATCAACGACAACGGAGCCGCCCTCTTTCAGAGGAGTTGCTCCCGGAGCGAGCGCGATAGGCATAGCGCATTCGATTACATATCCCTGTTTTAAATCAGTATCGCCTGCAACAAGCGGAGCTACTTTAAAAGGTATCTGATCATATGCCGTGCTGTCAAAGTTCCCGCCGCCGGAAACCTGAGTGCCGTCATCTGCGCTTGGAGCGGACGCGATTCTTATCTGCCAGTATGGATGTGTGGAATCGGTTGTGTCGGAGTCGGGCGTGCTGTTCCAATTGATGAAGAACTCAACACAGTCGCGTTCATAAACGTTGGCAGCTTCGTGATTCGGGGTGGTGTCTTTTATTTCTATATAATAATAGATATTGTTGTCGTCCCATGCTGTGTAAAGTGTTCCTGTCGCGCCGGTTGTATTGTTGCCGCCGTCTCTTATTTTGTCAATTACATAACCGTCTCCGTAACCGTCGTCTTTTACGCCGTCAATAACGCATGTCGCTTTCGGAGCTGTAGGTAAAGTTATCATATTAGAAGGCCAAGTGTCGCCGTTAGCAGCAGCCATTGCGGGAAGCGCCAACGTAACTGCCAATAATACGCATACTAAAACAGCTACAATTTTTTTCATTTTCATCTTTTCGATAATCCTCCTAAATTAAAAATTTAAAATAATTTCAATAAATTTATTTTACATAATTTATCTTGTTTATTATTATACTTGAAATATTTATATTTGTCAATACAATTTTCATCTTTACTCACAAATTTCCGCAAAAAAGTTTTTATAATTTTAACTCTAAAAATTCAAAAAAATCGGAAAAATATCTTGACATAATTAAATATTTAAGTTATAATATATTATTACTTAAATAAACTATTAAATTTACATAATTCTGTTTTACATATTTAAAAATCTCTTAAACCAAAATATTATTGACTATTTTTTGTAGCAATATATTATATAGGGATTTTTTTATTATACCTAAAAATATTATAAATATTACTGAATATAACAAAACAGTAAATTATATTTTAAATTTATAAAATATATAATATACCAAAAAAAATCTTTAAATTCTGAAAGGAGAGTGCGTTAACCATGGATACTTTGCAAATGCAGACGCAGATACAGATGCTCCAGCTGCAGGAGGAAGACGATTTTTCCCAGCACGGCAGGCTCGGAGTGATAGCTATGCGCGGGTGCGAACGTATAGGCGAAGAAATCAACGACTATTTAAGACTGTTCAGGCTTGACGAAAATGCCAATTTTCTGGTAAAAACATCGTGTCCGAGATTTTTGACGGGAGAGGCTAAAGCTATTATAGACCAGACGGTGAGGGGGTATGATATATTTATTTTATGCGATTGCTACAACTACAGCGTAACTTATAAAATGTACGACAAAATTTCGTATATGAGCCCGGACGACCATTACAGGGATTTAATCAGGACAATAGCGGCTTTAGGGGGTAAAGCAAAAAGAATAAGCGTAATTATGCCTATGCTCTACAGCAGCAGGCAGGATAATAAAAATTCAAGGGAATCGCTCGACTGCGCGATTTCGCTTCAAGAGCTTGTCAATATGGGTGTGTCAAATATACTTACGTTCGATCCACACGAACCGCGTGTGCAGAATGCGATACCGTTGAGCGGATTTGATGCAATACGTCCATCTTATCAGATGATAAAAGCATTGTACGAAAATGTGGACGATATAGAACTCACACGTGACAAAGCTCTTATTATTTCTCCCGACGAGGGGGCAATGTCGAGAAACGAGTATTATTCGTCCGTTCTTGATCTGGATATAGCCACGTTTTACAAAAGAAGGGATTACACAAGAATCGTAAACGGGAAAAACCCGATCCTGAGTTTTGATTTTCTGGGCAAAGACACGGATGTCACAGGCAAAGACGTTATATTAATAGACGATATAATTGCAAGCGGCGACTCTATACTCAACGTTGTAAAACAGGTGCACGAAATGGGAGCAAAGCGGATATTTGTATTTATAACATTCGGGCAGTTTGCCGCAGGCACGGAAAGGTTCGACGAGGCGTACGAAAACGGGGTCATAAATAAAATATTCGTGACCAATACGACGTATAAATCCGAAGATATAATAAACAAACCATGGTTCTGCGAAGTTGACATATCGAAATATCTTGCGAAATTAATAGACGCAATCAACTGCAATCATTCTATAAGCAAGCTCTTAAATCCTATTCACAGAATACAGGCTCTCAAAGATGATATGAAACATAAACAGGAAAAGCTATAAATATGTCATAGGGCGGGAATAATCCCGCCCGAAAATATAAATTAATAAAATATATAAAAACATAAATTAATAAATTCAGGAGGAAACGCGCTATGAATAATTCAAACAATTATGACTATGCCAATAAATTTGCAAAAAAAGCTCTTACTTTCGACGATGTGCTTTTAATTCCCTCGTACAGCGAGGTAATACCGAGAGACGTCGATATAAAAACTAAACTTACACAAAATATAACTCTTAACGTGCCGCTGATGTCGGCTGCTATGGATACCGTGACGGAATCCAAAATGGCGATAGCGATAGCAAGAGAAGGCGGCATCGGGGTTATACACAAAAATATGTCTATAGAGACGCAGGCTGACGAAGTTGAAAAAGTCAAAAGAAGTGAAAACGGGGTCATAACCAATCCGTTTTATTTAACCCCCGATAAACTTGTAAAGGAAGCCGACGAGCTTATGGCGAAATACAAAATCTCGGGCGTGCCGATAGTGGACGAGAACCGCAAATTAGTCGGAATTATCACAAACCGAGACATGCGTTTTCTGAACGGCAAAAATATGCCGATATCCGAAGTTATGACAAAAGAAAACTTAATCACGGCAAAAGTCGGCATAACTATGCGGGAAGCGCAGGAAATCCTGAGGAAATATAAAATAGAGAAACTTCCGATAGTAGATAAAAACGGGAAACTGAAAGGGCTTATAACAATAAAAGATATAGAAAAAGCCGTCCAGTATCCGTTGTCCGCAAAAGACTCCAATGGCAGGTTATTGTGCGCGGCGGCAATAGGCGCGACAGGAGACTATATGGAGAGAACGGCGGAACTTTTAAAAAACGGAGTTGACGCAATAGTTTTGGATTCCGCTCACGGACATTCCAAGAATATAATAAACGCGCTGAAACGCATAAAATCCGACCACCCGCACGCTCAGGTAATAGCCGGGAATATTGCAACCGCCGAAGCCGCGCAGGCGCTAATCGACGCAGGCGTGAGTGCGGTCAAAGTCGGCATCGGTCCGGGAGCAATATGCACGACGCGCGTCGTAGCCGGAATCGGAATGCCTCAGATAACGGCAGTATTGGACGTCGCGTCTGTCGCTTCAAAGTACGATATACCTGTAATCGCAGACGGCGGGGTAAAATACAGCGGCGATATAGTAAAGGCAATCGCGGCGGGCGGCAGCGTTATTATGATAGGCGCGCTGTTTGCGGGCTGTGAAGAAAGTCCTGGAGAAACCGAAATATTTCAGGGCAGGTCGTTTAAGAGTTTCAGGGGAATGGGCTCGATCGCGGCAATGCAGAGAGGTTCAAAAGACCGGTATTTCCAGGATGACACAGATCCTTTCGAAACCAATAAACTTGTTCCGGAAGGAGTCGAGGGCAGAGTTCCGTATAAAGGTCCGCTGTCTGAGACAGTTTATCAGTTAATAGGCGGACTTCGCGCGGGAATGGGATACTGCGGAACAGCGACGATTGAATTACTGCAGAAAAACGGCAGATTTATTGAAATGACAAGCGCGGGATTAAAAGAAAGTCACCCGCACGACGTATATATAACAAAAGAAGCCCCGAATTACAGCGTCGGTATGTAGTGAAATGTGGGAAAATTTTATTTTACGCTTGATTAAACCGGGAAAACGGTGTATAATATAGCTGAATAATATTTTAATACAAATGAGCGTAATATAATGTTAAAAACATTTCATATATTAATTTATAAAGCTGAAGAAGGCGGATATTGGGCAACTTGCCCTGCATTGAAAGGATGTAACACGCAAGGCGAAACAATCGAGGAAATAAAAGAAAATATGAAATAAGCAATCGAATTGTGCCTTGAAGATTACAAGCCCGAAACAATATAGGAAATGTGTGAAAAAATATAAATTTTAATTGTTCTGATACATCAGTTGAAACATCAGCCTCGCACCGACTTTCATGCCTATTTCAGTGAAAACGTCTCTGTATGTCAGCAACGCCGCAGTCAGGTCGTCTGTCGCCGCCTGAGGTTGATTCTCCTCTCTGCTGGTTTTTGACAGTCTTATCAGTGCATACATTATATCTTCGCTGTTTCTGTCGAGGCGTTCCTGATATGTACCATAGCAATCATTGTCGGTTCCGCCGCTCTCGAGCAGAAATTTCCTGAGTTGCTTGATATCGGCGCGATCAAATATTTCTTTTGTATACTCGTGTTCCATATGTTTTTGCTCCTTTTAAATTTATATGTATGGCACAACTGTGCTTATCGTATTTATATTATATCATGGTACGATTGTGCCTATAAGTTCTTTTTTGTAAATAAAATGTTAAATATATGTTAAATCGGGGTTTTATATGATTACATTATCGCAACGATTGAAAAATTTAAGAAATGAGAAGAATTTGACTCAAATGGATATTGCCGGAGTTATTGATATTTCTTTGCGTGCCTATCGTTATTATGAAACAGGCGAACGTGAACCAACAGTTTCAACAATAATAAAATTCTGCGAATATTTTCAGGTCAGCAGCGATTATCTGCTTGGATTGTCCGATATAAAAAATAAATAAAGGAGAAAGAATCATGAACATCTACATAAAACGCGAATTCGAACCGGACTATAACAATTTAGTTCTGGCGGCAAAAAACCAGCAGCCCAAACGCACCCCGCTTTACGAGCATGTCGTCTCAAACAGAATCATGGAGGAAGTGTCGGGGGTTAAAATCAACGGCGGAAACACCGGGGACAACAAAGCCGATATGATCGAATATTACAAAAATTACAATAAAGCATTCAAAGTCCTCGGCTACGACGCCGCATGTTTCGAGATTTGCGCCGCGCCCGCAATGCCGGGAAGCGGTTCACTCGGCGGTCACAAAGAGGGCGTGATTAAAGACCGCGGCGATTTCGACAGATACGAGTGGGATAAAATCCCGGGAATTTATTTCGACAGATATAGTTTTTATTTCGAATGTATGAGCCAAGCTATACCTGCGGGCATGAAACTTGTCGGCGGAGTGGGCAATGGACTGTTCGAGAGCGTTCAGGATATAACTGGATTTATGGATTTGTGCTATATCAGAAGCGACGACCCCGAACTTTTCGGACTTTTATTCAAAAATGTCGGCGATATGCTGTATAATATATGGGATAAATTTCTGGATTTATACGGCGATATGTTCTGCGTGTTCCGGTTCGGCGACGATTTAGGATATAAAATGTCGCCGATGCTCGACCCCGACGACATAAGAAAACATATAATCCCGCAGTACGCGCGAATAATCGATTTAATCAAACGCAAGAGCGGAAAACCGTTTTTACTGCATTCGTGCGGCAATATATTCGAGGTTATGGACGATATAATCGACGTCGCGAAAATCGACGCGAAGCACTCGAACGAGGACGTTATCGCACCATTTTCCGAATGGGTCAGACGTTACGGCGACAGAATCGGCTTATTCGGCGGCATTGATACAGACGTATTATGCGACGTTTCGGGAATCGATATAGAAAGCTACCTGAAAGAAGTCGTAACGCCCATAATAAACAAGCCGGGTATCGCAATCGGGAGCGGCAACTCAATCACAGACTATGTTTCGCCGCAGAGATACGCGAAAATGAACGAATTTGTGCGCAGTATGCGCGGGGAATAAAAATACAACTGTAGGGGCGGCAGGCTGAGTACACTCAGCGGTGCCGCCCCTACGATATTTATGGGTTCACACTTTTTATTTTCCCAAAATCAACACATTTTTTTGACTTATCTCTTCGAATCCGAGTTTTTTTGCCAATGCCTGCGAATCCGGATTGAATTGATAACAGCCCCAATTCGGCTCTAAATCATGTAACAGGCAATATTCAACAAAAGCCGAACAGGTCAGGAAAGCAAATCCTTTACGTCTGTATTCTTCTTTTGTTTCTATGCCGATTTCAACTACGCGCTCTGTTTTCGCGTTATAAGACTCTTTTTCAAAATATATAATACCGCAGCTGCTTATCTTTTCATCGTCTTTAACCAAGGAAAAGTCGAACTTTTTGGATTCAGGACGCCAAAAGGAAATGTCGGAGTACCGCATTTCAAATCCGTCGGGAATCTTTTCCCGCCAATCGGAATGACGGCTGAAAACTTCTTTATTTAACCGGTAATTATACCGTATCCATTTATCTCTTATATGTCCGTCAAACAATTTTTCCAATTTTGGCAGCCAGCCCGGCGAGTATAAATGCAAACATACAGCCCCTTTTTCACCTGAATGAGCGCGCATATCATCCTCGGTTAAAAGGGCAAATTGTCTTGATAAAAAATCGTTTAAATCATTATCGACTTTATCATACGCCACATTGCCTGAGAGATGCACCCAGACTGACCCGAATGGTGAAACTGTAACAATCAGCAGCATATTCGGATTTCCTGCGTCGTCGGTGTAAACCGAGGCGCCGTTATTATACGCATACTGCAACTCCAAAGCGAATTGAAGTTCCAGCGGCGTTTGCCCCGTATAAAACGGAAGTAATTTTTCGATTTGGTTTTTATTCAACTTTATCATTTTTATCTCCTGCTTTTTTCTTAATATAAATTCTGTAAAACATAACGCTGTCGAAATCTATAATATAGTCCCCGCCTTTTTTCCCGAACAGAGTAAACAAAAGCCATATGTCGCTCCCCGCCCAGTACGCCATGATAAAGCTTGCCAAAACAAACATAAAATCCCCGACAATCAGAGAAACTATATACGGCAGAATCGCGGCTAACAATATATAAACAATCAGGCATATCCTGTATTGCCATATTTTTATGGGTTCGGACGAATAAAAGTGCGGTTTCTGGACTCCGCCTATCATCTTGAATTTCAGGCTGTTCGATTTGCCCTCTGAAAATAATGACAAAAGGACCGCTTTTAGCAACAAAGCTACACCGAGTATTATAAACATGCAGACCATCAATATAAATAATTCGAGAAGAAACGTCGATTTAAAAATCGTCGCGAATATATTTTCATAACTTCTCTGCAAAAGATAAATAACGATGCAGATTATATAATACGGCAGAAGAACAGCGAGCATCATCAAACCGTATTTTTTTGAAGCCGCAGAATGTTCTGCGATATTGTATTTGCTTGTATCAAGATTATCAATCGACATAATATTTATTCCCCTCATTTCAATTTAGTAGAATAATGCCTATATCATACGTTTTTCTTTACTAAGGATTCAATTAAACTTGGGTTTTGAACAAAACAAAAAGGATGTCCTGCGGGGTCTAACATAACTGTCCATTTGTCAGAATACTGATTGTCAGCAATCTTTGCGCTACAGTTGACTGCATGTTGGATTGCTCTTTTAATATCGACAACAGCAAAATCAATATGTGCCATCTGGCACTGCATTCCGGGTGCATCTGGCCACACAGGAGGTTCGTATTCTGCATCTTGTTGAAATAAAAGAATAGGACTTACTCCCGGTTTACTCACTACGCTCCATTCGGGACCAAGGTCCCTTTTCTTCCACCCCAATAAGTTAGCATAAAAATCCGCTAATGCACTTGGATTTACACAATCTAAAACAATATGAGCAATTCTTATATTTATGGATTCATTCATTTGTTGCACCTCTTTTTTCAAAAATAATTTCTCATTTCTGATTTATAATCAGAATATTACAATAAATCTGACAGTTATCCCTCTATATATTTTTTCTGTTCATCTGTCAGAACGTCGATTTTTGCTCCCATTGACGCAAGTTTCAGCGCGGCGATTTCCTGATCTATCTCTTTTGGGACGTTATATAACGCAGGTGAAAGTTTCGGATTGTTTGCGAGATATTCTAGAGACTTCGCCTGTATTGCAAACGACATATCCATAATTTCAGCGGGATGACCGTTGCCCGCCGCAAGGTTTACAAGTCTGCCCTCGGCGAGCAGATTTAATATTCTGCCGTCGCGCATTTTATAGCCCATGATATTTTCCTTGCGTTCAAATATCTCTACGGAAAGTTCCGATAAATCATTCTTGTTTATCTCTACGTCGAAGTGACCGGAATTGCACATGACCGCGCCGTTTTTCATAACTTCGAAATGTTCTTTTACAATCACGTCCTTGCAGCCGGTTACCGTAATAAACAAGTCTCCGATTTTCGCCGCCTCTCGCATCGGCATAACGGCAAACCCGTCCATTCGCGCTTCTATGGCTTTGACGTAATCGACTTCCGTGACGACAACAATCGCGCCCATGCCTTTTGCCCGCATCGCAATTCCCCTGCCGCACCAGCCGTATCCGGCGACTACCACAGTCTGACCGGCGATAATAAGATTCGTCGTGTGCATTATCCCGTCGAAAGTTGACTGCCCCGTACCATATCTGTTGTCAAAAAGATGCTTGCAATCCGCGCCGTTTACGTCAATCATAGGGAAACGCATTTTGCCTGATTTTTCGAGAGATTTAAGCCGGTGAATACCAGTCGTCGTCTCTTCGCACCCGCCGATCAGATTTTCTGACAGGTCCTGTCTTGTATTATGCAGAATATTCGTAAAATCCCCGCCGTCGTCAATCATAAGATTCGGACGGCATGACAGCGTCGTTATAAGATGCTCGTCGTATTCCTGCATTGATACGTCGTGAATCGCGTTGACTTCAAACCCGTCTGCGACTAACGAAGCCGCTATCTCGTCTCTCGTAGACAGAGGATTGCACCCTGTGACAAATACTTCCGCTCCGCCTGCTTTCAAAACGTGCGCAAGATATGCGGTTTTTGCCTCCAAGTGAATCGACATGGAGATTTTCTTACCGGCAAACGGTTTTTTCTGCGAAAAATCCTTTTCAATAAGATTTAAGACAGGCATATAGCTTTTTATCCATTCGATTTTTGCCCGCCCCTCTTTTGCAAGCGATATATCTTTTATTCTGCTCATAAATTTTTATCTCCGTTTCTGTGTTTCGTATAAACATTTAACAATATTATATCATACAATTTTTATATATTCAAGATAAAACAGGACAAAATAAAAATTTCTATAAAAGACAAAATAAAATGTTGTAAATATTAACATTTTAATGTATAATAATAACATTAAATATTTTTTAATATAAAATAATCTAAAAAATAGAAAACAAATGATGTTGGAGGCTTTTTATTTATGTATGTTTTGGTAATAAATGCAGGCAGCTCGTCTGTAAAATACCAGCTTTTCGATATGGACAAAAAAGATGTTCTCGCGAAAGGGAATTGCGAAAGAATCGGAATCGACGGCAGAGTAATTCATAAAGTGCCGGGCAAACCCGATTTTATCTCTGATACTCCCCTGCCCGATCATTCGCATGCTATAAAATCAATTGTTGACGTTCTCACAAACAAAGAACACGGGGTTATAAACTCCATGAATGAAATAAACGCCATAGGCCACAGAATAGTCCACGGCGGACCATATTTTACAGAATCCACGCTCGTCACTCCCGATGTTATAAAAATACTTGATGAAAAGTGCCGCGATTTGGCGCCGCTACACACAGGTCCGCATCTTATGGGCATCGGGGGCTGTCTTGAATATATGCCGAATACCCCGCAGGTTTTGGTTTTTGACACCGCTTTTCACAAGACTATGCCCAAACACGCGTATCTGTACCCCGTTCCCCGGGAATATTATGATAAATATAAAATCAGGAAATACGGTTTTCACGGGACATCGCACAAATACGTCTCGGAACGTGCAAACGGAGCTCTCGAAAAACTCGGCAAAAATCCGGATGAAACAAGAATCGTCACATGCCATCTCGGCAACGGCTCGTCGATAGCCGCCGTAAAAGGCGGAAAAAGCATTGACACAAGCATGGGATTCACGCCCTTGGACGGTCTTATCATGGGTTCGAGAACAGGCGCGCTTGACCCTGCAATCGTTACGTATATCATAGATAACGAAGGGTTCACACCTAAGCAGATGTATGAGTTTATGAATAAAAACTGCGGACTTCTCGCGGTATCCGGGATTTCAAGCGATATGCGCGAAATCGAGGACGCTATAGCGGCGGGAAATGAGAACGCAAAATTGGCGTTTGACGTATTATGCTACGATATTAAAAAGTTCATCGGCTCATATGCGGCGGCAATGGGCGGTCTCGACGCCGTGGTGTTCACCGCGGGAATCGGAGAGAACAATCCGGATTTAAGAGAATCTGTAATCGACGGGCTTCAGTTTCTGAATATTTCTATAAACAAAGAAAAAAATAAGAACGCAAAAAAATATAAAGACCCTGTCGTTGACATTTCGAGTGAGAACAGTATCGGAAAAGTATATGTTATTCCCACAGATGAAGAACTTGTTATCGCGTCAGACACAGAGAATATTGTAAAAGGATTGAAATAATTTATATTTTTTAAGGAAAATAAACTTATGCAAAAATTATATTACAAAATCACAGCGATTATTTTAGCCGCATTTATTATATTATGTTTTACGCCCTCGTGCATGGCGAATCCTGACGATTCAAATTCCTACAAAAGTTCGGGCGATACTCTTACGGATATACTGGCAAACTACAGAAACGATGGAATGACTTCATGGTGGCAGATAGTCGCGGTATATAACGCAGGCGAAAATCCTATGGATTACAAAGGGTTTGACGATATTTTGGGATCGATTATAGGGGACGACAACACGGTCATGGCGTCGTATGTTATAGTTTCCGATATAGCAGCAGTAATCGGCGCAGATCCCGGATATTTCGAAAAATACGAAGAATACAAAACCAAACTGAAAAATCTGCTTGAAAATCCCTTAGACAGTAATACGCTGAACGATTATATTTTCTCGTATTACGCGCTGAAATGCTCCGGAATGATTTTTGACGAAACCTCGTTTCTGAATTATCTTTCGCAGGCGCAGAAATCCGACGGGGGATTTGCGCTGTCAGGCGATGCCGGAGATATTGACATTACGGCGTTTGTAGTTCCCGCATTAAAATTGTTGTCTTCTAACGCAGACCCTGTAAGTTCAATCAATCCGGCGCTTCCGTTAATGCACAACGATGTAAAATTTCTGCCAAATAACGTCGGCGACGACGGCGCGTGCGCGTCGGTATCGGCTAACGCAACCGAAAATTCAAACTCTACCGCCGTCGCTC
>WQYZ01000017.1 GCA_009780985.1 Oscillospiraceae bacterium | reverse complement strand
TTATCTTTTGCCATGAGCAGATTCGGCTTGATAACTATTTTGCTTTTGCCTTTCAGCGATTCAAACAGTTCTCCGTACTGCGATATGATATAATCTATAGCGCGGGTCAGATTTTCGCTTTCGTAATTGTTACACGCTGCAACTGTGACTTTATTCATCATAATATAATAACTCCATGATTTATTTTTTATTGTGACTTATAATCCGTTTATCAAACAAAAATGTTTTTCTAATAATCGCAAAGTATCTTCAACTGTGCTTTCTTCGCTTCGCATTATACTAAATAAATTATACTTTTTTGCTTGTTCAGCCATTTCTTTCGCGCGTATTCTCATTAGTTCGTATTGCGTTTCAAATTTTTTCTCCGAGTCTTTCAGCGATTGAATACGCTCTATTCTATCTCTGTGGTCATCACGCACGTAATTATCACGGACTATTAACTCGCCGGGGGCTAATAAACAGGCGATTCTATTATAATCGGAAATATCCGTTATTAAATTAAAATCTAATATTCTAATATCCGCTATCACCTTATTATTTTGCGATAGTTTGATTAGCTCAATAATGGCAAAATCCAGATATTCATCAGAAGCGTTTTTATCGTTTTCATCGGCTAAAAACTCCTCTACAGACCTGCTGTAGTATTTTTCCCAGTCCATGTCTTTTCTTTTTGTGGAATTAGGCTGATATTTTTCGTCAATAATAGACTGCCATACTTTGTAGCTTTCTTCATCTTCATACTTATTGCGGCTAAAATGAATAAATCCATACTTTTTTGATAATGCGTTTGCCATAGTAGTTTTACCGCTACACGCTGTTCCCACTAAAAAATACACGTTTTTCAGGCTGTGTTTCAAGATATTATTCGCTATATTCATAGTTCTCCCTTGTATCTAATACAAATAATAAACCTATGTTGTAATAAACCAATTTATTTATATTTTATCAAAAAAATATAAATAAATCAATCGTAAAAAATTAAGGAGGTATAAAATTCCATGTCGCACGAAATATTTGAGCTATTGAGAGCAGATAACACAATACATGTCAACAGAACTCTTGCGGCGGCAATCGGTCTGAACGAAGCCGTCATATTCAGCGCGCTTCTCGGAAAAGAACACTACTACAGGTCGGCAGGTATGCTTGATTCGGAGGATATGTTCTACGCAACCGCATCGGATATTGAAGACCGCACTACATTGACCCAGCGTCAGCAGGAACGGGCTGTAAATCGCCTTGAAGAACTTGATTTAATCTCCACAAAAATAAAAGGACTGCCGGCGAAAAAATACTTCAAAATAAACCCCAACACAGAAATTGTGCTGAGGCTTTTGAGGGATAAAATAAAAAACAAACCCGATAAAGATAACAATTCAAATCCGGATTCCGGCAATAAAAAAGAACTCGATACCTCTCAGCAAAACGACGAAACAAGCATCGACAAAATGTTAAACCAAGATTTTATCTTTCCGTTAATGTAGGCTGTGCCTGCGTTAGCTAAACCCGTATTGGAATTCTTTTTCTCTATCCACGGGCTTATCGGCGGGACATATTCCACCAGTCTGTCCGAATAATCGCTGCTTCCGGTGAATATGTACATCCTGTTGTTTACACATTCCATCGCCTGCAATGTCCCGAAAAAATTGAATGTCGAATACGAAGTCCACACATTGTCGTCAGATGAATATTTATATACGGTCGGTAATGTGCTTGTATTATTTTTCGTTACCCCATATAAATTATTATATATGACTGCGTTTAATGGAACGTTTACCGCCCCTGTAGGATTTTTTGGCGTCCATGAATCGCTTGCATCATTATATACATACATGGAAGTGCCGCTTAATAAATACAACTGCTCATTTATTATAATGAGCTTGTCGCCGGACATATTTGCCGTTATACTGACATAGTTTTCCGCGCCGAATTCCTCATAATTTTCCGTGATTTCGCTATACGGCACGATATCCGGTAACGCCTCGTCGTCGGGTATATCAATTATGGTACTGTTTGGCTGCAGATTGTCGGACATGGCGTAAGTAAAATTAATTCGCTTACGCTCCGCCGTCAGTAAATTTTTTTGACGACTGATATATACACTCGACGGAAATCCCGTCGAGTTTCAAGTTAAACGCGCTTAATCTTACGCCTAACTCGCTTTCCGATTTCGACGATATTTAAAGGATATTACAAAATCCATGCTGTTTTACGGCACATTCATGCAGACTTCTTATACATTTCTGATTTTGCGATTTCGCAAATCCCGGAACCCATTTAAATTCCGTCATATAAATTCGCACTTTTTCATTTTTATAAGCAAATATCGGTCTTTCCGCCATTTTATTTTGCCTCCGATATAAATAAAAGTCGTGTTCGCTGTATATTATTGCGGTCACGACTTTTTATTTTTTTATTCAATCTCCTTACGGAGTAACAGGGTTGCGCAACCCTACCCGTTTTTTACCCGCATAAAATGGGGGCTTTGAGGGCTGTTTTCCAAGAGTATATTTGTTCGACCCCAAAACGTAACATTTTGTGGAATTAGACATGTACAACATCTGTTCGGAAATATGAACTTTCCTACCATTCTATCACGCCTTTCTCGATTTTCCGGAGGATGCCATTTTTCGGGCTAAAAAATCCTCCCGAATTTTCTCCTATGGTTTGATGTTTTTTCATCAACTGCCCTCTTTTTTCTACTCCCTGATGAGATTTGTATATATTATAACGCCAAAGATACCTTTTGTCAACACTTTTTTTGATAATTTTACCGATTTTTATGCGATTATGCTTGTTTTAATCTTTTCTATCTGTTTTCCCGTAAGCGACCGAACGACCAGCACCGATTTTTACTAAATATCCGTCTTTGACGAGCGACGTCAATGTGCGTTCTATCGTAACTTTGCTGATGTCAGGACAAGCCTCTGTTATCTCTTTCTTTGTGATTTTTCCGATTTTTCGGTCAATTACAGTTCTTATACGGTCAGGTTTCGATAGACCCCGATATTTCAGGTATGTTACCCGCGTTTCAAATTCATTATACGCTTTCTGCAAAATGCCGAGATAATAGCGCACAAACGGAGCATAATTGTTTTCGTTGTCATGCCAGCCAATCGAACTGTCTTGCAATACCTCGTAATAGGTGTCTTTGCTGCTCTCAATCAGTTTTTCCAAGCTGATATATTTGCCGACAATATATCCGGCGCGATAGAGCAGAAGCAGAGTGAGCAGACGGCTCATACGCCCGTTGCCGTCGTTGAACGGGTGAATACATAGAAAATCCAAAATGAACATTGGTATAAGCAGGAGCGGGTCATACTCGTTTTTTCCCATGCTTTCAATAAAAGCCGCACATAGATTTTCCATTGCAGTTGCGGTCAGATATGCCGGAACAGGCTTAAAACGGATTGTTTCGTTACCCTCTGCGTCAGTTTCGGCTATGAAATTATCGGCATTTTTATATGTCCCGCCGACAGAACTCTGAGAGAACGAATATAACTGCCCGTGCAACTGTAAAATGACATTCGAACGCGGGTATATATAATCATAGCTTTCGTGAATGGTCGCAAGAACATCGCGATACCCCGCTATTTCCTGCTCTGTGCGGTTGCGGGGCGCAGATTTATCCCTGACTATCTCATCCAATCGTTTATCGGTGGTATGAATACCCTCAATCCGATTGGATGCGCCGGTACTTTGGATTTTCGCAATTTCCATCAGCGTAGTGAGCGCATCGGCATGAGCTTCTATGAATAACTCCTGTTTACCCTTGTGTTCGTGAATACTGGTGAACATTGCCACAATATCCGGTGTAAGCAATGCTTTGGGAGTATTTTTATAATCAAATATTTTCATTGCTAATCTCCATCATAAATTATTTATCTCCATCATTATACCCTAAAATGACGGAGATTACAATAGTTTGACGGAGATTTTTTATATTTATTTTTACTTTGTCAAAACCAGAAAAAGAATCTCTCGGATATATTAATCGAGAGATTCTTTTCAATTATTCAATCCCCTTGCGAGGCAACAGGGTCGCGCAACGTGTGATGCTACATATTGCAATGAAGTATTAGGAGCGTTTCAATCCCCGTTAGAGGAAGCAAGGTCGCGCAACCCTACCCATTTTTTTGCCGCATAAAATCGGAACTCTGAGGGCTGTTTTTCAGGAGTATATTTGTTCTACCCCAAAACATAACATTTTGTGGAATCAGGCGCATACAACATCTGTTCGGAAATATGAACTTTCCTACCATTCTATCACGCCTTTCTCGATTTTCCGGAGGATGCCATTTTTCGGGCTAAAAAATCCTCCCGAATTTTCTCCTGTGGTTTGATGTTTTTTCATCAACTGCCCTCTTTTTTCTACTCCCTGACGAGATTTGTATATATTATAACGCTATAAATACCTTTTGTCAACACTTTTTTGCATTAATTAACATAAAAAACCGATTTTTTATGTTTTTACGCCTGTACTAAAAACCCACCCATGCCTAACGACGTTTTAGCTCCGATTCCGCTGTATGTCGCATACCCCAAAAGTAACTTTATTTTATCCACCTGCTCGCTGTCCGAATTGATTGATATGTCACAGCTTCCGGTCATTGCTGGTATATTTTTGCCGCCGATCATATAGTTTCTGCTCTCAAAATTATATCTGCTCATCTTTATGTTTGCGAAAAGCATTTCAAGTTCGCTGTTCTCAATCAATATATCTTCATAAACTTTCAGTTTGTTTGCCACAGACGTAAAGTATTGGCATAAATCGGGGCGATTTGTATATTCGCCGCTTGTTTTGCGCGTCGCCGGGGTGACAATATCTATTTTATATTTCTTTTTGGTCAATATATTGGGTATATCCATAGCGTATATCGGGTTAGAGCGAGAAATTTTTTCTATGGTAAGCAGTATAGGCTTTTTGTCGGCGTAAACGACGATTGTGTCTTGCTTTTCCAAAGCGTCGAGTATTTGCGCGGCTTCATCGTTCAGCGTTGAAACGCGGCACACGAATTGACGGGCTGACTGCCGGAATACAGATTCGGCTCGATACGCCGTTTAATGGCTGTAAATACTTTTGGTTCTCCAGTACAAACGAGAACATAGGAACATCGTGCGGCAGTCCGGTTGGATTTATCGGCAATAGGTGGGATAAAACAGTCTATGTAACAGAAGGTTATTTAAAGGCTATTATTTCATATTGTCTGTCGGGACTGACGTTCGCGGCTGTCGCAGGCGCGAACAATTACCACAATCTTATTGGATTATTTGAGACTCTGCGACAGAATGGCGTCGAGGAAATAGTCGAAGCTTACGACATGGATAAACTAACAAACATACATGTAGAGAAAGGCTGCCGCCGACTTGTCGAATTAGCGGTTGAATATAGTTTCACAGTCCGCAGAATCAAATGGGACCCGGCATCAACGCACAGGGAAGTACACGGTGATCCATCACCACACAAAACGGTTATTAGCAAGCATATCATTTTTATTAGCAAACGCAAAAAAACAGTTCGAGTCCAGATTAGCAAATTGGATAAATACACACATTTTATACAGTTGGATTCGTATTGCTCTATAGAAAACAAAAATGACACAAAAATGAATTTCGTGCCATTATACCCGAACTACGTTCGGTATTGGCACCCCCGACGCGAATCGAACGCGTAATCTTCCCTTAGGAGGGGAAAGTTATGTCCATTTAACTACGGGGGCGCATTTTTGTTTATATTTATTTATATTTATTGTTTTTATCATTATCTCTTTTGTCACTTTTATCTGACTCATCTTTTGATTTACCGAATCTGCCGGATATATTTTTTACAATATTAGCCAGAATAGAAAATATCGATTTAGTGTCCCCGGCGTCAATTTTAAGATTATCATTTTTGATTGTATCGCCGGGAATTTCGTCAAAATTGCCGTTCCTGACATAATATTCGGTTCTTACAGGGTAGCCTTTCTTTCCGAGTTTATTCTCCGCATATTCCTTTATTAAAACATATATAACCGCAAATATTGGCACTCCTATAAACATCCCTAAAAGTCCGAAAAGCCCGCTCATTATAATAACGGCGCAAATCACATAAAACGACGAAAGTCCTACTTTCGCCCCGACAATTTTAGGTCCTATTATATTGCCGTCTATCTGATGTAATACGAGCATAAATATCAAAAACCCGACAGCCTGCCATATATCGCTTATCGCGATGAAGAAAGTAGACGTTACCGTCCCTATAATCGGACCGAAAAACGGGATAATTTCCGTAACTGTGATGATTACTGAGATAAGCATAGCATATCTTATATTAAAAATCGACATTCCTATAAAACATATAACTCCTACAATAAGGGAGTCAAGTATTTTTCCGGTTATGTAGCCGCCGAATATTTCATGCGTCTTACGCATTATTTTAACTAACCTGTATGAAAAATTACCGGGGATAACCGCGAACAGCAGCTTTTTTATCTGCGCGATAAATTTTTCTTTGCTGATCAGAAGATAAACCGACAGCAAAATACCGAGAATGATATTTAATATTCCCGACGCCGTATTGTACAATATTGACGTGATGGAATTAAACATCGGGGTTATAAACTTTGTTCCGATATTCATAATATTGGCGGCAAAATCTATAAGAAAATTATTAACTGTATCCTGTATATTAAAATCAAGGCCGATCCCGTCTATATACTTCTGCAGGGAATTGGCAAAATTAGTCAGGTTCACTCCGATTACGGAATTTTTAAGCAGTTTCTTATCCGTGTTTATACTGTTTGCATCAGACGCGTCAGAACTATCAGAATTATCCGAAGCCGCGCCGGTCGTGTCAGTTATATCAGTTATATCGGCAGCGGCAGTTGCAGCAGGGGCAGCTGCCGCTGCGGAGGGATCTGTCGTTTTTGACGTCTGAGATACTTCGTACGGACTGAATAAATTCGTCACCATTCCCCCAAGCTGCTGTACGCTCGAAATAACCTGCGGAATGACCATTAAGAAAAGCAGGGTTATGACTATTGCTGTGACTATATATGTCGTTAAAAGAGAGAGCGCATATCTGGCTTTTTTCTTGATTTTAAAAAAGACTTTTTTTTCAAAAAAGATAAGAACGGGACTTAACAGATAAGCAATGATAAAACCGTAAATAACGGGAGTTAACGCTTTTAAAATACCATTGTACTGTTTTTGGGAAAAAAAGTCGAATATCCAGCGTATAATCCAAAAGGCTACAAATCCCGCGATTATAACAATAAACGCATAAACCGCGATTACCGCATATTTTCTATTCCATTCGTCTCTCTCTTTATCATCTTTATTATCTTTCATCAAAAACACTTTCCCAAATTTTTCCAAAAAAAACAATTTTAAATAAACAACAACGTATATATTTTATTATAAATCAATCGTTTTGTCAAGATTTACAGAAAATATTTTTAGAAAGTAATTTTATTGTTACTTTTTATATAAAAACTATATCCCTGTTATTTCGTTGTTGTAGACGTGACCGTTCTTTACGTCGATTTTTATTTTCGAGCCTGTCTTTAATATAGCCGTCGCGCCTTTCGCGTTGGATATTACCGGTATATCAAGGGCGCACCCGGCAGATACAACCCCCGAATCGTTCTCGTCTTCTTCGGTTATAATCCCGGAGCATTGCCGCATTAAATGCAGTATATCGTTAGTCGTCCGCGAAACGACGAGTATATCGCCCAATGTGAAACTGCTCAAATCTTTTTCTTCGTCTTTTATTACGCAGACCCGCCCGGTTACATTATCCATTCCGATTCCCTTGCCGCTCAGAAGAATATTGCCGACTATGTGCACCCGGAGAGTATTAGTCGAACCGGTAGAATCCTGAGTGCTTCCGGTCATCACAATAACGTCGCCGTTTTTCACAAACCCATGCCCTACAATTTTGTTTACGGCGTCGGTAAACAATGCTCGTTCATTTTCTATAAAATTGTTCAGCAGAGGCGTAATTCCCCATGAAAGCGAAAGTTGCAGATAGGTTTTCTCATACGGCGTTACGGCGATAATAGGGGTATCGGGACGCAAACTCGCGATCGTTCTCGCGCTGCTGCCGCTCAAAGTGACTGCGACGATAGCCGCCGCTCCCAAATCCTGCGCGGCTTTGCATGTTGCGTTGCATATTGCGCTTGTTATATTGACATCGAGATTTGTGCGGGAACCGATCTTGTCTCCGTAAGTTTTATAGTCTATATACGATTCAGTTTTCTCCGCAATTTTCGCCATAGTCTCAAGGCTTTTCAAGGGATATTCCCCCGCCGCGGTCTCTCCGGACAGCATAATCGCGCTGGTTCCGTCGTAAATGGCGTTGGCGACGTCCGTTATTTCGGCTCTTGTCGGTCTGGGGTGATGTATCATGGATTCGAGCATCTGCGTCGCAGTTATGACTTTTTTCCCCGCCGAATAACAGTCGGTGATGATATTTTTCTGTATATGCGGCAGCTCCTCAAATGGGATTTCAACTCCCATATCGCCTCGGGCAACCATTATGCCGTCAGAGACGTTTATAATATCCGTTATGTTTTTTACGCCTTCCGTATTTTCTATTTTGGCGATAAGCTGTATATTATAACTTCCGTGAGAATTGAGGAACCGGCGCACTTCTTTTATGTCCTGCGGATTCCTGACAAAAGACAGGGCGATAAAATCGACGTCGTTTTTTACGCCGAACAGTATATCGCTCTTATCCGTATCGCTCATATACGGCATATCGATGGTCACTCCGGGAACATTCACGCCTTTGCTGTTCCCCAACTCGCCGCCTGAAATTATATCGCAGGTAATTTCGGTATCAGTGACGTTTTTGACTTTTAATTCGATAAGTCCGTCGTCTATCATTATCGAATTGCCTGGTTTAAGATTCCTCGGCAGGTTTTTATACGTGACGGCGACCATCTTTTCATTTCCGACAATATCTTTTGTAGTCAGAACGATCTCATTGCCCCCAGTCAGGGTAACCGAATCGTTTTCAACTTTTTGCGTCCTGATTTCGGGACCTTTTGTATCCAATAAAATCCCGACGGGCAAATCAAGTTCTTTTCGCAGTTTTTTTATTCTGTCGATTTTTTCTTTATGTTCCTCATGCGTTCCGTGCGAAAAATTCAACCTTGCGACGTTCATGCCCACAAGCATCATTTTTCTGAGTATATCCTCGCTTTCGCAAGCCGGACCTATAGTGCATATTATTTTTGTTTTTCTCAAAATAAACATCCTCTCTTTTTTAAGGTTTTTGGATTACGGCGCAGATAATGCCGGAACCGTTTGTGATGTTTGTGCCGTTTGCGATCCGGACGTATCAGACGGCGCAGATACAACGGGCGCAGCAGAAGCGCTCTGGCTTTCACTTTCCGGTTCAGGCGCGACAGACGGAATATCGCCGTAATTTATATCGTTAGAAGTAGGGGCTGCGGAATCCGGCAAATCTGTTCCGGCAATTCCGTTCTTTATCAGCCATATGGGATTTATGAAAATATCTTTCACCGATACTGCAAAATATAAATTATACTGGATTGACGTATACAACCCTGTATTTCCGGCTGTGCCTATTTGCTGACCTTTAGTAATATCGTCGCCTACTTTTACGCTCATATCCGCAAGATGTCCGTACCATGATTTTACACCCATGCCGTGGTCTATAACGATCAGGTTTCCGTCGTCCGGGACTGTTCCGGCATAAATAACTTTGCCCGCATTTGACGCGAGAATCGGCTCTTTGGGATTAACGTCTAAGTTTGTGGCGGAATTTATATATGAATATGTGTTGCCGTTTATACTAACTTTCTGACCGTATATCAGCCATTCCTTGCCTTCGCGCGGATATATGAAGCTGCCGTCCCAGTATTTTGAGCTAAAGTTATCCGCAACAGCCAAAATTTTAGCGTATTCATCATTTTTAGTTTTGATAGCGGAATCAGATAAGTTATTATCAACGTTGCCATTGTCTGTGCGCGCACTTATAGCCGACCCAGCCGCTCCAGTGCTTCCGCTGAGAGCCGCCACATTAATCTGATAATTTACAGGCTGGTCGCCGCCTGATATAGATACGTTGATTGTTTTGCCCGCAAAATCAATACCTATCGGCACAAGCGCGATTTCTTTGCCGTCTGCGGCGGCAAAATTCGTACTGTAAATTATACTCGCGTCAGTATTGCCGGCACTGTCAGTATTATTTGTACTGTCGGGGCTTGAAACGTCAACAGTATAACTCGATCCGTCAGTTATATTAGCTCCTGTGAAAATAACGATGTCGCCGGGATTTGCCTCTGTTTCAGACACCGCGAAAATAGCCGGCACCTCGTATGAAACATCTATATCATATTCTGCGGAGCCGTAATAATCATTGGTATCATTCTGAAGCCATTCCGCGGTTACAACCATTTGCAGGGATTCATTGACGTCCGAATAAAAATTACTGTCAAAATTACTGTATACATCGTCGAAAACGACTTCTTTATTACTATAAACCTTAACATTTATATTATCCGGCTGAACAGCGAACTGAAGATTTAACGGTTTATTCTGGAATACTCTGACGCTGTTTGTCTCTGCATTTTCTACGAGCATATTGCCGACAGTTGACGGATAAAAATTCCCGCTGGGTTTTTTCAGATACCAGTCTCCGCTGCTGGGATAGATAGTTTTATTATCCTGCCCCTGCGGTATGATCGCCTGCGGGATTTGGCTGTGGTCGTAAACCGTATCAGATATAGGTGAGTTAAGAAGCGCGTCCGCGTCTCTTGCGTTCAAAAGCATAAGCTCGTTGTCCGCATTTTTTAACAAGCAGTCCGTATCTTTGGCGGACAAATACAATTCGTATTTAAGTTCTTCGCCGCCTTTGTAAAAAGTGAGCGAAATAGGTTTTTCGTCGTCAAGATTGCGGCTTGACGCCTTTACAGATTTGGCGTTGTTTAAAGCGTTTACAAAAACTTTTATATCGTTGCTGTCCGTATAGTCTTTAGTATAATTGTCCGCGCCGCGTACGGCTGTAATTTTTGTCGTATTTTCGGCAGTCGGTTTATCCTGCAATATTACTGACATATTGTATATTACAAGATATGTCGGTATAAATAATACTATAAATGCGAGGATACGGAAAATTGTTTTACTATTATTCATAGTATTCTACAGTTCCTTTTTCTGTTTTCTGTTATTTTTATGTTTTATTGTAAAACGGACGTATGTATATATTTTATATTATATCTGATATTATGAAAATAATCAAGACTTTTTTATTTTTAGTATCAATAAATTTTTATTTTTCACTTGTAAAAGATATATTATATATGTTATAATAAAACGATCATACAATTGAGCTTCGCTCGGTAAAAATCAAACGGGAGTTTTTTTAGACGCATGGATAATAGCGTATTTTTGGTAGGCGGGAAAGTACTGACGTTATTTTTGATTGTCTTCGCGGGAATTATCGCAAGAAAAATGAATATATTGGACTGGGCGTCGACGAAAAAACTCTCGGCTTTTTTATTGAACGTAACTCAGCCGCTGATGATTATAACTTCGTTTCAGATAGACTTTGACGCCGAAAAGTTAAAACAGGGAGTCAGTATATTTATATTGTCGGCAGCAATTCATATATTTTTAGCGGCGGCGGCGTTTTTGCTGTACAAACCTGTAAAAAATTTAGAGCAGCGCAAAATTTTTGAAATGGCGACCATATTCACCAACTGCGCATTTTTAGGTTATCCAGTGCTTAAAGTCGTTTTCGGGGACGAACTCGGCATATTTTACGGCGCATTTTACAGCATGTTTTTCAATATATTTATCTGGACATACGGTATTATCCTGTTATCGCGGGGCAAAAACAAAAACGGGGAGAAAGTCAAGCTGCCGATTTCAAAAATATTCATAAACGCCGGGATGATTTCGTCTTTTATCGGGATTATAATTTTCGCGTTCAGGATAAAAATCCCGCCGATTTTATTTGATTCGGCAAAACTCATAGGCGATATGACATTTCCGCTTTCAATGGTGATTATTGGCTCTTTAATCTCGACTGTAAACCTAAAACGGATGTTTTTATCTGTAAAAAATTATTATTATCTGATAATAAAACTGATTGTTATGCCGCTGTTTATCGGCGGAGTATGCTGGCTGTTAAAACTGCCGACGCTTTTGATATACATGGGAGCTTTGATGCCCGGCATGCCGAGCGCGGCAAACGTCGCGATTTTTGCGGAGACATATGAATGCGACGCAGAATCCGGGGCTACAGATGTTGGACTTTCGACATTGTTCTCGATTGTGTCTGTGCCGTTTGTTATTTTTGTTTTAAGCAGCGTTTTGAGGATGTAAATAATATCCGAGTAACGAATAGCGAAGAAAATGCTTATACTATTCTATGACGATAAGTAATTTATATATACACATCACTTAGGCTCGCGATTTATTATATCTGTATTAGGTAATAATGCCCTAATCTCTGTTATCTGCTCATCAGTAACAGGATTGTAGCTTAAATTTAAAGTGGTTAAATTTGTTAAATTGAATAGCGGTGATAAATCGGTGATTTGATTTGCAATCAAAGATAACTCTTCTAAATTCGTTAAATTAGAAAACGGCGTTAAGTCGGTAATTTTATCCTCCCATAACATCAAATTGGTTAAGTTTGTAAGCTTGGATAATGGTGTAAAATCGGTGGCTTGGATTGAATGCAAATATAATGAATTTAAGTTTTTAAGGTTGGCAAAAGGTGTCAAATCATTAATTGATGAATAAACTAAACTGAAATTAGTCAAACTCGTAAGATTAGCAAGCGGAGAAAAATCAATATCATAAAGACTTCCTAAGACTAAATCTTTTAAATTCGCAATATGAGAAAGTTGAGATAAATCGGTGATTCCGATTTGTTGTAGTTCTAAAGTATTCAATTTCTCAAGTTTGAATAATGGTGATATATCTTTTAAATCCGAGTTTGCGTTTAATGCCAGCCAAGTTAAATTTGCAAGATTTGAAAGAGGTGTTATATCGATAAGATTATTATTACCTAGATGCAGCACAATTAAATTTTTAAGAGTAGATATTGGCGTTACGTCATTGATTTGATTCCATCCTAAATATAAATATGTCAGATTTGTAAGATTGGACAACGGAGTTATATCGCTAATATCCCAGTTAAGATTTAAAGATAAATAAGTTAAATTTGTAAGGTTGGATAATATTGTAACATCGCTTATTTGATTAGATGATAAATCCAACTCTGTCAAATTTTTCATATATTTCAAAGGTTCTATATCTGCGTTTGTAAGTCCTTTATCACTTAAACTAAGGCTTGTTAAATCTGTGCTGTATTCTTCGCCCTTTATTGTTATAGTTGTTGTTTTTTGATCAGGCAATTCAATTGTCGATTCTGATGCTGATGATTGATTAGACGTAGTCAAAATCACGGTATTTGTGTTGCCATCCCCATTAACATTGAGCCCAAGTGCATTTAATGAAGCAAAAACCGGGATGATGAATACTATTATCAATACTGTTAAAATAATGCCGAGAGTGAACCATTTTAAATTATTTAGTTTTTTCATGTTTGAATCCCTTCATTATGCATAATTATTTGATATTATCCATTTCAATAACTTCCGCATAAAATATAAATTTTCTTCACTGCTATATTATATAATCTCCGCAGACTCTTTCTTCTCTTACTTTGCCTATATATTCCGCGATTTTCTTGTGCTCCGGGTGATTTTGATATATTTGCAGATCGGGCAGGGAATTAAATTCGCTGTATAAAACCGCGTCAAAACCCGGCTCTAAACTGACGCCGACTTCCAAAAGTTTTATTTCAGGTATTAAATTGACGAGATTTTCAAGAGATTCTTTGATATATTTTATATTCTCTTCTTTTGTTTTGCCCTCTGCAAAATCTTTTATTTTCCACATAACGATATGTTTTACCATGATATACTTACCCCGTATAATTTATTAATTTTTATATTTTTTCATTTTGAATATTATAACTCAAAAATATGTATTTTTCAAGTGTTTTTTAGAAAATTGGAGCATATATAAAATGCAGGATAAATTGATTGAGAATAATCAGAATATTGTGATAATCGGCAATGATATAAGATTTGCGCGAATGTTGGAGCTGGAGCTGAAAAATAACGGCTACGCATGTAAAAAGTTTTATATTCCCGACGGCGGCAGCGATACCGACGGTATTGGCAATACAGGCAGGCATTTATGCGCCGACGCCTTAAATTACTGCTTTGAAAACAACTGCAGTTTTGCGATACTTGCGATAGGGGAAATCGGAAGCAGTTATATGGAATTTATGAAACTTTCCAAAAAGTCGGCAATAAATATAGTATTTACTTCGTTTGAAAATGTAATAAACGATTTCAAGAAAAAAATAACCGGGAAAGAATATAATAAATACAGCAAAAACAATATCGTTTTTGTAAAACGCCCGTTTATTACAGAGCAGTTTATAAAAGAAGTCGCCGCTTTTCAAAAAAAGATAAATAAAATGAAAACCGCCCAGCCGAAAACAATTCAGATAGGCGATCTGCTGATAGACGAAAACACAAAGTCCGTCACATTCAAAGAAGATAAAATAGAACTCACTAAAAAAGAGTATGATTTATTGATTTTCCTTATAAAAAACAGGGGGGAAGTAGTTGACAGAAAAAGAATTTTTGTCGAGGTCTGGGGATTTGATTACTACGGCTCCACAAATGTCGTCGATGTTTTTGTCCGGTATTTAAGAAATAAAATCGACCAGAAATATAAAGTAAAATTGATACACACAGTCAGAGGAATGGGATATACAATCAGAAAATAAAAAATAAAACTTATCGAGTAAATCATTTTCCCTGCTGATTTAAGTTTAATCTCTCCTGCAATGCTTCCCTAAAAACAACGGAAAAATTTATGTTGGCTTTTTTTGCTTCGTCGTTCAGCCACTGTGGAATAGAAACAGTTTTTTTAACAAATTTTGTTTGATTTTCTTTATTATCGACATCAGCTATAATTAACATGACTTTACCTTTTAAATTTTCAAGATTTGACGGAACCGGCAAATTTTCTCCGCGGTCCAAGGCTACCTCAATCCGTCCTTCCAACACGTCTTTCGCCATAAAAACAGCTTCTTCCAATGTAGAACCCTCTGTATAACACGGCGAAATATCAGGGAAATTAACAAAATATCCGTTTTCTTCTTTTTCAAAGACTGCAGGATAAGCATATTTTATTTTCAAATTTAACACCCCCTATTTACTTTAGTTCCGCATCTTTCATAATTCTGTTATAAATTCCTTTTCCTAATTCTTTGTTATGGTGAGGAACAATTACGTATGCCCCATCTTTTGCCATATGATAATGGCTGCCTTTGACTTTAATAACTTCAAACCCATTTTGTTTTAACAATTTTATCATTTCTACTCCTGTCATGTATCCCCGTCCTAACTGCGTATCTGTTCTATTGTAAACGCTTCCAGAATGTCAAGCTCTTTTATATCGTTGAACCTTTCCAAACCTACGCCGCACTCGTAACCCTGCGCGACTTCCCGGGCGTCGTCTTTGAAACGCTTCAGAGACTGAATTTTGTCCTCGAATATAACAATACCGTCGCGCACTATCCTGATTTGCGCGTTTCTTGAGATTTTGCCGTCCTGGACGTACGAGCCGGCAATCGTGCCCACATTCGGGATTTTGATTGTCTGGCGCACCTGCGCATGACCGAGTACGACTTCTTTGAATTTCGGCGCGAGCATGCCTTTCATAGCCGCGTTCACTTCTTCTATACACTCGTAAATAATCCTGTATGTTCTGACGTCCACGCCTTTTCTGTCGGCTGCGTCTATAGCGGTTTTGTCCGGACGGACGTTGAACCCAATAACTATCGCGTTTGACGCCGAAGCGAGCATAACGTCAGATTCCGTTATGCCTCCGACTGCGCTGTGTATTACTTTTATTTTAACTTCGTCTATAGATTCTTTTATGAGTGCGGATTTTAAGGCTTCCACCGAACCCTGAACATCCGCTTTTATTATGAGATTAAGCTCTTTTATGCCGCTTTTGACATGTGCGAATAAATCTTCGAGGGTGACGTTTGACGAAATGCTAAACTGTTCTTCTTTTTCGTCGGATTTCCTTCTTTCGACAAGTTCGCGTGCCATTTTTTCATCTTCCACCACCCGGAACATATCGCCCGCATTCGGAGTTTCCGACAGTCCTATGACTTCGACCGGAACCGAAGGTCCAGCCGATTTTATGGATTTGCCCCTGTCGTTGTTCATTGCCCTGACCCTGCCGACCGTCGTCCCCGCAATCACTATATCGCCGGGCTTCAGAGTGCCGTTCTGGATTAACACAGTTGCTATAGGTCCTCTGCCTTTGTCGAGTTTTGCCTCGATTATTATTCCTCTTGCCAATCTGTCGGGATTTGCTTTCAGTTCTTTCATATCGGCTGTCAGCAGCACCATTTCTAAAAGCTCGTCAAGCCCCTGACCGGTTATTGCCGAGACGGGTACGCAGATTATATCGCCGCCCCATTCTTCCGGGACTAATTCGTATTTTGTAAGTTCCTGTTTAAGTCTTTCCGGGTCAGCCTGCGGTTTATCTATGAAAGTCATCGCGACGATTATTGCGACGTTTGCGGCTTTCGCGTGATTTATCGCCTCGACCGTCTGCGGCATCACTCCTTCTGCAGCGGATACTGCGAGAATCGCTATATCCGTCGCCTGCGCGCCTCTCGCCCGCATTGCGGTAAACGCGGCATGACCGGGAGTGTCCAGAAACGTTATTTCCCGTCCGCTCACTTCCACTCTGTATGCGCCGATATGCTGGGTGATACCCCCGGCTTCTCCCGCCGCGACGTTTGTGTGTTTGATTGCGTCTAAGAGCGTCGTTTTGCCGTGGTCTACGTGCCCCATAACGACGACGATCGGCGCGCGCGCGACGAGTTTATCGTCTGTGTCGATACTTTCGTCAAAAAGCCTGTCCTCGATTGTAACTATAACCTCTTTCTCGACTTTCGCGCCGAACTCCATTGCAAGAAGGGCCGCCGTATCGTATTCTATTTCCTCATTTACACTGACTTTAACCCCGAGGAGAAACAGTTTTTTTATGACTTCGGCTGAAGTTATGTGGAGTTTTGAGGCTAAATCCGAAGCTATTATTTTTTCCGGCAGTATTATTGAAAGAGGTTTTTTCTTAGCTTTTTCCTGTTCCTGTTCCTGCTGTTTCTTTTGAAGTTTTTCGAGAGCGAGACGCTCTTTATCTATCGGTCTGCCGTTTCTGTCATAAACTCTTTCTTTGTTCTGCACCGTTTTCTTTAATTTTTGTTTTTCACCAGCAAAATCCTTGCTGATTTTGTCGGAATCGCTGACATAAGTCTCGAGATTCTCATCATATCTTGACAAATCTACCGTCGAAGTTCTTGTGTCGACTATTTTTGCCGATTCGTCTTTTACTCCGGCGGCAAATTTTATGTTATCGCTTGACGATATTATATCGACAGTGCTTTTGGATTTATTATCTTTGTTTTGCTGATTATTCTGATTAAATTTCTGATTTTGCTGTTGATTTTTAAATCTATCCTGTCTGTTGTTATTATTTTTATTAAACGCAGGATTTGAAAAATCGCGCTTAGTCTGTTGCTGAAATTTATTCTGCGCCGGAATTTCCGTCTTTTCAGTTTTATTTAACTGAACTGTGTTCGACTGAACTCTGTTCAGTATTTGCTCGGGTCTATTTTGCTTATTAAATTTTTCTGTTCTTTCCGTTCTTTGAGGAACAGTGTTAGGATTCTGCTGTTGCCCTGATTTTACGTTTTGTGGATGCGTGTTCTGCGGATTCTGTCTGTTCTGCGAATTTGCAGTATACGCGGGTTTATCTTTTTTAAAGTTTTCATGTCTATTAACCGGGGGCATATTATTCTGCGAAACAGGTTTGCTGACCGGAGTTTTGGAAACTTCGGGAGTTTTTGCAGTTTCAGAAACATTTTCGGCAATTTTAGGGGTTTCCGGTTTTTCTGTTGTCTCCGCCTTTTTAGTTGTATCGTCAGTTTTTTCCTGTTTCTGAGCGTTTTCTACAGGGTTGACAACAACGGGATTAGGATTGTACATGTAATCGTCTATATTTTCAACATGATTATTTTGGGTAAGATGTTCAAATATCATATTAAGCTCGTCGTCTTCAAGAGTAGCCGCGGGGCTTTTCCCCGTTATGCTATGCGACGAGAGAATATCCTGTATATCTTTATTTTTTAAATTAAAATTTTTTGCGACAACGCTGAGTTTATATTTGGGTACTAATGGCATATAAAAATGCACCTCCGAGATTTTCCGCTTTAAATTTACTTTTATAATTTTTTAATAATTAATGCGAATTTTTACTATTTTATTTATGCGTCTATCGAATATTGTATATCATGTGGTATCATCACTGTCTTTTAAACATTTCTCCATTAATTTCAAAAAATTTTTATCTGTCAGTGAAACAGCGGCAGTCGGGTGCATACATCCGATACAGTGTGCAAGTTCGTCCATAGTCAGATTCAGTTTTGTCGCCGGAACATTATAAAAGGCGGTTTTATCGCACAGTTTTTTCACAGTATTTTCAGAAACGTCAGAGCTTAT
Organism: Oscillospiraceae bacterium; assembly: GCA_009780985.1. Taxonomy (GTDB): domain Bacteria; phylum Bacillota; class Clostridia; order Oscillospirales; family WRJC01; genus WRJC01. The sequence goes on along the minus strand of WQYZ01000017.1, from coordinate 21,219 downwards.
GTACACATGCAAAGCCCTGCCTTTTCTGACCGATTCTATAACAAGTTCGGATCCTATGCGCAGAGCTCCCGCTTTCTTCGCAAGTCCAAATACTGAACCGACCGAACTTCGTTCGGCATATTCAGTCACACTGCCTATTTTATTATTGTTATCGTTGTAATTGTTATCGCCAAAATCTTGCAAAATTAAAAAACACACCTTCTTAGTTTTTTGTTTTAATTTAAAATCTATTTATTCTTCAAAAATTTAATTTCTTCTTCAAGCTCTTTAATTCTATCCTCTGCCTTTTGCATTTTATTCAGGAATAAATTCCACGCACATGATATTACATTTATGAAAATTATGATTCCCGCACCTATGAATCCAGAACCAACATAGGTATAGCTGCTCTCGTAGGCAAGCCAAATGCCGCCAATAACTGATATTAAAGCAACCCAAAACCACCATTTCACACTTTCGGGTGAGGTTATCATTCTTCTTGCAGAGAAAGCAACTGCTCCAGCCATAATTCCTATACCGATTTGATTCCCTTCAGCGGCAGTAAAAACGCCGATAACAAAAAATATTAAGCCAAAAATTAGTGATGGTGTTGTTCTTTTTGAAAATAACGAATTTTCATTTTTATCCAAGTTTATCACGAAAATTACCTCCCTATTTCTTTAACGAGTATAATATAAATGTTCTGTCTGTTTAATTTTATCACTATAAAACCGTCAAATTCTGCTTATTTTTTCCTGTCGTATCTGCAGACACAGGGTTGTCCGATTCTCTAAGTTGTTGTAAAAGATTCTCAAGTATATCCTCGGGCACTTTCATATCAAAATTTTTGTCGAATTTTTTACCTTTTACAGCTTTTTTCAGGCAGTCTTCATTTTTGCATATATACGCGCCCCTGCCAGATTTTTTCCCTTTCAAATCTATGCTTATTTCATTGTTGGGACTGCGGACTACCCTTATCAAATCAGGCTTGTTTTTTGAGACCCCGCACCCGACGCATTTTCTTTGAGGCATTTTTTTTATTGCCGGCATATTTTCCCTCTTTATTGCTGTTAATTGTTAATTATTAATTATTTTTACCCCTGTTCGGCGGCAGCCGCTGCCGCAGGTGTTTTTATATCTATTTTATATCCGGTGAGTTTTGCGGCAAGCCTTGCATTTTGTCCTTCTTTGCCTATAGCTAAAGACAGCTGATTGCTTTCCACAAGCACGCGGCAGGTTCTTTCGTCTGTATTTACTTTCACTTCGATTACTGTCGAAGGAGACAGCGCGGCTTTTATATATTCGACAGGGTCGTCCGAATATTTTATTATATCGACTTTTTCGGGTTTGATTTCTTCCAGTATAGTATTTATTCTTACGCCTTTCGCGCCTATGCATGAACCTATAGGGTCAACGTCTTTATTGGAGGAACTGACCGCCATTTTTGTCCTCGAACCCGGCTCTCTCGATATTGCGTTTATTATAACCGTACCGTCCGTAATCTCCGGAACTTCAAGCTCGAAAAGACGTTTTATAAATCCCTGATGTTTTCTTGAAAGATTTATTACAGGACCTTTAACCTGATTCTTGACTTCGGTTACATAGACTTTTATCTGTTTGCCCTCTTTTAGAACTTCTCCGGGAATCTGCTCGGTTTTATTTAAAACAGCCTCGCCCTTGCCTATATTCAGAACGGCGTTTCCGGTAACGGGATCGACTTTATACACTGTTGCGGATATCAGTTCTTCTTTTTTGCTTTCGTATTCTTTAGCCAGCATACCTCTTTCGTGTTCTCTTATACCCTGTATTATAACCTGTTTTGCGGTTTGAGCAGATATTCTGCCAAAATCTTTAGGTTTAAATTCTATTTCGGCCACGTCGCCTATTTCATACCGGTGATTTACTTTTTTCGCGTCTTCCAGCTCTATCTGCAAAGCGGGATTTTCCACCGTTCCGGATTCGACGACGTCTTTGAGCTGATAAACTTTTATTTCTTTTTTGCTTTCGTCCAAATAGACCTTCACGTTTGTGTTGTTATTGTTGTCGCGCTTGAAAGCTGTGATAAGCGCGGTTTCTATTTTTTCGAGCATATAATTCTTCGGTATTCCGTTTTCGGTTTCGAGAGCGTCAAGCGCCGCGAAAAATTCAGCGTTCATTTTTTAATTCCCCCTAAAAACTTTATATTAATTTATATCAATGTTTCAATATTATACTAAATATCGATTTCATCATACGCATATATATGCGCGATATCTTTTTTTACGAGTGTTATAATATTATTTATACCGTCGGAGTTTTTCTGTTCATTGTTTATTATATTATTATTTTTATTTTTTTGTTTATTTGTCTTGGATTGTTTATCCTCCATTTTGCATACTTCAAAAGTCATAGCGTCGTCCGCCTTTTCTTTCAATATACCTGTAAAATTTTTGCCGTCTGTATTTAATAAACTCAGGTTTTCGTTTTTTGAGAACAATTTGACCGAAACCATTTTGTTTATGTATCTATTAACATGAAATTCATTTTTCAGTTCCCTGTTTAATCCCGGAGACGAGACAATTAAAGAATAACTGTTTTCGATAGGGTCGGCAGCGTCGATAACCGGGGTTACCGCATGTGTGACTGTTTCGCAGTCGTCGATAGACACTCCGCCGCTGCTTTTATTGATTCTGTCGATAGTTATTTCAAGAAACCACTCGTCCGCCTCGCTGTAATATTCGACGTTCCACAGCTCAAAGCCAAGATTTGCGACTATTTCTTTTATAAGAAACCTGACTATTTCTTCTATATCTTTTTTGCTGGATTTCATAATTTCCTCATATCCCACTATATTTTACATTACTGCAATTCCAAAATTAAGAGAGTGGATTTTTAACAGTCCACTCTCGTTGATTAAAATCTTAAAAGTTCGTTATATATTATAACATATTAAATTTAAAATTGCAACATATTTTTTGAATTTTTTTATATTTTTTTCATAAAAATAAAAAATATTCTATAAAAAAACTCATAAAACGCAGGGGAGTATAATATACAGTCAATGCAAACAGGGACACAAAACTTTGTGTCCCTGCTTATGTAGATCAAGTCAGAGTTACTGTTGATGCTGAACGTTAGCCGCCTTTTTCCTGTTGATTATAATGCTTACGCCTAATGCCGCGAATAACAGAGCTATCATCAACGGCAGCATATCGTTGCTTGTGTCAGAAGCTGCCTGTGTAAGCGGAATTATCGAATTTGATATTCCGGAAGAAGCATTCGCAGGAATCGAGATGACTGCGGGCTGAACCGCTTTTATGTCAGACGGGGCAACTGTTCCCGATGTCACTACTGAAACTGCGCTTGAAGCGTTTTTATCGGATATAGGTTTATTGCTGCCGTCGACAAGAGACAGTGTTACAGTGTTTGTAATCGGGTCGCTTGACGTTTTTCCTTCGGGCAGAGAGTCCGCAACATAGTAGAGTGTTCTTGTCTCGCCCGCATTGATTGTGTTATCAGACGGGTTGACTTTAACGTACCTGTTTTGACTGCCTGACCATTCGTAGAAATTATCAAGAGCAATAGCGGACGACGAAGTATTGTTATTTCCGACAACGTTGAATTTTGCCGCGACGTCGCCTGTATTTGCTACGGTTACTTTATAAACTGCGCCTAAGCTGTTCTGCGGGATACTGATAGTATTTGCGCTGAAGTCATAACCGGAGAAATTATTGCTGCCAGTATATGCCGCGACTTCATTTGACACTCCGACTACCATTCTCTGTCCGCCAGATGTTGAGACGCTGACGGAATCTGTCGCCGGTGTTGTACCCGGGAATTGAACGCCGTTTTTGTCCACAGAGGTGACTGTAACTTTGTTTATTATATACGAGAGGATATTAGCGTCTCTGCCGTTTCTGCCGCCGGGAAGCATATCTGTGATATAATACAGTGTCTTCGTATCGTTTGGCGCGATATTGGTGTCATTTGCCGCTGCCGGCACATATCCGCCGTTTCCGTCAGACTGGTAGAAAGTGCAGAATCCGTTGCCGTATTGACCCCAGCCCGGATGCGTCACTGGCTCGTTGCCAAACGCAGGATGATTGTCAGGAGAGTCGATGTCGGATGTATCGAGATTTATATAGTCGTCAAGAGCGAATCTTCCGAGAGCATTTGTATTGTTAGTTATGGTAATCTGGTAAATTACCTGCGAATAGGCGTCAAGTGACAGTATCGACGGGGTATCAGTCTGATAAGGATAGGTTGCATAGTCTTTAGTAGCGGCTTCAGGAACATACGGGTCATACTGAGCTACTTTTTTAGTAACTGTGAGATTTACAGCCGTCGGGTCGATTATAACCGGCGCGGAAGGAGTCACGACTATAACTTCATCTGACGAAGTCGGACCGTTCGGAGTCGGGTCGGCGTTGCCCTTTTGCGCATATACTGTAGCCGTATTCAGGATAGCCATATTTGCGTCCAGATTCGTCGGTAACATTAATACATAGTAGAACGTTCTTGTTTGGTTAGCTGAAAGCATGTTGTCTGCCGCTGTTACTTTCTGGTACGAAGCGCCTGAGGCTTGCATTAAATCTGTCCATGCTATGCTTGTTGTCCCGGTAATTCCGTACAGAACGTCGCTGAAATTAATATAGGCTGAACTGCCGCTCTTATTGGTTATCTGTATTCTGTAAACGACACCCATAGTTGTTTTGTCAGTCAACTGTACTTCGCCTCTCTGGAAAGCATATGATGAAATGTCGGTTCTCGCGTCATACTGAGCCGCCGCTTTAGTAACTGATAATACCTGCTGTCCCGACGGAGGAGTAATAATGCCGGTTGTCGAAACATCGACAGAAGATGTGGACGGATCGCCTGTGGGATCTGTTGCCTGTACTGTGACTGAGTTTGTGATTTTAGCGGAGTTGTCTGGCAGGAAGTCTGTGAGATAGTAGAATGTTCTTACGCTGCTCGCGCCGATTGTATCATCTGTCAGGTTTGTGTAGTAATTGCCGCCGATATATTCGAGCAAGTTGCTGAACGTTATATGTTCATTCGGGGCTCCGGTGATTACATCTGACAGGGTGAATTTTGCCGCCATATTGGTCGAATTGGTTACAACTATCTTATATACTGCTCTGAAATTGCCCGCTATGCTTGACAAAGCTAAACTGCCGGTATGATATGCGCCCGAAGCGTAGTTGGCAAAATCTCTTGAGCCGTCGAATTGAGCGACTGATTTTACGACTGTCAGATTGACATGCGGAACTGTTGTAACATCCGCTGTGTCGTTATCGCCGTCGCCGTTCTGCTGACCGTTATCGTCCTGCGGTTTTACGGAAACGCTGTTTGTAATCGTCGTGCCGGCAGGTATTCCGGTTGCGCCGTACGCGAAGTAGAATACTCTTACCTGACCTGCGGAAATCAAATTATTAGTCGGAATACCTACGGTTGCCGGTCCGGTTTTCTCCCACAAGTCGTTCCATGTTATGCTTGTCTGCGCGGTAGAACCTGTCAATGCCGTCAGAGTATCGCCAAAGCTGATATGTGCCGAAACAGAGCCTATATTCTGTATAGTATATCTGTAAACGACGCCCTTGTTATTTGCGGACAGGTTTACCGTCTTCGAGAAATCTCCGTCTGCATATGTTGCGTAGTTGGATCTTCCGTCTGATGCTATTGCGTCTTTAGTGACGGTCAGGGTTGCTTTTAAACTCGGGTCAAACGGAGTAGCTACGTAAATCGAAGCGCTGGCGTCAGGACCGAGACGTTGTATTCCGTCGTTGCCTGCGGCGTATACCGTAACGGTGTTTTTAATCGGATTGCTTGCGTCTCTGCCGTACGGCAATGTGTTGGTAAGATGATAGTAGAATGTTCTTGTAGTGTTTGCGGCGATTGTAGTGTCGTTTGCAGTCATCTTAACGAGCTGACCGCCTGCGTTATACTCGTACAGGTCGGTGAAATTGATATTGACTGCCGGGGAGAGGTTTACCGAGTCGGTGAGATTTATCTTCACAGGGATATCGCTGGTATTTTTTACAGTTATTCTGTATGCGACTGTTTGTCCGGCGGACATATCCTGCGTTCCCAGTGTCAGAGTGCCGCTGTTTGTTACAAACAAATTACCCGGCGCATAATTCAAATAGTCGTCGCCTGCGTATTTAATAACGTCTTTTGTAACATTCAGAGCAATATTGGTCGGAGCGGGTATTATTACTGAAACGTCATCTGAAACTCCGCCGCCGTTTTTCTGATTGTTGTTGTCTGCGGAATATACTGTCGCTGTATTGATCGTGGTTTTTCCGTCAGGCAGTACAGGCGATACGTAGTATAAAGTTCTTGTGCTGATATTGCCGGTGCCGATTGAATTGTCAGTTACCGGTACGAAACTCTGCGTACTTGCAGACCATTCATAGCAGCTGTTCAAACTGAACGCGGTTCCGGGCAGAGTTGAGAGCGTATCCTCTAAGACGAATTTGCCTGCTTTGTTGCTGTTGTTTGTTATTACTATTCTGTAAACCGCCTGAGATTTCGACGGAAGAGTTACCGTACTGTTCTTGAAATTATATGAGGTGAAGCTCTTGCCGGTTTCATACGGCGTATCTGCTACCGTTTTGCTGACGCTGAGGTTTATCGCATCGTTTGTGCCGGGCGTTGAAACAGAAGCCGTATATGTGAATGTATTGTCTGTGAGGTCTCCGTTGTTATCTTTAAGAGTTACCGTTACTTTGTTGTTAATCGGATTGTCAACGGGTCTGTTCGGCGGGAGCGCGTTGGTGTCTGTCACATAATAGAAGTATCTTGTTTCGTTTGGAGCAAGGTAACTGTCTACCGGGTGGATATACTGGGTGCCGTACTGTTCCCACATTGACGTATACGGAACAACATAGCCGTTACCGAAATCCATTATGTCGGTTAAAGCAAAGTTTGCAATATAACTGCTGTTATTATATATTGTTATTTTAAAAACTGCGCGGGTATTGAGCGGGTCAAGCTGTAATGGACCGTATTTGGCAGTATCAACCCAGTCTGTATAGCTTGCGTAGTTGTCGACATTGGTATACTGCGCGACTTCTTTCTTGACGTCGAGGCTTATAACAGGCGTTATAACAGACGGTGTTGTTACTGTGACTGACGCGTCTTTTGTGATGCCTATGTTGGTCTTGGAAGCGTCTACATACGGATATACAGTTGCGGTATTTTTAATCGTCGCGCTGTTCGGGAGAGTGTTTGTCATGTAGTAGAACGTTCTTGTCTCTCTCGGCTGGAGCAGATTATCAGACGGTTTTGCATATGCCGTAATTACTCCGTTTACTATTACCGGTTCGCGCATCTGACTGTAATAGTCTATAGTGCTTGGGCTTACTCCGGTTATATTGTCCGTCAGGTTGAATTGCACCGGCGTGTCGTAGCTGTTGTTTGTGACAGTTATTTTGTAAACGACGCGGGCATTCGGAGTCGCGATGTCTAACTGACTTGTCTGGAAGTAAGGCTCATAGCTTGCGTAGTCCATACTGCCGTTATATTGAGCTACCGATTTGGTTACTGTCAAATCTGCCGTAATGTCATACGGAGGAGTTGTGACATAAACCGTGCTTGTTGCCATTATGTTGTCTACCGCTTCGCCCAAGTCGTTTATCTTCTGGACTGAGACGGTATTTACAATTGGCTGAGTTCCGGTTGATTGTCCCCTGTCGTTCGGGAGAGTATTTGTTACATAGTAGAATGTCCTCGTCTGTCCGGCATTAAGTCTTGTATCGGACGGGTTCGTATAGTCTGCGGATGTTCCTGCTGTTCCCGTCTTTTCCACCAAATTAGTAAATCCTATATTTTCCGATATATTGATATCGTCGCCGAAACTGAATCTTGTAGGCGTATCGCCCGGATTGGAGACTTCTATTCTGTAGACTACGCGCTGATTGATATTTGAGAGGGTCAGTGTTCCGCCGTTGGTAGTCCAAGCCGTTGCCGGATATGCCGCATAGTTGTCTGCATTGCCCGAATTGCTGTTGTAAAGAGCGACTGACTTAGCGACTGTGAGAGGAACTGCATCCGGAGCTTTCGGAGTTGTTACCGTGACGTCTTTTGTATCGGATGCTCCGTCAAGGTCGCCGTTGTCTTTTTGCGCCTGAGCCGTTACGGTATTGACGATTGTGGAATCGCTCGGAAGAGTGCCGGTTACATAGTAGAAATATCTTGTTTCACCCGGCAGGAGCACTTTATCCGTCAGATCTGTCGTGCGCTGTCCGGATACATATTCATACAGCGACGCATATGGTATATCGTCCGTGCGGTTTACTGCGCCGGTGAATGTCATTGTATCCTGGAATGTGAACTGTATCGCTTTGTCGCTGGGGTTGTATACGCTTATTCTGTAAACAAGACGCGCGTTCTGACCAGATATCTGAACTGTATCCTTATAATTGTAACTGCTGGTGTTGTTGTAATTCTCCGAATTGTTGTAGAGAGCGACTTGTTTTGTAACTGTAACGTTGATATTATCAGCGTTCTGCGGGAGTGTTATAACGTCAACATGCGAACGGACTGCCGGTGAACCGGTTGGTTTGTCGTCGTCGCCTATCTTCTGTATCAAAACAGTATTGGTAATCGGAGTAGTTGCTGGTGACGCGCCTCTGTCCGGAGGCAGGAAGTCGGTTATATAGTAGAATGTTCTTGCGTTAGCCGTTCCGGGCAGGATAAGATTGTCTGTAGGATGTATGTACGATACTGTCGGCGAATTTTTGTCAAGTTCATACATCATATTTAAAGTTATGTTTGCCGGATACTGCGGGTCAAGGGTAATCTGGTCGAGGAAGCTGAATCTCGTAGGCTCATTGCTCGGATTTGTGACTACTATCTTGTAAATTACGCGGGCGTTTGCCGGCACTGTCAAACTGTCGGGATAGTATGTGTAATTCTGATAGTTCTGATAGTTGAGCGTATCGTCGTAAAGAGCTGCGGATTTTTGTACTGTGAGGTTGGGCGTCAGATCAGGCGACGGAGTTGTGACTAACATTGTCGCATAAGCGTAGGAATTGTTAATTGTGTTGCCTGCATTGTCCAATGCCCAGAATTCCGCTTTATTGCTTATCTCCTGATTTACGCCTCTGCTGTTGGGCAGCGTGCCTGTGACAAAGTAGAATGTTCTTGTCTCTTTCGGGAAGAGAATCTTGTCTGTCGGGTTTCTGTATTGAGAAGTGCTGCCTACCTGTTCCCACAGCTGTGTGCTGTAGTCGACGTTTGACGGAGATATGTTCATTGTGTCGGCGAATTTGAATGTGACTATTGAATTGCTGGGGTTGTATACAGTTATTCTGTAGACGATGCGCGAATTCAATCCGGCTGGCAATGTTCCGTCTTTACTGTCTGTATATGTGTAATAATTCGAATTTGCATAGTCGTTTACATCTTTGTATACAGCCGCGCCTTTAGTAACCTGGAGTGTGAAACTCGGAGTGACAGGGTCCGGGGTCGTTACTGCGGCTGACTGCGGAATCGGATCGCTGTGAGGATAATCTACCGCATAGGCTTTTACAGTGTTGATAATCGGGGCTGCGCCGCTGTTTCTTCCATCAGGGAGCGTGTTGGTCGCATAGTAGAATGTTCTTGTTGAGCCTGGCGTCCCCGCAGGAGTGAGAATTGTGTCAGACGGATGTGCGTAATTCGAGGATGTTCCCACCTGCTCCCACATCTGGGTATAATAATCTATTGATGTTTGAGTTGACGGGTCGGAAATGTTATATTGGTCTTCCAAGTAGAACTGCACCGCCGTATTACTCGGGTTGCTTACGGTTATCTTGTAAATGACGCGAGCGTTATGGTCTGTTATATTAATACTGTTTTGGAATAGATTTGTCGGACTGTTGTATTTTGCATAGTCGAGCGTTCCGTTGTACAGTGCAACCTGTTTTGTGACGACAAGATTAACAGTAGGTTTATCCAACGGGTCTGTTGTGACTGTGCTTGTACTTGTCGCTTCTGCGCCGGTATGATCTCCGCTTGCACTTACAGTTACTGTGTTGTAAATCGGATTTACTGATGTTCTGCCGTTCGGGAGAGTATCTGTAATATAGTAGAATACTCTTGTCGAATTTACATTTCCTGCGGCTGTAAGGACGTTATCGGTTGCCGCCGGATGTACATACTGACCGTTTACCCATTCGTACAAACTTGTAAACGCTATCGAATCAGGATTTGCAGGATCGTCGGGTATTGTGATTGTGTCGCTGAAACTGAACTTCGTCGCGTATTGGCTCGGATTAACGATTGTGATTCTGTAAATAACGCGGGAGTTTGCCGGTACGCTTAACGTGTCGCTGAAAGAGCCGTTGTAGCTTCTGTAATCGGTTCCGTCTTTGTAGAGTGCGACTTCTTTTTTGACTGTCAGATCGACGTTATTCGGTTCGCTCTTAGGAGTCGTATTTGTGACCTCGTCTGATCCTGTTGTCCCGAGGTCGTTGCCTTTGTCGTCTTTCGCGGTTGCTTCCGCATAGTTTTTAATTACAGTTTCATTCGGCAATGTATCGGTGAGGTAATAGAATGTTCTTGTCTCGCGAGGCATGAGCACCTTATCTGACGGATGTACATAGCCGGTGTTCGGATCTGTTCCTTTGTGTTCATATAAAGTTGCGTAGTCTATCGTAGTATTGCCGCCGCTTATTGTCAGAGTATCGCTGAAATCGAATTTTGTGGTGACATCTGTCGGGTTGGAGACTGTGATTCTGTAAACCAAACGCGCATTGGCGTTAGATATAGTTATTGGACTTGCATCGTTGCCCCATGACGAGTAGTTTACAAATGAAGTGCTTCCGTCATATACGGCTACGCTCTTTGTAACGGAAAGGTTAATGCTGGTATCGGACGGCTCCGGTGTTGTCACTGAAACCCAGGAGGAAACTTCCGGACCTAATTTAGTTGTAAGGTCGTCGGCGACCGGCGTTACGGTTACCGTATTGGTAATTGGATTGCCTGCCGAATATCCTGCCGAGAGCGTATCTGATACATAGTAGAATGTTCTCTCTCCGGCTGCTCCTATGAAGAAGTCTGACGGATGTACGTATTTGCCGCTGACGCTGTCATATTCATATAAATCTCTTCTGTAATCTACAGCGTTTATAGTCGTATTGCCGTTATCTGAGGTCATAACGTCGGAGAAGTTGAATATAGCGGACATCTTGGTGTTATTTGTTATGTGTATTTTATAAACTGCGCGTGAGTTGAGCGGGAAGTCGTTAATTGTATTAGGATTGGAATAGCCGTAAGCATTTCTATAATCCAAGTTGCCTGTGTAGAGAGCGACTGATTTGTCAACCGCGAGATAGATCTGGCTGTCGCCCGCAGGAGGAGTTGTGACTATAGCTGTAGCTTGCTGCGGCGTACCGCTCTTAGGAGTTACTGTCAATATATTTTTAATAGAATTGCTTGCGCTTCTGTCCGGCGGGAGAATGTTGGTAACATAATAGAACGTTCTAATCTGTTTAGGCGTGAGGGTCATGTCGGACGAATTATCTACATAGCTGTAATTCGGAGCCGTTCCTACCTGTTCTAACATCGCGCCGAACGTTATGGGTTTGATATTGTCGAATGTGTCTGAGAAGTCAAATGTCGTTGTGTAATTGCTCGGGTTCTCTATTGTTATTTTGTAAACGACGCGCGAATTAGGTTTGCTGCTCGGGATATCTAACTGAGGCGCGAATGAATAATCCGAGTATTTCATGCCTTCGCTATAGAGCGCCACTGTCTTTGAAACTTTCAGAGTAACTGTCTGATCTACGGGGGCGGCGGTTATCACGTCGACAGAACTTGTGAATTCTTTGACCTGATTGCCGTTTGTGTCCAACGTCCATACTGATACTTTATTGTTAATCGGATTGTTACTGTCTCTGCCGCTCGGGAGAGTGGGAGTGAGATAGAAGAAAGTTCTTATTTCCCCGCCCAGAATAACAGTGTCGTTTACATTAACAGTTGCGTAACTGTTGTTTTTGTATTCAATCAGACTGCTAAACGGTATAGAGCCCGGAGACGCTCCAAATGTATCGGTGAAACTGAAAGCTGTCGCGATGCTGCTCAGGTTCTCTATCGTTATTTTGTAAACAACGCGCGAAACCGAGCTGTCTAATGTCAGAGGACCTGATACAAATGACTGATATTTAGCGAAATCTGTAGAATTGTTGTTATAAGGGGCGACTGTTTTAATGACTCTGAGGTCGACGCCTGCCGTATTTGGGTCTGGAGTAGATACTGCTACGCTTGGATTATAAATTTTGTCTCCTGAAACTGTTCCGTCGGGATTGAGCGGACGCACTGTTACAGTGTTTGTAATCGGGTTACTGCCGTTTCTGCCGTTCGGGAGAGTTCCTGTCAGATAGTAGAATATTCTTGTCGAGCCGGGCGTTCCTGCGGCTGTAAGCGCGGTGTCATTCGCATTTGCCGGAACGTACTTGCCGTTTACATATTCAACAAACATTGAGAAGTCTATATTCTGCGGAGCCGCGTCCATCGTATCGCTGAAGCTGAACTTTGCAGGAGAACTGCTGTTATTTGTGATTGTTATTCTGTAAACAACGCGGGCGTCGAGACCTGTTTTCAATGTGCCTGTAACGTAAGTAGATTTATATGCGTTGCTTGCAAAGTCAGTGTTGTTGCTTTGATACGGAGCGACGTCTTTTGTAACTGTGAGGTTGATGTCTGCACTCGGTCCCGCGGGAGTCGTAACTGATACTTTGCTTGAAACTGCCGGACCGGTCGGAGTTTGTTTAACGTCTACCGGAATTACTGTTACTGTGTTGTCAATAGAGCCTACAGTGGCGCTGTTTATATCGTTCGGGAGCGTGTTTGTCAGATAGTAGAATGTTCTTGATGATCCCGGCATTCCTGCGGGCAGGAGCGTCTGGTCGGACGGAGGTCCGTAAGACCCGTCGTCTTTCTCTTCAAGAAGATCGGAGAACGAAACATTTTGGGTTATATTAGTGAATACGTCCGTAAATAAGAAGCTGGTCGCAACATTGCTTGTATTTGTAACGGTTATTCTGTAAACAACGCGCGAATTGGGATTTGTTAACCGCAGTATATTGTTGGGCTGAGTGTATGCGCCGTTGCTTATTACTGCGAAGTCGGTATTGTTTGTATAGAGGGCAACTTCTTTTTTGACTGTCAGTTTAACCTGATTTGCGTCCGGAGTCGGAGCCGGAGTTACGACGTTGACTGATTTTATTATCGGCACAGGATTTGCCGAAGCTTTAGCAGTCACTGTCACAGTGTTTGTAATCGGATTGCTGTCGTCTCTACTATTTGGGAGTACGCCTGTGAGATAGTAGAATGTTCTTGTCTGTCCGGATAAGATTATGTTGTCGTTGGCAGCTACAGGTTTATATGCGCCGTTTATCCATTGAATGAAACTTGTAAGTGGTATAGAAGTCGGATTGGCGGCATTTATGTTGATTAAATCTGTGAAATCGAATGTCGTGTCCAAAGCGCTCTTGTTCTGGATTGTTATTTTGTAGACAACACGAGAGTCAAGTTTATTTGTACGTAGCGTATTGCCGTCGGCGGTAAAATCGGAAGTTCTGTAATCGTTTTCATAATCGGTGCTTCCGTTATAAAGCGCGACTGACTTTGTAACTACCAAGTTGATACTGACAGCCGGGACTATCGGAGTTTTGACAATAACGGAGGAGTTTTGGGAATCTCCGCGGTCGGTTATGCCGTCGTCTTTTTTAGGAGTTACCGTTACGGAGTTCGTGATTACAGGATGGTTGGCGTCGCTGCCGTCTCTGTCGTTCGGGAGTGTGTCTGTGAGATAGTAGAATGTTCTTACCTGTCCGGGATTAAGCGTCATATCTGACGTGTGAACATATGTGCTGCCTATCTTCTCAACGAAAGAGTTGAACGGTATGGTCGTTTCTTTGCCGGGAGTAGGATCTAAGTTGATTGTGTCTTTTAAGTCGAATCTTGTCGGGTATGCGCTGGTGTTGGTAACCGATATTTTATACACTACTCTGGAGAAAGCCTGCACGTTGAGCGAATACGGATCTGCCGTATAGGTATAGCCCTCGTAGTCTGAGTTGTTCGGATTGAAGACTGCGGCTGATTTTGTAACGTCTAAGGCGATTTTATCTTCGGGAGCCTGAGCCGTCATAACCGTAACGGAATCGTGCGCCGGAGTTCCGGGACCGATATCCGCGCCGTTATCGTCGCGGGGAATTACCGTTACATCGTTGATAATTGGATTGCCTTCGTCTCTGCCGTTATCCAGCGTATTTGTGACATAGTAGAATGTTCTTGTAGTTTTGCCTAAGATTATTGAGTCGGTCGGCATAAAATACGGAGGATTTGAGGTCGTTTTATATTCCCAGCAGTCTTTGAGCTGGATTTGAGTTCCGCCGTTTTTATTAACGTCAAATGTATCTTTGAAGTCAATAATAGCTGCTGTGGCGGATGTGTTTGTAATTGTTATCTGGTATATTACTCGGGAGTTAACGGGCAGGGACAGCGGTCCGTCCGCATACGTCAATCCTGCGTAATTTGTTGTGTTATTGGTATACGGAGCCACTTTTTTGTCAACAGTCAGCACAACCGGCTGAATATCGTTTTTAGGCGTTATAACTGTGACGGAGCTGTCTTTATATCCTCCCTGAGTAGCGTTCCCGTTGTCTATCGCCTGTACGCCTGCCGTATTGACAATCGTAGTGGGCGAATCCGATGCGCTTGGAAGAGCGGTTATCGGATAGTAGAATGTTCTTATTGCTCCGGGAGTTCCTGCCGCTGCGAGGGTCATGTCTGTCGGATTAACATACTGACCGTTTACATATTCGAGTAAGTTTCCGAACGATATGCTTGACGGAAGTGTCGGAAGATTTATAGCATGTCCGTTTCCGTCGGTTATGTTGTCGCCGAAGCTGAATTTTGTCGGCAAATTGCTTGTATTTTCTACGGTTATTCTGTAAACGACGCCCATGTTTGCTTTATCCAAAGTCAGAGTTCCGGACTGATAAGTCGTATAATCTTTATAATTTGTCCCGCTGAGTACGGCGACTTCTTTTGCGATATTCAGGTCAATGTTTACAGGACCTACGTACGGCGTCCTGAAATCGACGGAAGCGTCGTCTTCGGTTCCGCGCGGCGATTTGTCGTCATATACAGCCTGGATTGTCGCGGTGTTATTAATATCAGAGTCGTTGGGCAGCGTGTCTGTAACGTAGAAGAATGTTCTGTCGGAATGAGCGTTGACAGAGTAATCTGTCGTATGTATGTAGTTGCTATTTACATATTCATACATATTCTGATCTTCTAAACGTATATTAGTTGTGGAAGGCTTAGAACCTGTAATTGTAAGCGTATCTGTGAATCTGAACTGAGTCTGATAGTCGCTTGTATTGCTTATTGTTATTTTGTAGACTACTTTAGAATCCTTGACCGCATTGAGAGTATCGGCATATGTGTAGTAAGACGAGTCTGCGAACTTGGTTGAGTTAGGGTTATAAAGAGCCGCTTGTTTTGTAATTGTGAGATTTACATTCGGATCAAGCGTCGGGGTTGTGAGCGTTGCTGTGCTCGTCATTGTATCGCCGGGATTTGAGCCGCTGTTTACAGGGGTAATTACCACGGTGTTTTCGATAGCATTGCCGCTGTCCCTGTTATTCGGCACAGAGGTGATATAATAGAATGTTCTTTCCTCGCCCGGATTGAGAACCGTATTGGACGGAGGCACATATGACGGATTTGCAGCCGTCGGGTCGGCTATTTCGCGGAAGTCGGTATACGGAATATCTTTTGTTTTATCAAACGTATCCTTGAAAGTGAACGAAGTCTGATATGCGCTGTTGTTTTTGACATATACTCTATAGATTACAGTGGAATTGGGGGTTGTCAAATCTAACGACGATTTGAAATCGTTGTTTGCGTAATTGCTGTATTGATACAATGCCACTGTTTTTTCTACCGTCAGGTTAACCGGAGGCTGATTGTAAGGGTCGGTTGTGATTGAAACATCGGCTGTAGTCGGCGGAACGAGCTGATTGCCGTTATCGTCTGCCGGATATGCGCTTACGCTGTTTTTTATCGGATTGCTTGAATCTCTGCCGTTAGGCAGCATATTCTGCGGAGTGACATAGTAGAATGTCCTTGTTTCATTCGGTCCGAGCAGAGTGTCGCTCTGCGGACTTACATATGTATTTCCGGATGCTTCGAACAATGCGCTGTAAGGAATCGTAATTTTATTATTTGCGTCTATAATAAGAGTATCGCTGAAGCCAATCTGTACCGCGACGGTATTCGGATTGTGTATTGTTATCTGGAATACGGCGCGGGAATTTGCAGGCAAAGACAGAGGAGATATGAACATAGATTTATATCCTGCGAAATTGTTGCCGATGCTGTCGCTGTATTGAGCCGCAGTTTTAGTAACGTCGAGAGCCTGAATCGGGTCGGGCGTACCTGTAATGACTGATACCGTGTTTGACGTCGGGTCTCCTCCGGCTGGAGTCACTGTTACGGTATTGTCGACCGGAGGCGTTATTCTGCCGTTTGGCAAAGGATTTGAGGTAACATAGTAGAATGTTCTCGTTTCATTCGGTCCGAGTAAATTGTCTTTATTGAGGTTTGTGTAACCGCCTGACTGAGAAGCTTCATACATGGATTCGTAAGTAATCGACTGATTCAGCCCGCCGGTTGTAGCGTCTAATGAATCTGTCAGACTGAATGTTGCCGGCAGAGGAACTCCGTTGGAGTCGTGGCTGGTATTTTGCACAGTTATTTTGTATACCACGCGGGAGTTAGCCGGAACATTCAACGATGTTGATGTGAATAAACCGCTCTGATTCTCATATTTTGAATAATCTGTTCCATAGGTCGGATTATACAGAGCCGCGTATTTCGTTACGTTTACAGAGTAAACAGTAGCGGGCACAGGAGCAGTTTCAACTGTAGTTTCATCAGAACCGGGGTCGTGTTCGCCGCCTTTAGGGTCTGTCGGGGTTACTGTTACCGTATTTGTAATAGTTCTGCCGCCCTGGAGAGCGTTTGTATAATAGTAATACGTTCTCGTTTGACCCGCATTAAGTAACATATCGGTCGGATGTCCCCATCCGTTGACGCTGGACCATTCCCATAAAGCGGTGTACGGAACGCTTGAGCCGTCAAGTTCGTCGTCGAATCTGAATGTTACGGGGTTGATTTGGCTGTTGTTGGTAAGAGTTATCTTATAGATTACGCGCGCATTGGGATTGCTCAATGTTATTGACGAGCCGTATGCGTAATTTCCGTCAAGCGCGCCCCCGTTATATTCGGCGACCTGTTTAGCTGCCGTTATGGAGTAAGTGGGATTGTATGTCTCAGTCGTGGCTGACGCAGTATCTTCAGCTATATTGCCTACTGTTTTGCCGGCGGCGTCCAATGCCTGCACCATGACTTTGTTTATAATAGGATTGGTTGAATCTCTGTTGTTAGGCAGGGTCTGGGTCGTAACATAGTAGAATGTTCTCGAGGTGTTCGGACCTGCCGCAATGAAAGTATCGGTCGGAGTTAAGCCTGTCGCGGCGTCAATTAAACTGTAGAAGCTGACCGACGTATTTGAGCCTGTGGTGTCGAAATAATCTGTGAAAGAGAAATTAACGCCTATTTTGGTTATATTCGTAACAGTTATTTTGTATACAACACGGGAATCATGAGGCAGATTGGTCAAACTGTCGTAATAGCGGTATCCTGATCCGCCGTAGTTGGAATCAATGGGATTATATTGCGCAACCTGTTTTGATACTGTAAAATAATCTGTCGGGGTAGGAGTTCCCCCGTCTATATCGACTTCTTTATCAGCCGTTCCGGGCGGGTCGCTCGGATCGTTATTGCAGTCTAACGGAGTGAATTCCATATGGTTTTTTATAGTAGAATTATTCGGCATATTTACAGGCGTAATATAGAAGAATGTTCTCGTCTGACCTGCTCCGATAACCATATCGCTGTCGTTTGCAGGCACTATGCCCGACGCTGTCAGCTCAACTAAATCGCCGAAAGACACCTGTATTGTGCTGTTGTCCGGCAAAATGGTTATCATGTCGCTGAACCCGAATTTTGTCGATCTGGCGCTCGGGTTTGTAACGGTTATTCTGTAGATGATACGCGGGTTATCAACGCCCGTAACGTTTAATGTCCCGGATGTGTTCCAGTCCTGATCGTCACAGGTATTGTTACTGTTATATACTGCGGCGTCTTTATGAACATCAAGATTTACCGGTACTGGAGCCGCCGCTACGACTACTTCCGCAGTGTCGCTCTTATTTACCGTATTGCCGTCTTTGTCCTTGTATGAAATATTCATAATATTTGCGTATTCTCTTGAAGTGGTCGAGTCAGTGTTAGGAGCTATATCTACAGTGCATACGAGTGTGACTGTCGCTCCGCCGGCAACGGTGATGACATTGCCGTTTACCGGGATTATATTGCCGTGGTTGTCCGTAGCGCTTGTGAAAGTAATATTCTTAGAGCTGTCAAACATGTCGCTGAGCGTGACGTCTATAGATGTTGTGCCTACGCAGGTGAGGTCTATTTCAAATTTTGCCTGTCCGCCTGTATATGGCATATTCATTGATTTTTGTCTTTGACTGTTTGAGTCGAGAACGTATTTCTGAACTAAAATTCCCGCAACAGGTTTAACGACTATCGGCACATCCGGGTCGTCCTCATTGCCGCCGGGACCTTTAATTTTGGCAGTATTCGTCCATGTTACGTTTGACGGAAGCGTGGCTGTGGCTGCGACAGGCGCGTCAAAGAGAGATATGTCTATATCGGCAGGTGATATGAGTGCGTCCGCAGCGGATATGCCCGCGCTTTGAGCCGCCGGAGCCTGTAAGAGTGCGCCGCCGTCTATACCTGTGGCGGCTCTTATTACCGGGTTTGCGAGCATAGCGTTATTTATTGCGACTGTATTGCCGTCTGTGCCGTCAGCTTGCGCGTCGTCTATCTGAGACTGCAAACTGTCGATTTCTGTGAGTTTAGCGTTTATGGCATCAAGAGCGGATTGACATGCCGCCTGCAATGCTGTTAATTGAGGGTCAGCCGCGCCGTTGTCAGCGGTTGTGTCTCCGACGGCAACGCCGTTATCTGCGCTGAGCAATACTATTGACGGTTTGGAAGATGCCATACCTAAAAGTGATACTGAACTATCTGCTTTAGATGGCATATATGATTGCTGGTCTATAGATACGCCGCCGTCGCCAACGTCTGCACTGTTATCTGCCGGAGTGCTGTCGTCGGAAACTGTAACGCCGCTGTCAGGAGCGATACTTTCACTTGTGTCTGCTGCAGGCGCTTCCGTAGTATCTGAAGCAACTTCACCAGCGTTGTTATCAGAACTGTCTGCGTCCGTTGCGGTAGTATTATCAGTAGTATCCGAGGGCTCTGAAGCTGTCGTAACTTCTTCAGTTGTTGCAGCCTGAGCCGTTATAGAAGATGTGTAATCATTCAGAGTCTGCAAAGCGAAGTTGTACTGCGCATAGAGAGAGCCGTTGGCTGCCGGAGCGTCGTCCTGCGCGCCCAATTCAGCTTGATCTGCCGTCAGCTGATCTTTAAGAGGAGCGATGCTGATTGGAGCCGAGGCTCCGGATATTCCCGACACGCCCCATGTGTTAGCGTAATTTCCGGTGAGATCGATATCATAGTAAAGTATTAGAGTGTTTCCTATGCCTACTGAGAAATTCTTTATATCGGCTACGGTATAATCATTGCCGTTTAATGTCGCTCTCTTAAGGTTAGATGTTGTTATATCGTGGGTATCCGTCCCGTTGCTGAAATTATCCGTCAGAGAAAGACCGTTTACGGGGACTGTGCCTGTATTTTGTACTGTTATTTTGAAGTGTACGGTGGCGCCGGAATCAACTTCTATAGGATTGGCTGAACTGTCTATCCAGTTGCCGGTATTCGGATCCATAACTTCTTTCTTTACGGTATAAGCGGGATTATCGACTGTGATAACAACGTCCGAATCGCCGCCGTCCTTACCGCCGTTAATGTTGTTTGTATATATTCCTGTTACGGTAATAGGATCGGATACATAGTAGAAAACAAGCTGCTGACCTCCGCGAACGGTAATATTCTGCGGCGGATTTATTTTAGTCCCCGAAGCGTCGTACCATGTGCCGTTTACAGGAGTCTGATTGCCGTTTGCAAATTTATCAGTGAGGGTTACCTGCGTTTTGTCTCTCGTATCAGGGTTTGTCACTGTAATTTTGAATAATGCGCTGTCCCCTTTTTGTAAACTCAATACGGGAGTGCCAGAAGTGGTTCCGGGGAACCATACGCTGGAGGAATTATTGATAATATCTGTGAGGCTGCCGCTGAAAGGCTGTGAATATACTTCTTTTGTTATACTCAGATCCTGCGGGACAATCTGATTTACTGTAACTGTCGCCGTAGAACCGGGCGTGGAGTCATAATAACTGCTTGCGATTACTGACGCAGTATTTGTATATGTGCCGGCTGTATTGAGCGCGGTTGTCGCATAATAGAAAGTCTGAGCGCCGCCTTTAACAACGGTGAACGCGGTCGCGGTAGGGTCTGTGCCGAGCCAGCTTCCTGTTGCCGTAGAACCGGTCGCTTTTGTGAATGTGTCTGTTAATTTAATATTAGCTGCGTCGACTGTAGAGCCGTTGGTTACCGTTACTTTAAATATTGCGGCAGAATTGTCTGTGTCGCTGAAAGTGGCGGCTGACTGCCAGTCTGTAATATTGTTTGTGGGCGCGCCCGACACATACGGGCTTGCAGAAACCTGTTTGGTTATTGTAACAGAGGGTTTCTGAACATGTACCATTGGGCTTGCGAAAGCGGCGGTATAACCTGTTCCCGAAGGTCTCAGAATGTTATAATATGTCAAAGTTGCCGAAGCGTTTGTCGGCACTACATTTGGGGCAATGTTAGGCTGGCAGCTTGACGAGTATGCTTCCGGTTTAGCTTTTACCCTGACGGTTATTGATGCAACCATGCCTTTACCGACGTTCTGCGGAATCGTCCAGGTGAGTGAGTTGCCTGTTACCTGCGCTCCTGCGGACGTCGGGTCGGAGTATGAATTACCTCCGCCGGTAACCGGACCTACGTTTGCGCCTACAAACCAATCAGATGTGAAATCGAAGTATTGCGAAAGCGTATCTGTTATAACGCTGTTCTTTGCTATTGTCGGAGCGACGATTTGATTTTCAATTTGAGTGAATATATCTGTCAGCCCGCTGGCAGTCTGCGCAGAGAAAGAATAAGCGGGGTCGCTTGCGAGTGCGC
>WQYZ01000016.1 GCA_009780985.1 Oscillospiraceae bacterium | reverse complement strand
GGCTGGGTTAAATCCACATACGGCAACTGGGATGTGTCAACTAACAAATCGCTTGTTATAATCGGGGGAACATTATTATTGAACATTAAAATTGCATCGTAAACACTGTCCCCGGCTTTTACGGCTTTATTCGCCGCGCCTTTTTCATCGGCGTTGGTCACCATTTTAATATTAATATTATATTTATCTTCTATTGTTGCATTTCTCTTGTAAACCGCGTCGTTAATCGGGTCGCCGGTTTCGACTTCCTGATCGGTGGAATCGTCGATTTGCGCGACGATTTCAGTCGGATGGTCTGTTACCCAGTCGTCCCCGCTGTACAGGTGGGCTAAGAAAGTAAACGCATATCCGCCAAAGTCGGAATCGGGCACATTCGGCTCCAGCCGCGCCGTAGTGGTTTCCCCTGCGCCGCTCGCATCTGTAGAGGAATTCGCGTCAGTAGTATTTGCGGTGTTGTTATTTGCGGTGGTATTATTGCCTCCGCATGAAAGCAGCATGCCCGAAATCAACACTATAATTATACTGATTGCAATCAGTCTGAGCGCTGTAATTTTTTTCACGGAAATTATCCCCCTGCAATTAATTGCATTTTATATGCATAAATCCTAATAAATATTATTCTAATGCGGTGATCTGAGCGACAAGTTTGTCAATTGCAGTCTGTTGTTTTGCGCTGTTTTTATCAGAATACGACGCCACATCTATATTCTGCGTATTTGCTAAATTGCAGAAATCAGAAAATACGTTTCCGAAACTGTAAACCCCGCCTATATCGTATGTTCTTGTGCTGAATATAATATCGAGCATTCCCTGGCTTTCGTCGTCTCTCGCGTATTTTCTCTGCAATACAATATCATAATATGCGGGTTGCAGGGTATATTTGCTTTCAGCCGACATAGCTTCAAGAATTACGCCGGTTCTGTCAAGGTCAGTCGCGCTTTTCGGAACTCCGAGCATAACCCCTGTGTACGGATTTACCAGACTGCAGTAATTTGCCTGTGTTTCGTCGTATTTGGGCATAGGAAGTATGCCGAAATCAGACGTCATGTCTCTGAAAACTTCGACAACTCTCATTCTTATCCACATGAATAAAGCCCTGTCAGATGAAAATGTATCGTAATATGCCGCCTCCCATGTAACATTATTTGTCCCTGCGGCTAACGACTGAACATTGAAAACAGCCGGATTGGATTTCGGATACATCAGGTTCATAGCTTTGCTCAAAACATTAAGATTCTGCGGGTCGGCATAACTCATATACGGTATGTCGTTGCTGTCTTTTGAAGCAAGAGAACCTCCGCCTGCTGAAAGAAGAGCCTCAAGGGTATCGTTGAACACCATAAATCCGTATCTGTCCTGGTCGTATGTCATTTTGCCGTCGCCGTTTAAATCCGCCGACGCGTCTTTTGTCATATCATACATTGCGTCCATAGTCCATTTGCCCTGCGTAACTAAACTATACGGGAGATCCATTCCCAAAGAAGCCATTAAATTTTTGTTGAAAATTATGGCGTTTGTAGCCTCGCGGTCCAAAATAAGCAGATCGCCCGCTAAAAGATAATTTTTATTTGCGACCGACATAGCGTTGACCGCGGGGTCCCACCACGGTTTGGTGCGGTCTATATAAGTGAGTTTTGACGTTTCAGTCAGCAAATCGCCCGTTACGATTCCGGGAACATTGTTGTTATACATGACAACCGCGTCATAAGCGTCATCGCCGGCTTTTACCGCTTTGGACAGCATTGATTTTTCGTCGGTATTAGCCACCATTTTGATGTTTATGCCGTATTTGTCCTCTATTGTCGCGTTCCGTCTGTAAACCGCGTCGTTGATCGGGTCGCCGTTTTCAACTTCCTGACCGGTGGTATCGTCGATTTGCGCGATGAGTTCTCTCGGGTCCGATGTCACCCAGTCCCAACCGGCAACGCTCTCTTCGTGAGTCAGAAAAGTGAACGTATATCCGTCATACTGAACGTCGGGTAAATCGGGCAGTATTTTGTCGGTCGTAGTTTCCGCGGGATTTTGAGTGCCGCCTGAGTTGTCGGTGGCTCCGTTTGCGTTATTTGAGTTGTTCGCCGTATTTCCTCCGCATGAGATTAATATGCTCAACGTCAATACTGCTATTAAAAAAATCGACACAAATTTACGCATTTTGTAAAACAGATTCTTTTTCATAAATTCCCCTCTTTAGGTTATAAATTGTTATAAATTTTTAAATAACTCTATTTTCACTAAAAATCATAATAATATATTTATATTTTATTATAATTTTATAATTATGTCAAGGAGATATATAAATATTTTTACAATAAATTTATAAATTTTTGTATATTTTGCCTCAAATATATTTACATTTAGAATTTTATATGTTCAAAGATATAATTATATAAATCGTCTGTTTTTATTCTGACCTGCGCCATCGTGTCGCGGTCGCGGACTGTGACTGAATTGTCGTTAAGCGTGTCAAAATCGATTGTCACGCAGAACGGCGTGCCGATTTCGTCCTGCCTTCTGTATCTCTTGCCGATTGAGCCGGTTTCGTCGTAATCGACCGTAAAATATTTGGATAACTCGCCGTATATATTCTGCGCGGACTCGGCGAGTTTCTTCGAGAGAGGCAATATCGCCGCTTTAACCGGCGCGACTGCTGGGTGCAGACGCAGCACTATCCTGACTTCGCCGTCTGCTTCGTCCTCGTCGTAAGCGTCGCACAATAATATAAGACACATACGCCCTACGCCGAGCGACGGCTCTATGACATACGGCACAAATTTTTCGCCCGCATCGGGATTACTGTACTCTAAATTTTCGCCGGAAGCGTTTGTATGCTGCGTCAAATCAAAATCAGTCCTGTTGGCAATTCCCATGAGTTCCCCCCAACCAAACGGGAACAAATACTCAAAATCCGTCGTCGCTTTAGAATAATGCGACAATTCTTCTTTTTCATGGTCGCGAAGTCTCAGGTGGCTTTCTTTTATGCCGAGGCTGAGGAAAAAGTTTTTGTAATAATTTTTCCAGTAGTCAAACCATTCGGAATCTGTCCCCGGTTTACAGAAAAATTCAAGCTCCATTTGTTCAAATTCTCTTGTCCTGAATATAAAATTCCCGGGTGTGATTTCATTTCTGAAAGTCTTGCCGATTTGCGCGACCCCGAACGGTATCTTGCGCCGGGTCGTTCTTTGAATATTTTTAAAATTAATAAATATTCCCTGAGCGGTTTCCGGTCTTAAATATATTTCAGTCTGAGAATCTTCGGTTACGCCCTGGAAAGTCTTGAACATCATGTTAAATTTACGTATATCCGTAAAATCCGATTTGCCGCAGTACGAGCATTTTACATTATTTTCTTTGATATACGCGGTCATTTCGTCGTTTTTCATACCTTCGACTTTAACTTGTATATTATGTTCTTTCGCCCAGTCCTCAATTAATTTATCGGCTCTGTAGCGCATCTTACAGCCTTTACAGTCTATTAACGGGTCGTTGAAATTCACTACATGCCCCGATGCAACCCAAACCTGCGGATTCATAAGTATAGCCGAGTCAAGTCCGACATTGTATTTTGATTCCTGCACAAATTTTTTCCACCACAGTTTTTTGACGTTGTTTTCAAACTCAACGCCGAGAGGACCGTAGTCCCACGCGTTTGCAAGTCCGCCGTATATTTCCGAACCCGCGTATATATATCCCCTGTTTTTGCACAGCGCGACAAGTTTGTCCATTGTTATTCTGCTGTTGTTTTCTGATTGCATTTCCATTTGTATTTCTCCTTGATTTATATTTTTATGTATTATATCTGTAGGGGCGACCCTTGCGGTCGCCCTTGAACCCGATTCCGTATGTGTGCGAGGGCGACCGCCCGACGAACGCGTTCGGCATGTCGCCCCTACAAAATTTTACCCTGCATAAATCCTAATCGTCAACGTCAGGAATCAATTTTGCATGTTCGTCAAAGCCTAAACTGTAATCTTCATCATCTTCTTCTTTTTCGCTGTCGGGTTTGTCTAACCCGTTATAAGCAACTTCATAATCGTAATCATAGAAAGCATCCATTTCACGGAGTTTTTTCATTCTGTCTTCATCGTGTTTATATGAAATTAACAGCCACGCCGACGAAACGCTCACAGCCGAAAGCACTGCAAGCAACGCTTTCGGAATGCTTTTTCTCTGTATTGACAACACTATTATAACAGTTATGAGCGTCAGCACGTTTACAAACAAAGCAATTCCCGCAAACAATTTAAATGATTTCACCTTTTTCATTGATTCATCTACCTCCATATCTGTTAGAAATTTTATCGTAGGGGCGCGCATTGCGCGTCCGGCTAAATATCGTAATTTTCACGGACGCGCATTGCACGCCCCCTACGAATAGATTTTATTTCATGCTCAAATACGCTTTTATAAATCCGTCTAAATCGCCGTCCATGACCGCGGCGACGTTGCCATTCTCATATCCGGTGCGCTTGTCTGTGACAAGGGTGTACGGCATAAACACATACGAGCGAATCTGCGACCCCCATTCTATATTTGCCTTCTCGCCTTTTATGTCGTCGATTTTGTCTAAATGCTCTTTCTCTTTTATCTCAAGAAGACGGCTTTTAAGCATTTTCATCGCGGTTTCTTTATTCTGCGTCTGGCTGCGCTCGCTCTGACACCCTACCGTTATTCCCGTCGGTATATGAATTATACGCACTGCCGAATCCGTTTTATTGATATGCTGACCTCCCGCGCCGCTCGCCCTGTGCGTCTCGACTCTTATATCCTCCGGTTTTATCTCGATTTTAGAGTAAGCGTCGTCGTCGATTTCGGGTATAACCTCGACTGCCGCAAACGACGTCATACGCTTTCCGGCGGCGTTGAACGGAGATATGCGGACTAATCTGTGCACGCCGTTCTCGCCTTTTAAATATCCGAACGCGTTTTTGCCGTTTACCGAAAAAGTTACGGACTTTATCCCCGCGCCGTCCCCCTCGAGATAATCTAGCAATTTTACTTTATATCTGTGTTTTTCAGCGTAACGGGTATACATTCTATATAGCATTTCCGCCCAGTCCTGAGCTTCAGTGCCCCCCGCGCCGGGATGAATAGACAAAATCGCATTATTGCGGTCATATTCGCCGTCAAGTAAAGTCTTTAATTCCATTTGAACAAATTCAGATTTTATTTCAGAAAGCTCGCTTAAAATTTCAGATGTCAGACTCTCGTCATTTTCCGAAATTGCCATGACTGTAAGTTCATATGCGGATTTTGCGGAATTTTCAAGGCTGCGGAAATCGCCGATTTTATCAGATAAAATTTTTACGCGTTTGAGAATCTCCTGCGATTTTTCGGGGTTCTCCGCATTATCGCCCCAGAAATCGTGCGAATTTATCTTTTCCTGACATTCGTCGTATTCTTTTTCGAGTTCAAATATTTTTACACTCACCCCGAGTTCCTTAATCTGCTCCGTCAAATCCGCGAGTTCTTTTTTTGCTTCTTCCAACTGTATTATCAAAATATTATTCTCCGATATTTTTGTTTTATAAATTTATATAATATATTTTTTCACATATGCTTCGACTTTATCCTGTTCGCCGCGTTTAAAATCAACATCCGCTTCAGCCGACGCGTCGATTAACCGCCAGTTTTCCGTATGCGTGATAGATTCGCCCTTTTTGAGCGTTTTGAGTTCGGACAGCGTTTCGGCTTCGGCAAACATATTATTTGTGAAAACTTCGGTTGACATTCCCCAGTCGGGATAAATTCCGTCAGGGTGATTAGGCGCGTATGTTTTTTTTAATATCTGCCCGAAGTTTTGATACGCAATCCAGCCTTTTGTGTTGTTTATGCCGAATTTGAACTTCTCGCTGATATTTTTATTCTGCCTGACTGTGATATACCTGTCGAAGAAATTCGCGCGGCTGTCAGTCAGTCTCGTATATGCCCATAACGCCATGCAACGGTTGCCCAGAAGTCCGGTATCTTCGTCAGGTTGTGGACAGATTACGGTGCCGCCCGGAGCCATAACGGACAGTGCCCAGATTGAGCCGGTCACGTCTTTTTCGCCGACATTTTCTATTTTATGTGCGATTACCGCGCCCGGTTCGTCCTCGAGGACCGTTATCCCTATGCTGTGCTGTAAATTGTTGACTTTCTGCGGGTTCGGCGTGAATATTACAGAATTTCCGTAAATCCTAACGTCGACAGGTTCGTTGTCGGGATAATATGTTCTCGGCATATCTTCGGGGCTTACCCATAATCTATGACCGCCGTAGATATACCACTTTTTACCTTCTCCGAAAACGGACGAAACGTCTTCGCACATATTTCTGTCTATGTCGTTGAACATAAGATTTTCTTTGCCGGTTAAATTTACTTTTATAATCCTCGGACCGACATCAATTGTGACGTACATCTCTAAAAGTCCGTTTGATATAACTTTGCATTTGCCGTAATTTTTATATTCGGCGTCGGTTATAGTGACTTTTCCCATTTTTATGCTCCCTGATTTATTATTCTTGATTTTTGCTTATTAAATTATTTATATGTTCCAAAAGCGTATCGTTGAAAAATTTTGCTTTTTCAATGGATTTTTCAACAGTATCCGCATCTGTGGCGAAACCTTTTTGGTAATCGCTTTCATTTCTTAAGTCTTCGGAAGTTGTTATAATATCGCTCAATTTCTTTTTTAAATCTCCATCGAAATCTTTATTCAAATAAAGTTCCCTGAATTTTGCTATAACCGCCGAATGTTTACTAAATCCTAATCCTTCTAAATCTAAACGCGCACACATCATATGAAATATACTGTAATATGCTCTGTTTAAAGCAACGCGGTAACGATTATTTTTAAAGTTTTCTTCTGCAGTTTCATAATCTTCTAAAGAAGTCTGTATTTCAATTTTAGCCATCTTGATTTCTTTTTCGTTAAACACTTATTTCAATTCCATCCTTTACTACATTTTTGAAATACGGCATAGTATCTTTCCAATAGTCAAAATAATCTATATTGTTTGTCATTACGGATATAGATATATATATTGAATGTTTAAAACTTAAATCGGTTATGGCAGAAGTTAAATTACTCCGAAAATTTCGGATAGACTTATCGTCACATTTAACAAGGGCTAAAATATCAATATCAGAATACTCATTATAATCTCCGCGTGCGCGTGAACCGTATAAAATCATCTTTATAAAATTGTCGCCATATATCGCTTTTACACTTTCATATATATCTTTTAATAGAGCGTCTAAATCCATATCTATAAATTCCCCCTTTTATCTTTTCAGAATCTTCCCGACTTCCCGTCTGCTTTTGATATGTAAAAATTCTTTTTCGAGATATTTTTCATGCATAGTTATAATAGTTTTTCTGCCTGTTTTGGGGAAATCCCATACTCCTTTGCAGAATTTGAAAAATTCTTTGCTAAATACAGACGATTCCTCCAAATAGTCGGGCAAATCCGAACGCTTTTTTCCTTGACGTTTTATCATACTCCAAATGCATAAAAAACGGTTAATATCAAGAAAAATAATCAAATCGGCGGCGGAAAACCGCAATTCCATTGTGCTGTCGTAATTGCCATCAATAATCCATTTTTCTTCGCTGATAAACTTTTGTTGTTTTTTAATCCATTCATCGCGCGGCGGTCTATTCCAACCCGGAAGATGATATTCCATATCCAAGTGAGTCAACGGAAACCCCGTTATTTCGGCAACATGTTTAGACAACCAGCTTTTGCCGCTTCCCGGACTGCCGATAAGAGTAATACGGCTGTATTTTGCAAAATCAAAACCCATATTTCTACACTCCGCTGTATGCGTTAAACCCGCCGTCCACCGGCACGACTACGCCGTTGACAAATCCCGACGCTTCGGGACAGCACAGCCACAGCAAAGCTCCAATCAGTTCTTTCGGCTCGCCGAAACGCCCCATAGGAGTCGCCGCCAAAATCTTGCCGGTTCTTTCCGTCGGAGTTCCGTCCGCGTTAAACAACATATTCCTGTTCTGGTCTGTTACAAAAAATCCCGGAGCCATCGCGTTTACTCTTATCCCGACTTTCGAGAAATGCACCGCAAGCCACTGCGTAAAGTTCGAAACCGCCGCTTTCGCCGCAGAATACGCCGGGATTTTTGTGAGCGGCGTGAATGCGTTCATGCTCGATATATTTAAAATCGCGCAATCTTTTCTGTTTGCCATATCTTTTGCGAAAACCTGAGTAGTCAGCATAGCTCCCGTAAAATTCAGGTCAAATACAAATTTTATATTTTCCGGCAGCAAATCAAAGAAAGTTATGATTTCTGAATTATGATTCTCTAAATCTTCAGAAAACAGATATTCTTTAGTCGTCGTGCATTTCGGGGAGTTCCCGCCCGCCCCGTTGATTAATATATCGCCCAGTCCGAACTTTTCTTTAATTATATTTCGCGCATTAACCAAACTTTCTTTATTCAGAACGTCCGTTGCGACGGCGATTGCTTTTCCTCCCGCTCCGATAATTTTATCTGCGACAATTTGCGCGTTGTCGGGTCTTATGTCGAGAAGCGCGATATTTGCCCCGCATTCCGCGAGATTATACGCGAACTCCGAGCATAACACCCCTCCCCCGCCAGTTATCACGACTGTTTTCCCCGTCAAATCTATTTTAAATGGCAGCATATTTTTTATCCCTCCGTAAATTTTTTAATAATAATTTTACTTCTATCTTTGAAAACCGGTCTGCAAACAAAACCGTCAGATATTATTTTCCCCAGCAGTTCAAGTCCAATCGCCGCAAAATCCGAATTTTCCCGCATGATTTTCGCGGCGTCGTCTATCAAAATATCATCGGTTCCACGAGCGTCCAATGCGTGGTCGAAATCGTATAACGGTGCTATACCTGTATAATCGCCTGTATCGGCATTTCTGATATACCCGAAATTGCCCGGATGCCTGTCGCCGTTGCCGAACACCGCGTCAATTAGTATCATCTTAAACCCGTCCGCGCCGAACCCGCGAAGTATATCGCCGTTCGTATAGTATTCTTCCTCAAAATTCCCCGACATATCGGCTTGTTCCAGCATAAATTGCGGATTTGTGAAATTTTTTACGATAATCCCTTTGTCATATTCTTTTACGCAGGCGCAGTTTAACCCCAATTTCAGACAAATATCCGCGCACTCAATTTCTATTGCGCAACCCGTTTTATATAAATATTCCGAGCTTATCCACGCTTTTGATATATATCCCGGAACATACAAAGTGGGTATCGCCCCTCCGGCGTATTTGCCGTCGCCTTTCCAGAAATCCGCGTAATACGGCGATATATCTTTAAACCGGATATTATCATCGCGGTCTTTTATCCAGTAGCAGTCGCTCAGACTCAAAGCGCGCGTAGTTTTGTCTATGGCAATCCGGTTTCCCTGACCGAACGTAATTCCCCGGAGCTGTCTTGCAAGAGTATTAGTCCCGCTGCTGTATCTTTTTTTAAGCCAGTTTTTTAATGAATTGTTATCGAATATACTGCGCATCGCGCCGGGCAGTAAATTATAATTCAACAACTGTTCCGCCTCAATATCATAAACGGCGTTATCCTTGCACATCAGCACAGACATATTTATATCTCCCTGTCACATATACGACAGCACGGCTAAGAACTGACAGCCCTCTTTGTTTATCGCCGCCATACCGTGAGGATTTGACGCGTTGTAATAAATCGAATCGCCCGCGTTCAGCGTTTCGGTATGACCGTTTACGCACATCTTCAGACTTCCGGACAATACAAGGTCAAACTCATGCCCCGCGTGGGTTGACAATTCTATATTTTCGAGCGATTTTTCATTATACGGCGCAAAAACTGTCAACGGATTAAAAATTTTGTCTTTAAAATTATACGCCACAGTTTTATAAGTAAATCCCTCGCGGCGTTGTATCGGAAGTCCGTCGCCTGCCCGGGTTATGGAATATGTCGAGAGCTTCGGAGTGCTCCCCGTCATTATATCCACAACGTCCACTCCCAAAAATTTCGAGGCTTTGAATAAAAATGTATATGAAAAATCGCGCCCGCCGTTTTTATATTTTTTGTATTCATCTGCAGTTACCCCGAGCGCGTCCGCCATTTCCCCGTCGGTTTTTTCAACTATATCCTGCAAATCGCTTAATCTTTTCGCTATCTGCTTAATATTAATCTCACTTTCAATATTTTCATTAATCATTTCCAAATACCTTTTTAATTTATTTAATATTTAATATAAAATCCAGAATTTCACTTGGATTATACGCAATTTTTTTTGCTCCCGCCTCAATAAGCACGCTCTCCGGTCTGTAGCCCCACGTCACGCCGAGAGGGAACATTCCCGCGTTTTGCGCCGTATTCATGTCTATATTAGAATCCCCGATAAAAACCGTTTTATCAGGTGTAACTCCCATTCTGTCCGCGAGATATAACGCCGAATCCGGCTTAGGTTTGTGAGGGAACCGTCCATCCGTAAAACCGAGAATTTCTGTAAAATATTCCTGATTTAACAGAGACGTTACAATTTTTTTCGTCATATTGTCCTGTTTATTCGACAGCACGCACATTTTTATATTTTTTTCGTAAAGAGATTTGACAAGTCCCGCAATTCCGCCGTAAAGATGCGTATTCTCCAAACAGTGTTCTTCATAAAATCCGAAATAACGCTTGAACGCTTCTTCGAGAAAATCCTGATAATTCGGCAAATTCTTCACTTCGTCGGGCAAACAGCCTTTGACAAATTCCCTTGCTCCCATATTTATATATTTTAACGTTTCTTCACGGCTTTTTTTCTCAAACCCGAAACTTTCGAGCATCAGATTCATAGCCGTGCTCAAATCTTCGCCGGTGTCCGCGACCGTGCCGTCCAAATCAAATATAATTCCTTTGTATTTCATATCTCTCCATATATCGAATAAAATTTATTTTGCGAAGAAAATGCTTATTTTCAATATTAGCTACTAATAA
The DNA here is from genome assembly GCA_009780985.1 of Oscillospiraceae bacterium. Classification (GTDB taxonomy): domain Bacteria; phylum Bacillota; class Clostridia; order Oscillospirales; family WRJC01; genus WRJC01. The sequence continues at coordinate 28,908 of WQYZ01000016.1, read as the reverse complement.
CTACAGCGCGCTCAAAATGTCCCGTTTCTACAGGGTATCCATCTATTGTTGCTCCTTTTACTATTTCTCCAACTGGGGTAGGGTCATCTAAAGTTATTATAGAATTTTCTACAATAGAAGTAAAACCTACTTTATTAAACTCGTCAATAAATTTATTCTTTACCCATGTTTTATCTGAACCGCCTTTTTCGAGGGCTCTAAGGTTTACAATATTATCTTCACAACAAAAAACACAAGCCATATATAACTTACCATTACATATTCTTCTCATTTCTTTAAAAACTTCGGGATATGGAATATTTTGAAGTCCTAAAAAAGAAGTTATTGTTTTTACTGTTTTTTCTTTAAAAGGCGATTTATTCAAATCAAAGGCAATATATGAAACCCTATCGCTAAACCCTTTTTCTTCTGTTGACTTTTTTGCCTTTTCTAAGACATTGAAGCTTATATCAGATGAAATAAGACAGGTATCGGTATTTTCTAAAAATTTAGAGATAAGCGAACCCTCGCCTGAAGCTACATCCAGTATAAAATCATTCTCATCTTTTAATGAATTTACAATATAATCGAGTTGAGATAAGTTTGCTTTGATTGTTTCTTCTTTGTATGCTTTTTTATTTATAATTTCGATTAATTTTTCAGCTTCCGATATATTTCCTTCAGCCTTATGTACCATATACCTGATAACTATATCAGCTGCATTCATTTCTTCAATATCTGTAGTCATTAATTTTTTTCTTACATCGGGATTATTGCCAATCAAATCGTTTAACCAGTTTTCGTCGTCTTGCCAACCGTCAGAACTATTTTCATATTCCACGAAACGCCCTATGCCATTTTTCACCTCATATATTTTATTACATCTCAGGCATTTTACTTCTGCTTCTATAATATGGATTTTGTTTTCATTCATTATTTCCCACATTAATTCTCCATGACATTCAGGGCATATTAATATTTCTTTTAAAAAATTGAACATATATTTCTCCTACTATATTTTGACGTAGATTATATAAATTTTCTTCGTTTATCATAAATATTTTACATTATTTATTCAATCCTAACTTATTCAGTTTCTCTGTCAAAAAATCTTTCGCCATTCTTATTTGACGACTTATTCGTGATAATGTGTCCACATTGAAATGACTTTAATAATGCCTCCATAAAGTTCATCGTTAGCGTCTTTTAAGCCCTCTGTATTTTGCAATACTTCATATACAAATCGGTGTTGGCGAATAATACGGCGTGAACATGTGCCTTTCAATTCATATTTTAGCATTTCAAAATCTTGTGATTCTTCATATGGATTGCTGCGTATTGTTCTTATTATTTCGGCGGCTTTTGGCTTTAATCCGGCGCGTTCTACGTTTACGGCGTCTTTCTGAGCTTGTTTTGTAAATTGTATGTCATACATCGGCCCATACCTCCGACAATGGCACACATTCAGACAACGGCGTTTCCAAGCCGTCTTTTATCACATCTGCCATGCCGGGTACAGACATCAAATAATCGGTGTCGTTATCATACAAACCAAGAGCAAACCTCTGGAACATTATAAATTCATTAACTTTTTCTAATGCTTCGTCGGGTAGCATGTCAATTTGCGTTTTGATATATTCGCGGGTTGTCACATTATTCACCTCGTTATCCGTTCAATCCCAACTTATTCAGTTTCTCCGTCAGGAAATCTTTCGCCATTCTTATATCCGCTTCGGGATTGTCGCCGACTTCGCGTTCTATTGTGAGGAATCCTTTATAGCCGATTTTAGCGAGTGCGGGCAGATATGTGTCAAAATCGACGCCGCCTTTGCCGAGGGGCAGTTCTTCCCAGCCTTCGCGGTCGCCTATCATAATCCCGTCTTTCGCGTGCGTGTGGACTATATATTTTTTGAGCGTTTCCACACCTTTCGCCGGGTCGTCCGCAACGCACATCACGAGATTTGCCGGGTCAAAATTGACGCGCACTCCCATCGCCCCGAGCGAATCAAGAAAACCGCCCAATCTCTCGGCAGGTTCGGGACCCGTTTCAACCGCGAACGCAGAACCTATAGAATCCGCATAAACTGCGAGTTCGCGGCATGCGGCGCGCATTATGTCTTTTTTCTCGCACTCTTCCGCCGGTACTGTGCCGATATGCGTTGTGACTATATCGCACTCAAGTTCTTTTGCTAAGTCCAGAACTCTCTTTGAGTTTTCGACTTTCTGCACGTTTTCCGCTTTGTCCTCGAAGCCGTGACCGCCGAAATCCCCGCATATCGCCGAAAAAATCAGCCCGTTTGACTTGACTATATCCAGAACTTCCTTTATTTTTGCCTTTGTCATTTCGTCGAATTTCAACGCGCCGTAAGTTGCATATGCCTGTATTCCCTGCGCGCCGAGCTGTGCGGCTTTCTGTACTCCCACAGTAAATGCTTTCATCGGATTATTTGATTCCACCATAGAATCTATAGAACTGCTTCTGAATGATTCAACCATTACACCTATTTTCATAAAATTTTCTCCTTTTGTTTATTGTGTTTTATATTTATTATATTTTATTTTATGTATTTTTATTTTTCTACTTTATTCCGGTAATCATAATCGAACTGACTGGTCACTTCCGCTTTGGGGCTGATTTCGACAAAATAATCTCTCGGGTCTTTGGGACTGACATAAACAGCCGCATTTAACAATTCTTTGCCGTTATCGCCGAAATAGTTGACAGCGTAATCCAGCATTATTAAATCGCTTTTTACAAGACACGTTTTGCTTTCCTGATTCCTGTAAAAACACTCTACATAAGCGGCATTGGCAGAATTGTATTTCCCGAAGCCGACGCGCATATTATAACCCGGCAGTATACGCACAATTTCCGCGTCGTAGCGCACCCCGTCTTTTTTGAGCTGTTCGGATTTTTCAAATCTGCTGTACAAATAGAAGCATATTCCCAATATAATCCATGGAATACCGTTAGTGCAAAAAATAACCGCAAGCGTGGAGAAAACTAAATTGACTGAGGCAAGTCTGAGTATTAAAGAAAATATAGATAATGCCAGAAATACTATGCCGATTATAAGGCATATTTTCCCAATTAAACGAATTGAAATTTTCAGCGTTTTCATATTATCGCTTCTTTCTGTAATATATTGTTTGCTATATCTCGTCTATCGTATTATTAAAATACGGCAGAAAATTCTCTATAAAATATTTTACCTCAACAAGGTCTGTTATGTCAAGTGTTTTATAAATATCTTCTCCGGCTTTTGTAAATTCGTGGTTGCCGGAGCTGATTTCTTCCACGCATTTTATATATGCGCACAATTTATCCGCCGCTTTTATGAGTTTGTATTCTTCGCCGTCAGAACTTTCGTCATGCAGTATTATATCGGCGTATGATGTTCGCAAATCCTCCGGGAGTTTTGACAGAAGATTTATATCGGCTTCATGTTCTATGGTCTTATAACTTTTTTTCATCTCGTCCGTATAATATTTTATCGGCGACGGCAAATCGCCTGTGAAAATCTCCGAAACATCGTGATATATCGCTTTCAGCGCGATTTGCGCGGGATTATAGGTTTTGTCGAAATACGCGACGCCGATTTCCGCGAGAGCGTGCGCGATAATCGCGACTTCCAAAGAGTGTTCAGAAACATTTTCAGTCCTGAAACTGCGCATAAGTCCCCACCGATTTATATATTTTAATCTGAATAATAAAGCGAAAAACATATCATCATCTACCTCTATAAAATTTGTTCTTTAAATCCCAAAAATTTTATGACATTCCGCATGGGATAATTCTCTTCATCTGTGCGGCACGTCGCAATTTTGCCGCTGTCTAAAATATATTTTGTAACAAAATAACAAACCATTTTCGCATATCCCTTATTGCGTTCGGCTATCAATGTCCTCACAAAAGCTGTTTCCCATTTATTTTCGCTGTATTTTTCAACAGAGCCTATTGCGATAATCTTGCCATTCCTAAAAACAGCGCAGTAAAAACAGCCATTGTCAGATTTTTCTTTTTCCATCCATTGTGCCCATTCCTCGACACTTGATTGCCAGTCGGGACTTTTGTCTAACCAATATTGACGCACCGCCGAATAATCGTCGGGGACTTTCTGCCAGCGTATAACTACATCGTCAGGTATTTCAGGTTTATTCAAATTTTCAATGTCTTCTAATTCATAAATAATATCCATTTTATCTCCCTCTTGTAAAATATTTAACCCTCTCCGCATACACGTCCTGTTCATGCAGGCATGTCTCGAGCAAAAATCCGCGTTCACGCAAATATTCCTGTAATCCGCGATAATAAAAAGCCTTGTTTTTATCCTGAATTATAAACGGCGTGATATTATTTTTCAAACATTCCCTGAACATGATTATTCTTCCAATGCGTCCGTTGCCGTCCTGATACGGATGTATTTTCTCGAATTTTACATGAAAGTCTATTATTCTATTTATATCAGTAAAATCGCTTTTATGATAATCTTCCAATAGTTTACGTATATCTGTTTCGACATTTTCGGGCGCGGACGTTTCAATCATACCGGCTGTATTGGGAACTTTTTTATAATCACCGACGGCAAACCATTCTTTGCGCTCGTCTGATGTGCCGCGTTTTAATATATAGTGATATTCTTTTATTAAATCCTGCGACAATTCCCGATTTACCGTATCCAGCATTTTATTGAACAGAAAGAAATGATTGTTCATCTCAATTATATCGTCCGTTTTAATGCAACTGCCGGTTTCAGGCAGTACAGACGACGTTTCATACATAAATCTCGTCTGTTCTTCCGTGAGACTGCTGCCCTCTATTCTATTTGAATTGTACGCAAGTTTTATCTGCGTTTCATGATACAGTCCGCCATTATAATTCATGGATTTTTCTTCGAGTAAAAGTTTTAATATATCAGCCATAAATCCACCATTTATATCTTCCTCAGCAAAACATGATTTAAATACGCGATGTTTTTATACGGCTCTAAATCGCACACTCTCATTTCGACCTCAAACATTTTTTCAAGCCAGCCCGGCTCATATTTTATCTCATTTTTCTGCTGTAATGCGAAAAACATTCTTACACCCAATATTTTTTCGATTTTAAGATTATCGCCCCATGCAACCAAATCTTCGGGATTATAGTAGTCTATTCTGCCGAAAGCGGCGTTGGGCAATCTTTCCCCGCCGTCAAGAATCGACAATGCTTCGTCCGTATTGTTGGCAAATACTACTTCGTGCATAATCCGTCCGGTTTTATTATGTTTTACTATTGATAAAATCCCATCGGTTTTCAGAATACGGGAAAACTCTTTCACAATTTCAGCGCGTTCGGAAGCGTATTCCAACACATTGTGACATATAACAACGTCAAAATAACCGTCCGCGAAATCCTTTAACTTTTCGATTGACCCGATGAACTGCGTATAATTATTTTCGCGCACTCTTTCTTCCGCCATATCCGCGTTAGGCTCTATTGCAATTACTTTGTTATTTTCCGCCATATAATTCGCTGTTATTCCGAAACCGCTCCCGAAATCGAGAATTTTTAGATTTGTAAGATTGCTTATATCAGCCAACTGTCCCCAGAACATTTTGTAAGATTCTATGAACCACGGCTGTTTTGTATTATTTAAAAAATTCTGCAAATTTTCGTTCAGCATATATTTTTCTCCGTTTGATTTATTATGTATTATTATATAAAAATATTTTCAACCGTCAACCCCTCGCCGGCTCCCTGTTTGCCTTTTATCAAAACAAGGCTTGCATTTACATTTTTGTCAGCAAATACAAAAACGATTTTCTTCGGCGTTATATTATGCGCCATCATCGCCGCAAACAAACTCTGAAACCTGTCCGGTCGGTACACTATATAAAAGTCCCCGCCGTTTTTTAAATACCGCGCCGCCGACCTCAATACGTCGTCAATATTACATGCAATTTCCCGCCGCGATATATTTTTATAGTCCAACCCGCTCAACATTCCGCTCATGCCGTTTTCGCTTGTGTACTTAATATACGGCGGATTTGTGAAAACCATATCAATAGAATGAACTGAATTGGCAGGCAGTCTTAAATTATCGCAGTCTTTTAAATCGCCGTGAATTATTTCGATTCTGTCTGTCAGATTATTTAATTCTGCGTTATATTGCGCAAGTTCTGCGTATATTTCCTGAATTTCAACGGCGTAAGTCATATATATTTTTTTTCGCTGCGCCAAAAGCAAAGATATAACTCCCGAGCCGGCTCCGAGTTCAAGCGCATTTTTGTACATCCCCATATGTTCCGCACAGATAAAATCCGCGAGCTGTAATGCGTCCGTGCCGAACAGCAGCCCGTTTTTTATCTGATATACAGTCAGCCCGTCGTTTATTTTATCGCAGCGCAAAATCTTTTTATCTATCATTATTAATCTATTACCTAAAAAATTACATTAAATGTGTTTGGAAATATCATTTATAGGGACACGGCGCGCCGTGTCCCTACGTAGTCCGATTCACATCTTATTTATGAATATGAAGCGCGTCTTTTATTTGTTGACTTCGGATTCGGGTTTCGGCGCGTCAACCGGGCAAACCCCTGCGCATGAACCACATTCCGTGCATTTTTCTTTGTCTATTACATATATTTTATCTCCTGCCTTTATGCACTCAACCGGACACTCACTCTCACAAGCCCCGCAGGAAACACAATCTTCTGTTATCACATATGCCATAAAATTTTAACCTCCTAAATATGTTTGTATTAAAAATTTATTTTTGCTAATTATACCATATATTTTATTAAAAAATCAAGAACAATATAGCGAATAAAAATTTTTTTAATGGACTTTTTTATTTATTTATGGTAAAATATATAAAAATAAATTTTTTATTGTTAAATAAGGAGTATATTTATGAGTAAAATTAAACTTGCGGTAATAGGACTGGGCGGCAGGGGCACATTTCACGCCAACGTTCTCAGCGAAATGGCGGACGTTGAAATAACCGCCGTATGCGACGTATATGAAGACAGAGTAGCCAACGCGGCGGACGGCGTTGAAAAAATAACAGGGAACCGTCCGAATACATACTCAGATTATAAAAAACTTTTAAAGTCCGAAGAACTTGACGGCGTTATTATCGCAACATGGTGGCAGACACATATTCCCATAGCAATTGCCGCGATGAAAAGCGGTATTCCCGCAGGTATTGAAGTCGGAGGCGCATCTTCTTTGGAAGATTGCGTGTCTCTTGCAAGAACATATGAGGAAACCGGGAAATTCTGTATGATTCTTCAAAACTGCAATTACGGCAGGGAAGAAATGGCTCTTTTAAATATGGCTAAAAAAGGCGTTTTCGGCGAGATCGTACACGTACAGTGCGGTTATGAACACGATTTAAGAGCGTCTGTAGCGCGGTCGGAAGAGACCCGGTATCACAGACTGCCCCACTATATTTACAGAAACGGCGAATTATATCCCAATCACGGCTTAGGTCCAATGATGAAACTGCTGAATATAAACCGCGGCAACAGAATGGTTTCTCTTGTTTCGGTATCGTCAAAAGCCGTAGGGTTGAAAGAATGGGCAAAAAACAATCTTCCCCCTGAACATTATCTTCACAATACGCCGGTAAATCAAGGCGACATAGTCAACACAATCATAAAATGCGCCGGAGGAGAAACTATCCTGCTGACGCACGACACGACGCTCCCCCGCCCGTATTCAAGAGGCGGACGCGTTCAGGGAACAAAAGGTCTATGGTACGAGGACAATAAATCTATATATATCGAGGGAGAAAGTCCAGAGCATACATGGGAAGATTTTTACGAGTACATAAAGAAAAACGGTTACGAGCACCCTTTGTGGAAAGAATATTTCGAACTGGACATAAAAGAACAGGGGCACGGCGGTATGGATTATCTTGTGCTGCGCGCGTTTATAGAAGACGGAATATTAAAATCAATTCCCCCGATAGACACATACGAATCCGCACTCCTGTCTGCAATTACCCCGCTGTCCGAAAAGTCTGTCGCATTAGGGAGCCAGCCCATGGACATACCAGATTTCGCACACGGGAAATGGCTTATTCCCGAACCTGCGGTCAATACAAAATATGGGTTGAATTAATTTTTATATAAAATTTTTAAATAAAGCAAAAAATATATTGCATTATATTATTTTTCGTGATATAATAATATACAACGTATAATAACGAAAAAATTAAAATTAATGCAAGGAGTTGTATAATAAATGAGCAAAGACTTAGGCAGACGTTTGGAAGAACTGCGTATACAAAACAAGTTGGACAGGGATGATCTGGCGAAAAAACTCTCGGTCAAAAAGCATGACGTAAGGCATTGGGAAGATGGCAGGGAATCCCCCGATGGCGAACAGCTGATAAAACTGTCGCAGATATACAAAATGCCGATAGATGAAATCTTATTAAACTTCGACACAGAGAACAATTTCCAAAATTCCGCATACGCCGCGCCAGCGGGAGCAGCCGTGAAATCCAAAGTTTATATTGTAGCGGACGGCAATCCGCCGTTAAAACCGACGTACAACTGGTATATGTTCCCTTATCCTGTCATAGCGGTCGCAGCATATCTTATAATAGGATTCTTCTTTAACAGATGGCATCCGACATGGCTTTTGTTTCTTACCATACCTATATATTATATGTTAGTCGTGATGCACGGCGCAAAAAGTTTCAGGGCGAAAGCGAATGTTTTTCCGTACCCGATTATATGCGTGCTGTTTTATTTAGCGGCGGGATTTGATTATGGTTGGTGGCATCCGATGTGGATTCTCTTTTTGACAATCCCGGTATATTATACGATAGTGAACGGAATTAAAACGCGGTAAAAGAGACACGATTATATCGTGTCCCTAACCAAATATGTAAATCAATATCCAATCTTGCCCAAACTGTCGTCGTCTGTTATCCAGTCCGCAACGTTGACTATATGATAATCCGTCTTTGTGTCTCTGTAAATAACCTGCGCTATTCCTGCGTTTATTATCAGCTTTTTACACATCTGACAACTATCAATGGGAGCGATTATTTCGCCCGTTACTGGGGATACGCAGACTTCATACATAACGGCGTCAAGCATTTGCTCCCTTGACGCCGCAATTATTGCGTTGGCTTCTGCGTGGACGGAACGGCATAATTCATATCTTTCTCCCCGCGGTATATTCATCTGTTCTCTAAGGCAAAATCCCAAGTCGCAGCAGTTTGCCCTGCCTCGCGGCGCTCCGCAGTAACCCGTCGAAATTATAATGTCGTTTTTAAAGATTAGGGCGCCGTATTTTTTCCGCAGGCACGTGCTTCTCGACGCGACAGTTTCGGCTATGTCCAAATAATAATTAATTTTGCTTATTCTTTCCATAAAATACCCTCAATTTTTCAATTTACATTTTCAAAAACATCTTCGACGGATATAATCAAATCTTCAAAAAGCGACGTCTTAAATTCTGTTTTGACGCTGCTTTTTTGTTCGTCTTCCAAATCTTCATATTCGCCGCTGCGATAAAATCTGTAAACATTTTCCAATTTATATCTTCCGTCTTTTAACAGATATACTTGAATCGACCGTGTTTCAGTGCTTACAATCCAATACTCTTTCACGCCGTATTGTTCGTATATGTCTTTTTTATAGCCGATATCGTCCGTTTCTGTTCCGGGCGAAAGCACTTCGGCGACTAAATCCGGCGCGCCGACAATCTTTTTATCATTTATTATTTTGTTCGGGTCGCATACTATTTTGACGTCCGGCATATATTCGCGTTTGCCTTGGTCGAACACGACATTTACATTCTCGCCGAACACCTGACATTTTTTTCTCCTTAGATAATGTTGAAATATCGATATTAAATTTACCACAACTCTGGCATGAGGTAAAAAAGTCCCCGCCATGTAATAAATTTTTACACCTTCATGTATTTCATAACGTTGCGGCTCTCTGAAAATGTTTTTCGGCTGAACTATATATTCTTCCATAACACAATCCTCCTCTTACTATTTTTATATGACTTTTATAAAGTCTTAGCGATTTCTTTTATAAATTCGCGAAATTCTTCCCCGATTTCAGGATGTTTTAACCCCTCCATGATGTTTGCCCGCAAAAACCCGAACTTAGACCCCATATCGTGGCGTTCGCCTGAAAATACTTTTGCAATCATCTTAGCAGAATCTTTTTTATTTTCGTCCGCAGATTGGACTAAAGTTTTCATCGAATCTGTGATTTGGATTTCGTTGTTCGCACCGGGTTTCTGATTTTCGAGTATGCCAAAGATTTCGGGAGTGAGCAAAACTCTGCCGAGAATTGCATAATTGGAAAATATTTCTTCATCCGTCCGGGGCTTTTCATTCATATCGTAAACATAAAATTCATCGTTATTCGAATTTGACGCGACTGGCTTAACTTTGAGGGAGCAGTATTTTCTCAGATGTTCCCGCGCTACTTCTTTTACGCCGGCAACGCATCTGCCGTATTTTTCGTATACGTCTATCAACTCTTTACATGCCGGGACTTCGCCGATTATGATGTCGTCGCCGTACATGACGATAAAATCGTCGCTGCCGACAAAAGATTTCGCGCACAAAATTGCGTGTCCGAGACCTTTCGGCTCTTTTTGGCGTATATAGTGAATATTCGCGAGATTTGCAATATTTCTGAGTTCCTCAAGTCTTTTTATACTTTTTTCGTCGGCTTTGTTTTTAAGCGTATACTCGTATTCGGGAGAATAGTCAAAGTGATTTTCAAGGCATTCCTGACCTCTGCCCATTATTATCAAAATATCTGTTATTCCCGATCTCGCCGCTTCTTCGACACTATATTGAATAGCGGGCTTGTCTACAATTGGGAACATTACTTTCGGTACGGATTTAGAGGCGGGAAGCATTCTCGTACTCAATCCCGCCGCAGTTATTACTGCCTTTGTTATTTTTTTACTCATAATCATACACCTTTTCAGATTATTTTATTAATTAAATTTTCTCTTTTACTGTGCATAAGTAATCGCCGATAATAATTCTATGTGTTTTAGCTGTATCATTCGGGAGTTTATTGGGGTCAATCCATTCAAACGCGATAGATTCGTCGTCATTTACGCATAAAGTTCCTTTATAATCGGACGTTATATATGCAGTGTTGACAACATACCATTCATCGCCGTTTGCGGCTGAACATAAATAACCTTCACCCGAATAAACTCCTAAAAGTTTCAGATTGCCGACTGTTAAACCAGTTTCTTCAAAAATTTCGCGTATTGCAGTTTCGACGGTAGACTCGCCCAACTCCATTAATCCGCCCGGCAAAGACCAACGTCCGTGCGGATATTTTCGTTGCTGCATTAAAATAAACCCATCTTTATTTTGTATAATAACTGAGCTGCCGGGCAGTATTATACGTTTATGCCCGATTAAAGTCCGCAGTTCTTCGATATATCCCAATTTTCTTCAACCTCTAATCCTGAATTATAATACTCAACTGCTTTTGCAACTGTTTTTGTGACATTATCAAATGTCTTTAATTGTTTGATTTTTTCGTAATTAAACCAACCTATTCCATGCACTTCATTCTCTTGCGGAATCAGGTCTTCATTTATCGCTTTACATATATAAATCATATCAATATGATTGTGCGTCCAATCCCCATCAATATCTTCTAAAAGAATAATAAACGGCGTTTCGAGTTCTTTGCAATGCTTATCTGTTAAGCCGATTTCCCTTTTATTCGTTATGATTTCGGCTTTAACTCCGGTTTCTTCATATATTTCCCACAATACCGCTTCGTCGGGCAATTCGTTTTCCTCAATGTGACCGCCGGGAGGCAGCCAGACCTGCAATTTATTATGATGAATCATTAATATTTCATTTTTTGAGTTAAAAACTATTCCGGTAGCTGTAAAATGGTTAATAATCATTATTACTCCTGTTCAAAATATAAATTTTTACGGTTATTTGGTCAGCAGGTATAAAACCTGCATGTATATACGCCTCCGTAACAGTTTTCTTCTTTCTCATAAGCAAACTGAAAACCTGCTTTTTCTAACGCTTTCCATGATGCAATATTACTTTTTTTTGCGTCACCGTATATAGTATTGAGATTCAAGGCAGGCTTTGCCCATTTGACAAAAGATTTGACAGCTTCCGTGGCATATCCATTATTTTGATAACGTTCGCTTATGAAATATCCGATTTCTACGCCTTTTTCAATCGGACACAAAAGTATATGACCTATGAAAATATTGAATTCTTTCAAATCAATCGCATACGGCAGAGGATATTTCTTTTCTTTATAGTTTTCCAAGCACATTTCTACCTGCGCCATCGCTTTTTCTACGGTATCGAATATTTCATCAGGCAGTTCTTTCTTCCTTGCTTCTTCTTTGCTGTATTGAATCATTAACGGAATATCGCCATACTCAAATTCGCGTATAATCAATCTTTCAGTTTCTAAGATTTTTGTCATGCTTGCCTCTCTTAAAATAAAATTCACTAACTTTTTACATTGGTTATATTGTCTATCGAAACCCCTGTGTAAAACGTTTTTATAATAGCCTCGTACCCGACGCCCGTTAATGCGAGGTCCTGCATTGCCCACTGACTCAGCCCGACCCCGTGTCCCCAGCCTTTGCCGTCGAAAATAAAATCGCTGCCGCTTGCATACGCTTTGACTGTAGACATCCCGTTTGCACTGAGCACATTAAGAGTTCCGTCCCCGGGAGTCGATTTAGTCATGCCGTTGCCGTTGATTATATACGTCTTTCCGGCTTCTATATCCTGATTTGACGCGCCCGATGCCGATTGAATGTTGCTTTTGAATTTAAACGATTTATATATATCCATATTCGCGCTGTTTGCGTATCTTCCGAAAGCTATTCTGATTGAGTCGGAGTTCGTTATATTAACAGTGTGTCCGTTTACATCGGTAATATCCACGCTTTTTACATAATTTGAATTTGGTGACCTCTGGGTTATTTTTATACTCGCTATAGGCGAATCCAATTTTTTTCTGAAAACCGACGCATACGAACTCAGCTGTGTCAGATACTCATAAAGTTCGCTCGGGGACGCGCTCTTAGTCCAGAGGGCGTTTGCATGGCTCGGGTCAGCGTATTTTTCAAAAGGCACGGGGACGCTGACCAAGTACGGGTATATCAGATTTCCGCCCCATGCGTCGTTGTGATTTTCCGTAACCCCTCCGCACGACGAACAGTAAACCGCGTCTATAGTTTTATTCTGGTATGTCACAACCAGACCTTTCGTTGCGTCAACTGCGGCGTTTGTCGCGTCCGTGGCGTTTTTCAGTCCGACATAAAGCTGGCAGTGCGTATCGTTGCACAGCATAAACCCGTCTGCCGCGTGCTTGCCCATATTATGTACGGCGTATGTTCTGGAAACTATCGCAAACGCTTTTAACGCTTCGGTTGACCATGCCGGCGATATTTCATTGGGGACTACTCCTTTTACATAATCTTCAAGACTCATCAAACCTATAATTTCAACTCCCGCGCTGTGTATTCTGTATATGAACGCTCCGGAGTACAGATTATTCGCCGGAGAAGTAATCAAACCTGTAGTATTCATCGAAAGTTCCGTTATTGACTGTCCATAAGTTACGTTTCCGGCATTTGACGGAAGAGCCGCCGCTATCGCGAGGTTATTGTTCCCGTCCTGAAATTCGAACAGTATTTCGTCAGTGGCGGGGTTTATTGCGACAGCCGTCGTCGCCGGGTCGTCAGTGACGTTTAAACTGTATCCCGCGCCCGCAACTTTTGCCGCATATGCCCGCGCGCTGGCGGTCGAAGCGAAATCCCCCAAACGCACGGTTATTTTACCGTTTATATATGCCGGAAAAACATTTAATGAAAAGTTGCCGGCTGAGCTGTTTATAAAACTGTATGCGTCTGTAAAATTTGAGAACGTCTGCGCAAATTCTAAGCTGTATTTGCCTACGACAATATTCTTGTTGTTTGCGTAATACCGTCCCGCCGCATTTTTGGCTAAATTGGAAATATGCGAAACAGAAATTTTAGTATTCTTTAAATAAAAGAACGATGTAAAACAGCCCGCCGCATTATATTTTACAGTACCCACGACAAAACCGTTTTGTGCGGTTGTCTGGAAGCTCTCAACCATTCCGTCGTCGAAAACAAGCCCGATTCTTAAATTGGGGTTTGAGCCTAAAAAATTTCCGCCGCCAGTGCTGTCTTCAGGCAGACTTGTTATATCCTCGCCGTAAACTATATTATATACAGGGGAGGTAAATACGGCAATTACCAATAATATGACAATCAATTTAAAAAATCTGAAAGATTTTTTATTATTTTTATTCAAATATTTCATAATCACCCCTCACCAATATATACGCTGTAACAGATGTCACCGTAATTCCCCTGCCGTCCGCTCTCGGTATAATAAGCGAGTGGTTTATCGGCACGTCCTGATTGTTTAATATCTCATTTCCGGTGGTTAAGTCCGCGATTCCTTGCGTCTGGTAAGACGATATGACCGTCGCTGTTCCGCCGGGTCGCAAAATCATTTCAAGCGTTCCCGATTTTGCCCTGATTTTCTGATCTTTAGTAAGCTGCACTAAATCATAAGTGGCAGCGGCAACAACGGCGGGGTCAACTGTACCGTCCTGCTGGGACGGATAAATATAGTCCATGCCGGCGGCGGTCGCCGATGTTTCCGCAGGAACAGTACCCACGTTTGCCGCAGGCGGGGCAACCGCTAATGAAGCAGAGGGGTTTGCGGCGATTTTGTCTGAAATCATCTGGTTAATCTGAGCAACCACTTTGTCTATGTAACTTTTAGTGACAAGCGGGTCGTCCGCCGAACCTGCCGCGCTCACTGAGCCGGCGCTTGCGTCCGCGCCGACGGACGAGTTCAATAAAATCGAGAATATAAAGCTAAAACAAAACGCCAGCGACACAAGCACGGGTCTTATTTTTAAATTTTTATTTTTCAGCATAATATAATTATTATCCTTTCTGTTTTTCTGTTTTATCTTTGACTGATAATATCTAATTTTCTAAAATTATTTATTTATATAAAAATCTGCGGTTTACACGCGATTCCGTCATCGTAGTTTTTGATTTCACCCAAAGCAAAACATATATTTTCAAAGCCGTACATCAGGACTTTATCGCCTAAATTGAAATCAGATTCCGGATAATCCCAAAGTTTTTTTATATATATCTCAGCTCCGTTTTTTGCGAGTTTAGAATAAAACTCGTCGAGAACTATTTTTTTGTTCGCGAAACCTTTTAAAATATCTTCGCACGAAATCAAAAGGGAGCTTAAATTGCCGCTTTTGTCCGCATAATCTTTCAGATATTCCGGCGTATAAGATTCGGAGATATCAAACCTGCCGGATTTAATCCTGCACAGCGAAGCCATAACGCCGCCGCATTTTAATTTTTCGCCTATATCGCTGCAGATTGAGCGGACATAGGTCCCTTTTGAACAGCTTATATTTAATATAAACTCGTCGGATTTATCCGTTTTTCCGCACGTTATACTGTAAATATTTATTTTTCTTGACGGTATATTGATTTCTTCCGTATCTGCGCCGCTCCGCGCATACTCGTACAGCTTTCTTCCGTTGATTTTCACCGCGCTGTATATCGGGGGAGTTTGCTCAATCCCGCCGATAAAACTTTCAGCCGCTTCTCTTACTTCGCCATAATCCGGAATAATATCGCAGGTTTTTAGTATTTTTCCGGTTATATCCATTGTATCCGTAGTCAATCCGAGTTTTAAAACCGCGCTGTAAACTTTGTCGTGATTCAAAAGCAAATCGGACAGTTTTGTCGCACTTCCCAAAAGCATAGGCAGAACGCCCGTGGCTATGGGGTCGAGAGTTCCGGTATGACCGACTTTCTTTATGCCGAACATGCGCCTCACAAAATAGACCATATCGTGTGAGGAACACCCCGCAGGTTTGTTTAAATTCAATACGCCGTTTATATTATTCATATCTATATATTTACAACGCTTTCTCTATTTTTTCAACCAACGATTGTTCAAGCAGTTCGACCGCATTTTCAGAATCCATATCGACTTTGCAGCCCGCCGCGCGGATGTGACCGCCTCCGCCGTAACACGCCGCGATTTCCGCGACATTCACATAATCGTTTGAACGCAGAGAAATTTTAAACGCGCGCTTATTTGGACTGCTATCGTCTGAGTTTTCTTCCGGTTCGGTCTCTTTTATCACAACGCCGACCTCTACTCCCATAACTACTTTTGCTATCTCGTTTATACCGTCAAGGTCAATGACATCAAGCCCCGCGTCTTTTTTCATTCCCAATGTTATTGTGATAAATGCGATTTTGCCGCCGCAGACTAATTTCAGCGAATTATACGCTAAACATTCTATCGCAATCTGCGTCATGGATTTATTCTGGTATATAAGCCTGTTTAATTTGGCAAAATCAAACCCTGTTGCGATAAGCTCTGCAGCCGCGGTCATAGTATGCGAGGTGGTTGACGAATATCTGAAAGAGCCGGAATCGCTGATTATGGCGCAGTATATATATTTTGCGAAAGCCTGGTCTATTTCGAGATTTAATTCTTTCGCGAGATTATATATAATTTCGCCTGTTGCGGCGGCTTTTTCGTCAATATAATTTTCTTTTCCATAAAGCGAGTTTGTATAGTGGTGATCGATAACAATATCTATTTTGTTCAGCGCAATATCTTCCGAACAATATTCGGCGTATCTGCCTATTTGATTTTCCGCCGCCGCGTCTACGCAGAAGATATAATCCGGCGCAAACCCTATAGATTTTATATACGCCAAATCAAACTCCGGCAAAATGTCAAAAAATCCGCACGTCCTATCGTTTGCTTTATCGCTGCATACGATATACGCAGTTTTATTCAGCTTTTCAAATACCCACTTCAGCCCCAAAGCCGAACCTATTGTATCGGGGTCGGGGCCTATATGCGTTATAATCAATATATTATCCGTACAGGCGGCACAAATTTTTTCTTTAAGTTCCTGTAATGTTATAACTGCTCCCGGAATATAATCACCTCATTAACCAAAACTATAAAATTAATATTAAATTACTCTTTAATTTCTATATCGTTCAAAATCTTAGAAATTTTAGCTCCTTTTTCCATAGAATCGTCTGACACAAACGTAATTTCAGGAGTGCTTCGCATGTTCAGCCGTTCCGCAATCTCGTGTCTTATATATCCTTTAGCGGAAATCAGACCTTTTTTCACTTCGGCGGCGTCCCCGTTCAGAACGCTGAAATATATTTTCGCAAATTTTAAATCGCCGCTGACATCGCAGTGCGTTATTGTGACAAATCCCGAATTTACCCTCGGGTCTTTTATACTCCTGATAATTTGCGACATTTCCCTCAGCATTTCCTCGTTTATCCTGTTTAATCTATATGACGGCATATACTCTATCCTCCACCTTTTTATCCGAAAATTTTTTATTTTTTGACCTTAATTTTATATTTCCAAAAAACAAAAAATGTTATACTTACAAATATTAGTATAACACAGGCAAAATCCCCCGTTTTTTACAATTATTTTAAGCATAACACAAAAATATTAAATTTTTCTACAATTTTCTTGAATTTTATTTTTATAAAATTCTTTTCAATTTTCCGTAGTGTACGCCAAAGCCAGACTGACGGCAATATATTCAGAATCTCCGCCGGGTTCTTCCTGAATTCGGTAAGAAATATCTTCTTTGATCAAATTATTTAACAGCGCGTCCTTATCTTTGCTTTGAATTATAAATAAACTGCCGCTGATTTGACGTACTTCTATCCCGTCAAAAATATTTCCCTGAACGCCGACTGGCAATGTTACGGTTTCGCAGACCTCTACATCTATATTCTCGCTTGTGTCCGTACTTCCAATTACCGGTCCGGCATCCCTTAACAAAGGCGACGCGAGCGCCGCCGGAGCCGCCGCGTTCTGTGCGGCTTCTGTATACGCAGCGTCTGCGCTTGTATCCTGTCCTGCCGTATTGTCAGCGTTGTCGACAGCGGCTCTTAATTCTCCGCCCGGAACATATACCGCCGTATACTGTTCGGCTGTTTCCCCGCCGCCGGCTCCGTCAGTGACATATGCGGCATTGTTGGCATTGTTCACGGTTTTTGTAAAAATATTCATCAAACCGCCTTTTGATGCGGCAAACATGACAAGCACAATAACTGCCGCCGCTACAAGTCCGAACGGGACATATATTTTTTTACGCGGCTTATCCGCAGCTATTGAGATTGAGTTTGAGATTATTGTTTGCATAACGGCTTTTGATATATCTATATCCGGAGTATACTCAGCCGCTTTTATTTCGTCTAAGTATTTCTTTTCTTCCGCAAAAAATTCTAAACATTCGGCGCATGTTTGCAAATGTTCTTCTATAATTTTTCTGTCGCTGTCGGACAATTCGGGGTCGCTGTGAAGATATTCGTCCGCCAGCGATTTTATTCTGTCGCAGTCATATATGTTATTCATATTTTCTTGTTTTATATTTTTTTTAGGCAAATCGAACACCTCCTGTTCTTGTTTTAATTCAATAAATTTTGAAAGATTTATTGGAAAACATTTATTTGGTATGCTTGATATATTCAATAAATGTTTTCAGAGGCTCACTATCAGGCGGATTTATATCATCAGGCAAATTGTGGGTATCAAACCATTTTAATTCTGAAGTTTCATCGGTTTCAGGCAATAGTTCCCCGGAAAAATCGCGGCATACATAAATTGTGCCGACTATATAAACTTCATCTCCGTTAGGATATGTGTACATCATATTTTCGCCTGAAAAAACGCCTAATAACTCAAGTTTTTCAGCTGTCAGACCTGTCTCTTCAAATAATTCGCGTTTTGCGGCGTCTTCGACTTTTTCGCCGATTTCCACACTGCCGCCATGTATTGCCCAGCATAAATTATCTTTGCGCTTCTGCAAAAGAATTTTGCCGTCTTTGTAAATAACCACGCCTGCGCCAGCCATAATCACTCTGTCATGCCCGATTTTTTCCCTGATGCGTTTTATATATTCTACTGACAAATTTGCTCACCCTCTCTAACAAAAGTTTACATAAATATTTTAATTTTTATGTACGTATATTAAGACGAACGAAAATCAAAAAAGTTCGCTGTTTTTATTATTTTCCAAAATATATTTTTTTAATTTTTCGCGCGCCCTGTTCAACCGGCTTTTGACCGTGCCTATTTCTATGTCTAACATCTCTGCGATTTTAATATAACTGTAGCCGTTTATATCCCGCAGAATTACCGCATCCCTCAAATCGTCCGGAAGAGATTCGATTAACTCCCTGATTTTTGCAACTTTTTCTTCCCGTATAACAATCTCAGACGGCTCGTGCGTACTGTCGGCAATTTCTTTCTCTATTAAATCAAAATCGCCGTTATCGTCTGAGACAGACAGCGAGACTTTCTGTGCGTGTTTGTTTTTTCTATAGAAATCATAAATCAGATTCTGGCAAATCCTGTAAATCCATGTAGAAAATGCGCTGTCCGTCCTGTAGCTTCTCAGCATTTTATACGCCCGCAGAAAACATTCCTGCACAATATCCTGCGCGTCGTCTTTGCTGCGCATTTTGCTTACGGCGAGATTATAAAGCATTTTCTCATATTTTTTTACGATAACCTCAAAAGCGTTTACATTTCCGTTCAAGACAGAGTCTATAATTTCAAAATCGCCCTTTTCAGTAATACTAATATCAGTATTAATAAAAATCCCCTCCTTCCCGCTTTTTGTTTTGTTCCGGTTTTACTCTATTTTCTGCGTTATCTCGGTTCTATCAGAAGTTTTATAGATGTCCTCACTTCGTCGTCTATTTTTATTGTCTCAAACGAGGGAATACATATAAGATCAATTCCGGATGGGGCAAGAAACCCTCTCGCTATCGCAACGGCTTTAATTGCCTGATTTATTGCTCCGGCTCCTATCGCCTGCATTTCGGCTTTCCCGGAATCTTTTACGGTTCCCGCTAAAGCTCCCGCAACTAAATTGGGATTTGAGGTGGACGACACTTTAAAAACTATATCCATATTTTAATTCTCCCGCATATAAAATAAATTTTAAAATAATTTTATAATTTCACTGAAATTATTATATCACATATATTTTACATTTGCATAACAAAAATAATATCATTCCGTAAATTTTACTCTTTTTATGTCGACACATTTAAAATTTCCGCTGTCTGCGTCTATTTTTGCGATAATACCGCGAAGTTCTATATTTTCTTCGCAGACTTCGAATTTTACCGGCATTTTGGTCAGAAATTTCTGTATAATAAGCTCGTTTTTTATGCCGAGAATCGAATCAAATCCGCCAGTCATGCCTAAATCCGTAATATATCCCGCGCCGTTTTTTAATATCTGCTCGTCCGCAGTCTGAATATGCGTGTGCGTGCCGAATATCAAACTCGCCCCATATTTTTGGTCTATATATTTTGCGAGCGCGATTTTTTCGCTTGTCGCCTCTGCGTGAATATCTATTACGGCAAAATCAAACCTGCCTTTTTCCCTGTGAAATATCCTGTCGGCTGCAACGAACGGGGAATCTATGGGTGTGTCCATAAAAAGACTGCCGAGAAGATTTATAAATAATATCTTATATCCGGAAATATCTATTATATTGTATCCCGCGCCGGGGCACGAGTCAGGATAATTTGCCGGTCTCAGAATATATCTGTTTTCGTCTAAGAAATTATATATTTCTTTTTTCTGCCACACATGATTTCCCGTGGTTATGACGTCCGCTCCGGATTCAAAGACAGCGTTCGCCGAATTTATGTCTATACCGTTGCCTTTCGCGGAATTTTCGCCGTTTGCCACGACGCACTGTATGTCGTTTTCTTTCCGAAACCGCCACAGATTTTTTTTTATAAATTCCACTCCGGGATTTCCGATTATATCCCCCACGCATAAGATATTAAATGTTCTCATGATTTTTATTTCCCCAATAATATCGGTTTATGTTATAAAATTAGGAGCGGGAAAACCCCGCCCCTACTGTATAATTTCTATTACTTATTTTGCGTAATCTATTATGCGGCTTTCCCTGACAAGGTGAATTTTTATCTGACCGGGATATTCAAGCTCGCTTTCTATCTTTTTGACTATATCGCGAGCCAAAAAGACCATATTGTCGTCGTTTATTGCTTCAGGGTTTACGATAATCCTTATTTCGCGCCCAGCCTGAATCGCATATGATTTCTCGATTCCCTGAAAAGAGTTTGCGATTTCTTCGAGTTTTTCCAAACGCTTGATATAATTCTCAAGATTTTCGCGCCTTGCCCCTGGACGGGCTCCGGATATGGCGTCCGCCGCCTGAACTATTATAGCAATAACCGTCTGCGGCTCAATATCTCCGTGGTGCGCTTCAATTGCGTGAATTATATCTTTATTTTCTTTGTATTTTTTCGCTATATCGATTCCTAACTGTATATGCGACCCTTCCATTTCGTGGGTCAGCGCTTTCCCTATATCGTGGAGAAGTCCCGCGCGCTTAGCCATATTTACGTCGGCTCCGAGTTCCGCCGCCATTATTCCAGACAAATGCGCCACTTCTATCGAGTGCGCGAGCACGTTCTGACCGTAGCTGGTTCTGTATTTGAGGCGTCCCAAAAGTTTTACAAGCTCAGGATTTATGCCGTGCAGTCCGGTTTCGAAAGTGGCTCTTTCGCCTTCCTGCTTTATGATATTCTCGACTTCGCGCCTTGATTTAGCTACAGTTTCTTCGATTCTTGCAGGATGTATGCGTCCGTCCACTATCAGTTTTTCGAGGGTGAGTCTCGCAACTTCGCGCCTGACCGGGTCGTGCGAAGATAAAGTTATCGCTTCTGGGGTGTCGTCGATAATCAGATCGACGCCGGTCAAAGTCTCGATTGTCCTTATATTGCGTCCTTCGCGTCCAATAATTCTGCCCTTCATCTCGTCGTTGGGGAGAGGCACGGCTGATACCGTAACCTCTGAGACATAGTCGGACGCGAAACGCTGTATCGCCAAAGCCAGTATATTTTTTGCCCGCTTATCCGCTTCGTCCTTGAAATGCTGCTCGAATTCGACGATTTTCCGCGCGGTTTCATGTTTCATCTCGTCCTGCAACTTTTCGATAATCATTTCTTTTGCCTGGTCTTTTGTATAACCTGAAATTTCCTGTAATACTACGTCCTGCCGTTCGATTTTTTTTACGACCTCCGATTCGCGCTCTGACAGTTCCGAGATTTTCTTATTCATAGCCTCGTCTTTTTTATCTATGGCTTCCGTTTTTTTGTCGAGAGTCTCCTCTTTTTGAGCAATACGGCGTTCAAGACGCGACACTTCATTTCTGCGCTCTTTTAATTCCCGTTCCGCTTCGTTTTTTATTTTTATTATATCTTCCTTGGCTTCGATCAACGCTTCCTTCTTCTTTGTTTCCGCATTTTTGACGGCTTCGTCAACTATCCTTTTCGCTTCAACTTCCGCTGAGCCTATTTCAGCTTCGGCGATTTTCTTTCTATACTTTATTCCGGCGAATATGCCGCCGGCTGCTCCGATTATTAATGTTACTATTGCAATAATTATGCCGAGTATAACAGGCAAAAGACACACCTCCTTGTGATTTTACTGATTCAGCCATAACTGACCGAATGTCAGTTTTTATTTCAAAACAATAATCAAATAATCCTGTATTCAGTCCGCTCCGATTGACCCTGGAATTTATAAAACCTATAAAATCCCGGACAATCCCGGCAAACCCCACAAAGAAAGCAGGTCCAAATTTTGTACCTTATTCAATTTTTTATAAAGACTAATATAAAAAAAATTTATAAATATAATTAATAAATTAAAAATTTAAATTTCAAATAAAATCTCTCTTATCAAAAAAAGATATAAAACTTAGATAAATACATAATATATATATTTTATATAAAATTTTTCATAAAGTCAATATAAATTTATTATTTTTACTGTTTATTAAAATAAATATAAAATAAATAATATACTTTTTTGATTTTCTTAAACTTATTTTCAACAATAATTCCATAAAAATATAAAATTTACTGAAAATTTTTATATTTCTATATCATCGAATTTAAGTTCGAACGCTTTTGTCGATTCTATTGATGCAGATTCTCCATCCTCGCCGGGATTATCGTCGCCGTCAACAGTATCGATAATACTGTCTTCATTTTTTGCGGCTCTTGCGGCATTTGCTAAATTTTCGGGCTGCGTGAAATTTTTCTCTTCTTTTTTCAGAATTTCGTTGAAATCCGCGCCGGGATTTTGATACAATATATCTAAAACAGTCAAAAAATCCCTTATGATTTCGCGCGGAGTGATATATGTGCTTGCCCCGACCCTTGACATATATATTTTCAGGAAATTCAGAATATCGTCTTCCGTGAGTTTTTTTTCGTACTCGTAATAAGTATAGTGAAGCGTATAAATTCTCAATGCGAGCGCGAAAATCTCATCGTCCGTCAGTCTTTCTAATCGTATTATCGGACCCATAAGATTCTTATATTTCGACGAAACAAATTTCCCTTCCGTCAATCTCGATTTCAACGCCTCATAACTGTACAATCCGCGGCGGTTATCTTCGAGAAACTGAGGCGTTCCGCCCATGAATATTCCCAAACCTTCCGCTTTTCCCTGAAGCGTGTCGTTGAACATCGCTAAAATCTTCTCATAATTGTTTTCGCGCGATATTCTGTTGGTAATTTTATACAGATTCACACATTCGTCTATGAAAATCACGAGACCTTTATAATTTATCCTGCGGACAAACACTGCCAGCAACTTTATAAAATCATACCAGTTCATGTCGTCGATTAAAGTCCCGACCGACAAATCCGCGCGCGCTTCCGTTTTTGTGTTATATTCGCCTCTAAGCCATCTGATTGCCGCGCTTTTTGTATTTTCGTCGCCGTTTTTGTACGCGATATAATATTTCAATATAACGGCGGCAAAATCAAACCCGCACACGAGATTTTCCAGAGCGTTCGATATTTTCAGTATTTCGGCGGACATTTCAATTTCAAGGTCTTTTGAATTGAGCGCGATTTTCTTTTCGGTTATTATTTTTGTCTGCAATCCTGACAGCCAGCGCGTGATAATCTGCACGAGCGCATTGCCGTCCGGCGACGAACGCGTCGCGAGATTGGACACAAGTTCTTTGTAAACCGCGAGCCCCTGTTTGTTTGTGCCGGACAGACGGCGTTCCGGCGACAAATCCGCGTCGGCGGTGACAAACCCGCGTTCAAGACAGTGATTGCGGATTAATTGCAGTAAAAAACTTTTGCCGCTTCCGTAACGTCCGATGATAAATCTGAACGCGCTGCCGCCCTCCATGATAAAATTCAAATCCGACGTGAAAGCGGCGATTTCATCTTTTCTGCCGATTGAAATATATTCAAGCCCGAAGCGCGGCACAACGCCCGAACCGACGGAATTTAGCAACGTGCCGAGTATCCGCTTTGGGATTTTGGGTTCTGCTGGGGTGTTATCTGTGTTCATGTATTTTCGCTCCGTTTATGTTTTTTGTTTTATGTATGTATCATAAATCTATTCGTTTTTAAAATAAAATGTTTTCCTTTTACATACTTCAACAAATCCTGCCGCTTTAGCTGTATTTTGAGAAGCTGTATTTTTATTGTTCGTGCTATATGTCGCGCATAATCCGCTATCCAAAATATGTTCAGCCATTGCAACGACGTTAGAAACAGCGTAACCTCTTTTTCTGTAATTTTCGTGCGTTCCGCAGCCGATGTCAATTACGATATAATTATTTCCGGTAAAATATTCATAATTATTCCAGCTTGCGACAGATACTATTTTATTGCCAATTAAAGTTCCGTAATATAACCCGCGAATATTTTTATTATAACTATAACCCTCAATAACATCATACTCTGTACTTTCGTTAAATTTTATAGTGGAATCTTGTGTTCTTGATAAATTTAACATATTTTTACTGTTCATTCCGTAAACAATGCTATATCTGTCGTACAACTCCTCATTAGGCACAATATTATACGATTTTTTCAATTCTTCAGCAAGAATGTCGTCCAGATAATCAAAAGCATCTTGGGAAAATAAATTGTCGCAGAATTTACCTATAAAATCAAAGGCAATATCCATAAATTCGGGAAACGATTGGATTATAATGCTTTTATCGTCATCATATTGGATATATGTAAAAGGCACATAAAATTGTTGCCCCAAGTCTATTTCATTTTTGTCAAATCCACTGTATTTGACGGACATATCGCAGATTTTTATCTCTTTTATAAATTTTCTGTTATAAAAATATTTATCATAATCATTTGCTTTTATCTTTTCAAATGTTTCAAACATTCCGCGATTTCCTCCCGATAATCTTTCCACTCTCTTATTTTACCGTTAATTTGGTTGATTTGGCAAGCACAACGTCATGTATCTTTTTCACAGCCGCGTCCCAGCCCATCTGATGTCCCGGTATATACATCCTTTCCATATCGGACAACGGCAGCAAATCTATCAACTCGGCACTCGGCACATTATATTTCCACTGATATAACGAATATATTTCTCCTACCCATTGAGGCATAAATCCGCCCCACTGCTCGCCGCGCTGATATTCTCCGCCGCACTCGCGGTTTATAAAAGCGCGAAGCAATTCGGGAGCGGGTTTCGCAGCCAACTTTGGATTTGCGCCGTCAAGCAGCCGGCGTATGTCGCTTCTCATGTATTTTTCGATAAACCATTTTTCGTCAACATCAGGAAGTTCTTCCCGTAAATAGAAAAACATTTTACCTTGATTTTGCATTATTTTATCTACATATATTTCATCATAAGCATAATCGCTCATACTAATCCCTCCCTATCATATCCATCAAAATAACGCCGACCGCTTTATTTTCTAATTCCCAATATTGTTTTTTGGCTGAAAAATCTCTGTCCTTCGCGGTTTTTAAAAACCGCAAGACAGGCGCCGGATAATGTGTTACAAATTCAATAATATCAAAAGCTTTTTTCGATTTCAGGCAAATTTGATTCCCTAAACCTCCGAAATTTAACGCTTCTTTTAATTTTTCCAAAGATAACCCATAAGAAAAAAAATCATCGATATAAGAAAAGAAAGCGTCGTCGGCTCTCCAGCCCTCAATCACATCATAAGGCGAAATATCCAATCCAAATTTATTTATAAATTTAGTCATTCTGGTTTTAACAACAGCATCAAAAGAACCTCTCCGGTTTACCGCCAACACTGCAACCCAGTTTTCAACGGGCAGCTGATTTAAATACAAAACTTTTAAATCTGTATAATCAAAAGAATATTCGTTTATATAGCCGTCTTTTTCCGACCAGAGCACCGCCCATTCTCCTGCTAACCCCCTATTTTTTGTACAGTAAAACCCCTGTCCGTAATCGTTATTTATTTCGCCTTTTCCAAATTCAGGCGTTTTCAGTATTTTTTCAGACCCGTGATACAGAGTTGTTTTGTTCTCGTTTATTTTTTCAAACACTCCACAATCTCCTCCCGATAATCGTCTATAATATCCTGACTTGCCGTGTCGAATACAATATCGCCCGTGAAATCCAACGCTTTCTCGTTTACCGTGTCAATAACGGATTCGAGTATCGCGCCCTGTTGCTTTAAAAACTCGCCGCACATTTCGTCAAAACTCCTTTCTGCCGGAATGTTGTTTATCAACATTTCAACAGCGGACAACTCGTCGTCGTTCAAACTCGCAATAAATCTGCCTATGTCTGTTGTATCGTCTACATTATCGGGGTTTTCCAAATTCTCTAAAACATCGAATATATCCTCGTCGGATTCTGTTCCCGGCAACGGACGGGCAATGCCCGCCCCTACAGGCGCGATTTCTTCAAGTTCTGCGTAATCTTCGGGGTCGCCTGTGTCTATTGCGATAAATTCTCCGTCGTCATACTGAGCATCGCTCAGTTCTTCGGCAAAACTTGTCGCGCTGTCGCGGTTCTGCAATTCGACGAGCGTCATTGTCGTGTCCCACGACGATTTTTCTATTTCTGCGGCGGCTGATATATTCGGATTAAATTCGACCGGTTCGGATTCCGGCTCAATATCCGTATTCTTTTTTGATTTGCCTGTCTGAGTTGTTTTAATCGAGATTTTCGGAGCCTTTACAACGGTTAAATATTTTACCTTGTATTCTTCGATTACGGTTTTTAAAGTTTCGGGGAGAGCCGTCACGGTGAGTTTTGATTTTATCCCCAAATAGTCGCGCAATATGTTCTCGGCATAACGTATTATATCTGTTATGCACTCCCGTATATAAAAATTCTTATACAGATTTTTATATTCCACAGTGATTTTCTTTTTGTAGTCGTATACGCATACGGCTCCCATAAAACTCTCGCGCGTCGCCTTGACTTTTACGCCGTCCGCAATTTCTTTTTTTATGATGCCGTCAAAACTTTCGCTCGACAAAACAGAATGGAATATCTGATTGATATGATAGTCAAACAGCTCTTTATTTTTTTCGCTGTAGAATTTGCTTTTTGAATAATCGTAAACGGACATATTTTTTATAATCATATCCGCATTGTTTTTGTTCCTGAAGAAATCGTCTTTCATATATACTTCAGGGATAGTTACGAGGTTTATAATACCCGGGAGAATATCTTCTATATCGTTCAGATCTATTTTCATTTTATTTATAAACGCAAAATCAATCAGCCATTCTGCGACATACTTATCCATTCTGGGAAATTCCGCTCTGTAATTTTTCCAGATTGCTATTATATTTTCGTAGACTTTTTGCTGCCCGATAATATCGGACAGGTTTATCTGCTCGTATATATACAAAAATATGTACGAAAGTCCGGTTTTGACAAATTCGCCGTCCCTGATTCTCGACCGCCAGAAAAGATACCAGCATAACTGCTCGTAGTTTAATTCCCTGTACATCGGTCTGTAAGAAAAGAAATATATAAACTTCGCGCTTAAACAGGTTTTTTTATAATATTTTTTCGCGTCGCGCAGGAAATCTCCGAAAAGTGAAAGCCCTTTGTTCCAGTCCTCTATTCTGCAATTTAACATAATTCCGGCGGCGTCCTCAAAATCGTATTCGTATGATTTATACGCGTCCCCTGACGGCTGTGCGAGCTGCGCATTATATTCCGGAGACTCTGTATTATTTGCAAACGTCGTTTCATACAATTTTTTTATAGGGGCTGATTTGCGCTCGTTTGATGCTGAATCGTCGGCAAATTCCACTTCGACAGTTTGCTTTGAACTATTGGCGTTGTTAGTTTGAAAAGAGTTGTTGAATTTATCAATTATTTTTGATGCCTTAAAAAAACGTTCGCTTGTCGACAATTTTCTGTCGCCGCCGAATATATCCGCCATTTTATAAACCATCCCCAATTTCCGCACATAAGTAAATTTTATGTTATCATACTATTTTACCATTAAATTATAATAATGTCAACATAATAATAAAAATTTGTACTTGAAATTCTCTTAAAATTATGATACAATAAAATAATATCAAGTTTATACATAAAATGCAAAGAATGCTGAGAAGGGATATTATTATAATTTATGGAATTAATAAAATTGATTGAAAAAATAAATAACGGCGAATATAACGAAAAGTTAAAAAGATTTTACGGCGATTCTAAAATAGACGCCATAAAAGACAGATATTTAAAAGCGATAGAAAGTTTTAAAAATCTTTACGGAAACAGGGATATAGAAATAATATCCGTTCCCGGAAGAAGCGAAATACTCGGCAATCATACGGACCACAATCACGGCAGGGTTTTAGCCGCCGCCATAAATTTAGACGTTATCGCAATCGTGTCAAAGAGTCTTGTCCCCGGCGGCAGAAAATCGCACATAAGAATACAAAGCGAGGGATTTAATCCCAATGACGTCGATATAACAAACGCCGAAAATCTTTTGCCGGTT
>WQYZ01000015.1 GCA_009780985.1 Oscillospiraceae bacterium | reverse complement strand
GGGAAATACTCGCTCTGCCTACATATCCTTCGTATAATCTGCTTGATTTAAAAGATACGGTAAAATATGCCGCGTTAGCCGCCGATAACGATAATTCGCCGCTGTTAAACAGAGCTTTGTTTGGACGGTACGCGCCTGGTTCCATTTTTAAAATAGCCACATCCGTCGCGGCTTTATGCAGCGGCAATTTAACCACCACCGACCAAATAGAGGACAAAGGCGTGTATATGAGATACGCCAACGCGGACGGAACCGGTTATACTCCCGCGTGCTGGCTGTGGAATATGAATCATACGACGCACGGGTGGGAAGACATCACCAAAGCGATCAGAAATTCATGCAACTACTTTTTCTTCGTTGTCGCAGACAGGATGGGTATAAATAAAATAGACGAATATGCGAAACATTTAGGTTTAGGAGAACCTACCGGAATCGAATTGGGAGAAGACACAGGGATTTTATCTTCGCCGGAATATGCGGGTGCGAATGGCAAACAGTGGTCGCCCGGGCAAGTGCTTGCAACGGCAATCGGTCAGTCTTACAACGTATTTACGCCTTTGCAGATGGTGACAATGCTCGGCGCAGTTTTGGACGACGGCACAAGATACGCTTCGCATTTGCTGCTTCGCGTCGAAGAATACGGGTCAGACGATAATATATATAGCGATTCCGCACCTAAAATAATGGACCAGATAACTATTCCAGACAGTTATTTAGCCGCGATAAAACAAGGGATGTATGAAGTTTTTGAAACCGGCGGAACAGCATCGACATTATTTCAGAGTTTCCCGTCGTCTTTTACAGTCGGCGGCAAAACCGGAACGGCGCAGATTAATGAAGCTTTAGTCAGCGACAACGCGACATGCGTAGCTTTTGCCCCATTCGACAAGCCAGAAATCGCAATATCTTCCGTAATCGAAAAAGGGGCGAAAGGCGCCTATGCGGGATATGTCGCTGAAGACGTTTGCGCGTATTATTTCGGGTACAAGACGTTCAACGAATCTATGGATCTGCCCGACGAACCGACGACAGATGATACTACGGATACAACTGATGTGGGGAATTAATCTAATCCAGAAATAAATTGTAAGGGCGGCAAATTGCCGCCCGGTTAAATGTTTATTTTGTTTTATCAGATATTTACACGCCGACTACATACGGAGGCAGGGTAGAATCAGGATTCGTCGACTCGACATAATCCGAAAAATCAGGGAATTCTATTTTTACACCGTCGCCGGAGGCGTTGATTGTTATATCCGTATTGGTTTCATAATCGACGATGCCGCCGCTTGATTCTTTGCTTTCCCTCGCCACGGATATAAGTTTGCCGCTTGGACTGAACGTATAATTCATAACGACATCGTCGGTGTATAATTTTTCCTCCGCATTTGCGTCCGAAGCGTCGCTCCCGTAATAAGTTTCTGCCGCCGTAATTTTATATACTGTGTTGTTATTTGAAACGGTTTTTTCTATATTTTCACATTCCCCTACTGAAAAAGCGTCAAAAATATAACCGTATGAACTGTCAAGAGACGTCAGTAAACTGTCAACGCTGTCATCCTGAGTTGCCGTCTGTTTTGTTTTTTCACCCATAGACTTGCTGTATAAATATCCGTCTTTAAGATATGTCTCGGATTCTATGCTTGTGATTCCCTGCATATTCATATTTATTAAAGCGGCATAATTTGCGCCTGATACAGTCAGATCAACGTCTATCTCCATAGAATTGGTATAATTGACTGTCACTCCGTCCGGTATATCGCCGGGAGCAAAAGGCTGATTCATATAATCCTTAATTTTCATAGAAACAGGTTTCGTATTATCAAACGGGGACGATTTAATCAGATTATTCAGTTCGTCTACAAGCGCGCTTTTCGATATAAATGCTTCCGCGGCTTTTTCGTCGATAGCTTTGTCTGAAATAAGTTTTTCCAATAAAGTCGTTTCTGTTCCTTTGATTTTTGTATTCAGTGCGCAGCACATTATCGAAACGCATTCGTCGCGCCAGAATTCATAGGTTTCACCTGCGTCTTTATAATAATTCACCATTTTGACAGTAGCGGCGTCAACTATGCCGATTTTTATCCCAAAGTCAAAAGAGGCGTCATAGGTGAAATCTCCCGCGGCTTCCGTATATCCTAAAGCTCTCAATACAAAAGTGCAAAACATCTGCTCGTTGCATAATCCCGTCGATCCGAACTTATTGTCGCCTATTCCGTTGGTGAGTTGATTTTCGTACAGATAACCCACATACGGAGCCGCCCAATCCGGCACGTCTGTGAAAGGTTGCGCGTAATTTTTATCTT
Organism: Oscillospiraceae bacterium; assembly: GCA_009780985.1. Lineage (GTDB taxonomy): Bacteria > Bacillota > Clostridia > Oscillospirales > WRJC01 > WRJC01. Next base: position 39,228 of record WQYZ01000015.1, on the reverse strand, counting down.
TCGCCTCTGCTTCTTTGCCTAAAAGTCTGACGAGCATTACTGCGGCTTCTGCGCGCGTGGGGGCTCTGTCGAGGTCGTATCCCACATCTGTGCCTATGAACAGACCGAGCGATTTCAAATCGTCTGCGCCTGCCGTGTAATATGCCGCAGATACGGAACAAACCGAAAAAGAATATGCGGAAAATAAAATTGAAATTATAATAAATACGGCTATTGTGCGGAAAATAGTTCTTGCTCTGAATCTCATATATAAATACCTCTTTATTTTTCGACTTACGTTTGTTTTTTATAAACATATTGCACTGATTTTTTTAAATTATTTTAACATATTTATTACAAATAGTCAAGTGTTAAATAAGATTTTTTCTAATATTTATCTTTTCGCAAACAGTTTCGCTAACCCCGAATTTCTGTTTTTACCCGATTTCCTGCCTATCGACTGACCTATTGTGAACAGTTTGTCGGAGTTGAATATCTTCACGGCTATCGTGAGTATCACCGCGACGAATATCACCTGATATGCGATCCCGATTGCGATAAGCGTATAACTGTGCGTAAACAGGTTGGGCACCGCGGTATATGTATGTGTGAACGGGATTATATAAAGAATAATCTGACCCCAGAGCGGCAGCGTTTTCACATCCAGAAACATCGATATAAAATACGGTATCATCATAACTATCATCAGCGGCATTATATACGCCTGCAAAGTTTTTATATTGTCCACTATCATGCCGATAATAAGCGCGATTGCAAGCCCGCATAATACCGATAAAAACAACTGGACCCCCATTATAATGAACGTCGATAAATCGAAAGTTACGCCGAAATTCTTGAGAGCCGCAATAAAATCCTGAGAATATCCGCTCGAGCCGCCGGTCATACCGTTACTGAAATTATTCATGGCAAACATATATATCACTGCGTATATGACCGCGTAAATCGAAGCCGCCAAAATTTTAGCGAGCAGAACTGACAGTCTGTTTACGGGGGCAGTCATAAGAGTCTCGAGGGTTTTATCCGCTTTTTCGTTTACCATTGATGTCGCCAGCATCTGGGTCGCCATCATTATTATCAGAAACACAATCAGCGGCAGAAATGTTATCTGTGACGTTACATAACCCAAAACCGTACTCGCGTCTACGTTTTGCGCAATATTGTTCAAAAAAGTATAACTCTGCGCAGATACAGGGGATTTTATATAATTTATATTTACATTTGTATCCCCGGCATAATTTGTGAAAAGTTTCTGCGAAATAAGACTGTTTATCGCATTGCCTACATTCTGTCCTGACACTCCGGCAATAGCCGCCGTCACCCCGAAAGAATCTATCTCGGAGTAAACATCGACTGGCACGGAAGTATTACTGCCGGATAGAAGCTGGTCGCCGAAGCCTTTGTTTATCACAACGAGCGTCCTTATTTTTATTTTTTCGCCGTTCAAATCATAATCCTGAAGTTCTTTCATAGCTTCCGTAGGGTCCGTTGACTGCGGGACGATCGGCATTATTCCCTGTGTGCCGAGATTATCTTTTACATAATTTGAGAGGTCTGAATTGTCGTTGTCTATAAGTCCGATTATAGAGTTTTTGTTTACTGTAATATTCTGAACAGTTCCGGACTGGTCGGACTGAACCGTCACCGTATCAGTGGCGGACCCCGTTATGGCAGATTTCATAACGTTCCCCAAAAGCGAGAACAGAATGAATAATATTACTAATGGTATAAGAGTCTGAGGAGTTATCAGCTCCATTACTTCTTTTCTCAGTATCACGGCAAATTTATTCAGCTTTGTTTTCATGTGCTTCCGCCTCCTTTACGCATTTCACAAATACTTCCTCAAGATTCTGCGCACTGTAACGTTCTTTTAATTCTTTGGGGGTTCCGACGGCGTATATCAGACCTTTGTCGATTACCGCTACCCTGTCTGACACATAGTCTATTTCGAGCATGTTATGGCTCGATAATAAAACGCTCATGCCGGTTTTTGTCAGCGATTTTATAAAATCCCTCACTTCGAGACCGTTGACTATATCGAGACCGCTTGTGGGTTCGTCTAAGATTGCGAGTTTCGGTCTTGTCATAACCGCTCTGGATATAAGCAATTTACGCATCATGCCTTTGCTGTAGGATTTGATTTTGTCGTAGAGCGCATCGCCGAGCGAAGAGCACACGGATACCGCGTAATCTACAGATTTTTTTTCTTCATCGGCTGTATTTGTGCACAGCGACGCCATGAATTTAAGATAGTTTATGCCCGTCATATTTTTGTACGCGCCCGCTTCGTCGGGCAGATATGTAAGTTGTTCCCGCGCTTTCTCAGGGCTTTTTTTCACGTCCACGTCTCCGAGGAGTATCTGACCTTCGTTTATTTCTATCAAAGTCGAAATCATTCTAAGCGTCGTGGTTTTGCCTGCGCCGTTCGGACCGATAAGCGCGAAAATCTCGCTTTCGTCAACGTAAAAAGATATGCCTTTCACGGCTTCTTTTTTGCCGTATAATTTTTTAACGTCTTTTACTTCAAGCAGATGAGCCATTAATTCAAATTCACTCCGTTCTTGTTTTAAATTTTAATATAAATATTTCTTATACTCAGACGATATCGATGTATGTAAATATAATTTACTAAAGTAAACCATATTTACTGTCAAAACTCTCGGTCTTTTTTAAATTTGTCACGCAACAGTTTTACAGCTAAGCTGACGCCTATAGCCAAAACTAATACCGACATGATTAACGAGCCGCCATTATCGGTTAAGACACCACTTACCAAAATTGGTTCGCCGTAAAACAGCTGCCATATGTGGACAACAAAGATAAATAAGCCAATTAATAACATGACCGCCATTATTATTCTCTGTTGCATTGGTCGTGTAATATATACATCTCTGAATATCATCTCGACAGACCCTGCGGCAATCGCGGCGAAGAAAATAAGCAGATTCATATAAAATCCGTCAGCCCATATTATATCGAGACTTGCCAGGAAAGCATTGAGCATAACCAACGCACCCATTGTAAAAAACATATGCTTGAATATATTCCCTCTTATCCAAAGCTGACGTTCGTCGAATTTTTTAATATTATTCATGACTGTTTTCCTCCCAAAATAAATCGTTCAATGTTTTACCTAAGATTTTGCATATTGCAATACAAAGTTTTATCGAGGGATTGTATTCGCCGAGTTCTATGGCGTTTATAGTTTGTCTTGCGACGTCTACGGCGTCGGCGAGGTCTTTCTGCGACATATCTTTTGCGGCGCGCGCAGATTTCATCCGCAGATTTTTATTTGAATTTGCGCTCGCCATATTCATAAATCATCACCTCTGGGTTTATTATAATATATATCAATCAAAATGTCAAGTATATATGACTAAAAGTTCTATATATTTTTCTTATCACTGTTATTTGTTTTATTTATTACGGCGATAATTGGCTCCCCCTGTCGCAAAGCGACACCCCCCTCTAATCGCCCTTCGGGCTGAGGGAGGCTACGGATTATACGCCAAAGCCTCCCTCAACGCCGCAGGCGTGGTAAGAGGGAGGATGGAGCCGGATTTTTATCTGTATTTTATTTCCCTACAGAATCAGCCAATCTGACAGCCTCGTTGTATATATCTTCAGTTATCGCTTTTGTGCCGTCAGGGTACTCGAGAGCGTTCATAATATTATATTTGCCGGGATTATCCCGGAGATACCATATTGCAGCCTGCGCAACTTCGTATTTTGCGCTGTTTGCGCTGAGAGTCTGCAACAATTTTATAAGCGGGTCGTCGCTGTCCAACATCTGAGGCGCAAAAGAATCGCCGTCCTGCGGAACATCCCTGTCGATATTCATACACGCAGTTTCGACTGTAAAAGTTTTTGTTTCTCCGGAATTAATTCTGAAAGTTACTTCTTTTATCACTGCCATGCTCTGCACACTGCCGCTGTTTGCGGCAAAATATACGCTGAACGGTATATTTATTTCAAGCTGGGAAACCGTATTGCATTTAACAATCACTGTGACTTCTTTTATCGATTTCCCGATTATTATCGTTTGTAAATACCCTTTGCTTGTAAAGTCATACAGATCCCCTTTAAATATTTTTTCCGCGTTCTGAGCGTTTGCAATATCTTTATGTCCGGGGAAATTCGTTACAAACTGCTCATATGCCTCAAGAGTGTTTTGGGATTTATATTCGTCGTAATAAGAAGAATCATTGCGCATAGTTTCGAGTAATTGCGTAGCTTCGGCTGTGTGAGTCCCGTCTGGATATGAATTTATAAAATCTATAACAGGCAGCAGAGTTTCTTTGGATTTTACCGTCGCTTTTGCATAAGCCGTATTCCAGTCAAAATCTTCTATTTTTTGGTTAGCTTCATCAATATATTTGCTGTCGTAAGTATAATCTGTGTTCTTGGTTTCGGCTATGTAATTCACATAGCTTCCGCGGGTATTGGTTGTCGCCGCTTCCTGCCAGTTTACGTCGTCGATAAGACTTTCCGCCTGCTGAGTCATATTTATGTCTTCATTTTTATATTTTGTTATAAAATTTTCGAGCAGTTCTTTTGAGTTCGCGTCTTTTGCCTCGTTGAAATAAAGGTTTTTCAGGTCGGCTTTCGCTTCGTTTATATATTCCGCATTTGCCCCGTAATTTGCAAATTCGGAGATAAATTGTTCAAGGGCGTCTGTCGTTTGCGCGCTCTCGGCGTCGTCAAAAGAAAGTTCGGCGATACGGTCTTTGAGTTCCTGCGCTTTTTCGGGATATTTGCTCAGAAGGTCGTTTAATGTGTCAAGGTCATATGCGTCAGATATGTACTTTTTGATTTCATTGTTTGCCTGGGTCAGCAGTTCCTGATTCTGGCATGCAGAGGCGAAATCAAATACAGCATAGATATCGCCGTTTTTTACATTATTCCATTCCTGCTGTTCCTTGGTTATACACGAGGATAAAGGCAAAGAAAATAAAGAAACGCCGAAAATAAATACTATGACAAATAAAAATAATTTTCGCTGTTTTAACATAAAAATTTTATACCTCTTTATAATAAATTTATATTAAATGTTTTCGAGCAACTCAATTAGGATCTTCGCATCGTCTGCGAATTGCTCTACGGAATCATCTTTTACAAATTCAAGCAGAAAATCATGCCGCGAGTCCGGACTTGTGCAGTTCTTTATTATGTTTATATATTCTCTCCATATATTTTTGTATTCGGACAAGGGCAGACGCGCTTCGTTATCCCATGCAAAAACGTGAATATTCGAAAGATACGGGCATATCTTCATAAGATTTAATTTGTTTTCGCTGAAATTTACATATTGATTCGGCTGCCAATACAGATAAACGTTATTTCCGTCCCGGTTTCTGACTTCTTTCATAAAGTCAACCGCGCTGTCGGCTGTGTTTGTGATTGTTCCGCCGTGATATTCAAGCGATATTCTAACGGGTGTACCCGTTATATTTTCATTTTGCGCGGTTTGTGCGATATTCAGCGTATCCTGAATTATATCTTCTCTTTCCTGCGCGGTCAAGTTCTGACTGTTTTTTATTCCGCCCCACACTCTGATAATGGGTGCGGATATAATCTTCGCAGTTTGCAAAATCATAGAGAACACATCCGAATTGTTATTCTGTCCGAGTTTATAATACGAGCCGTACGATGCCGTGATTAGATTATTTGCAGTCATTTCGTTTTTTACGTCAGCCGCTTTTTCTGGATTATCATACGGTACGTGAATATCGCCGCCCCATTCTATGCACGATAAATCTGTAAGCTTTGTGTGCTTTATAAAATTTTTATACGCGTACTGTCTGAAAGTCACAGACACAACGCCCGCCCTGAATTTAGAATTGTTATACATATATTATCCTTTCACGCCATATGCTCCAGCATTTCGAGCGTGACTTCATAATTCAACTTTTTTTCGCGCTCATAGAATTTATACTCGTCATATACGCAATTACTCAAAAGGCACAGTTCGTTACTGATAACACCCGCGATATGAGGGGTCATAACAACATTATTCAATTTATATAATTCGCTGTTTTCCCCGTTTTCTGCCGGAGGTTCGGGAGACGTGACGTCCAGAAGCGCGGTCAAAGTCTGATTGTTCCTGAACACTTCAGCCATTTCGGATTCGATTATCTGTTGTCCCCTGCCGGTATTTATAAAAGTCGCGTAATCTTTCATCAGGCTGAAATGACTTTTATTCAACATTCTTTCAGTTGATGGCAGATTTGCCATGTGATTTGAAATAACGTCGCATGTTTTGAATATGTCTTCAAGAGATGTTTTGATTACGCCTATAGTTTTTGCATCTTTTTCGGAAAAATACGGGTCATATACCAATATTTCCGCTTTTATGCCGAGTTTCTGAAGATATGATATAACTCCTCTGCCGATAGTTCCCGCGCCGAGAATACCGATTTTTGTGTTGTAATTGCCTTTATAGCTGCCCTGTATAACTTTGGCTGTATTTCCCCAGTCCGCGTGGCTTTTTATCCTGTGATTTGTCACGACCTGAAAATAGCCTTTGCACGCCAGTATTATCTGCGACGCAGTAAACTGCGCGACAGGTATGCCGTTCGCAACCCATGCGGACGATACTTTGATTCCGCTGTTGAGATATTCTCGCGCAAAATACTGCACCGAACCCGCGCCGTAAAACACGACTTCGCACTTGCCGAAGTATTTGGCGATATCGTCCCCGCTCAATTCAAGCATACCCCATGATGTGAATATATATCTGCACTCGTTTGTGAAATCTCTGTATTTCTCTATATTATTACGGTCTATGACTTCCGCAGGAAATTCGAGTTCGTTTATGAGTTTCTGCATAACTTCTGTGTTATTGCCGTAAACGCGCTCTATATCGCCTTTTCTTCCGCAAAAAATGGCTTTGTCTTTCATAAAATTTGCCTCCGTTTCATTGGTTTTTGTTCTTCTTATTTTATCAATTTTCTGATTTCTTCAAGTCCTCTGTTCATGACTGAATCGACGCCGTTTTTGTAGTCGTCGAGAGTGAGTTCGCATTTTATGTGGGGCTGAACGCCGACATTCGTCAACTCCCTGCCGTCGGGGTACGTGCGATGTATAGTACAAATCCTGAAACCGCCGCCGCTCTCTAAATTTATATTCAGTGGTTGACCTGTTGAACCGTTGCTTGCAGTTCCGACAATTGTTGCACGTTTTGTATAATCTAATTCCATGAGAAAGTCCTCCGCCGCAGAACCCGTATTACATGTAGATAACACTACAAGCGGTTGATTTAATAGAAATAGACAACCATCATGACTTAATTTGTCAACATCTTTATCATAATATGTATGATTATAAATTTTATATGCTTTTTCAAAAAATTCTTTCCCATCTGGGTTTTTTGCCAATTCTTCCTCTGCAATTTTCTTATGTATTTCATCATAGTTAAACATTTGAGCCGCCGCCCTGTAATTTGCGATATGTACCTGAGTTGCGCCGCTTTTTGTTTCAAATTCGCCGTCAATAAACGCTTTTGCAATTGCGTCGGCGTAATTTGAATTACCGCCGCCATTATATCTTACATCTATAACAAAACCCCGCATATTTTCAAGTATTTTTTGATTTGCATAGAATTCTTCAGGCAATTTATCATTCATAAATGTAGATATTGTTATAATTGCAATGTCATCTTTTGTTTTATTTATTGTGTGCGAATCCGATTTATATAGCTCTTCTAATTCTTCGGTAGATTTTATTACAGGAGATTTATATGCCCAATCTCGCTTACCTTTTACGCGTTTAACCTTTATATTTCTGTTTACGCCATCCTCTGAAATTCCAAATTCTACTTCGCTGTTTTCTTCGCCCATGCGGATAAATGCTTGTAATTGTCCATAACAACTGTCATATTTTTCGTGCCAAATATACGGAAAAATGTTTTTTTCTATATATCCATCAACTTCGATACCATTTATTTTTTTTATTATGGCATACTGTTTAATATCAAGAGATTTATCGACATTCTCTATAATGTGTTTTCCGTCTATATAACCCCAATAGAACGGCAAATGTACTATATTTCCCATTACAGATTGCGGAAATCCGGTAATTCCCGTATGACCGTCTCGCAACAACGCGAGAAATCTTGAAAGCTCCATATAATAGTCATACAGATTCGTCGTCGCCAAGACTCTCGGCAGAGCTTCTCTGTACGCCTTGTCCCAGTCGAGAGCGCCGTTGAATTTGTCCCAGAACGCGAAATTGTATTCCGCTTCTTTCCAGATTAACGAAAGTTCGTAGATTTTCAATTCGTCTGATATGTTATCGTTTGTTACGCTCATAAAAATTATCCTCCGTTTGTGTTTGTGTTGTAGGGGCGACCCTCGCGGTCGCCCTTGAACTAAACCTTGTTGTATGTGTGTGCAAGGGCGACAGGCTGAACGAAGTTCAGCGGGGGTCGCCCCTACGAATTAAAATTTGCGTTTATTCTATATCCAATCCCTTGTAGCCCGCATTTTTCAGAATTTCCATTGCCCTGAAATCTTCTTCTATGCGCATGATTGCATACGCTTCGCCGCTCTGTTTCGACACAAACGCGTACATGTACTCTATGCCGATATTCTGTTCCGCGAGTTTTTTCAGGATTTCCGCGAGTCCGCCCGGTCTGTCCCCGACGCCGATTGATATGACGCTCGTGACTGATACGGTCAATCCATTGTCTTTTAATATTTTTTCGGCTGTGTTCGCGTCTTCGACGATTATCCTGAGTATGCCGAAATTAGCCGTGTCCGCAAGCGACAACGCCCTGAGGTTTATGTTGTTTTTTGCGATTATATCAGTAATTTCCGCAAGCCGTCCCGGTTTGTTTTCTATAAAAATCGATAATTGTTTTATTATCACACTATACACCTTCTTTTAAATATAAAATAATTATTTCAAATTTCTGTTGTCGATAACCCTTTTCGCCTTGCCCTCTGAACGCGCAATCGTTCTCGGCTCGACTAACCTGACTTTCGCCGAAAGCCCGAGAGTCGAGTATATAGCGTTTGATATGTTTTCCTCGATTGCGTCGAGTTTCTTAACTTGGTCTGAAAATAACTCGTCGCTCATTTCTACTTGCACTTCGAGAGTGTCGAGATTATTCACTCTCTCGACTATCATCTGATAATGCGGAGCGCCCTGTCCGAGACTTAATAAAACGCTTTCAATCTGCGACGGGAATACGTTTACCCCGCGTATAATCAGCATATCGTCCGTTCTTCCTCTTAGCCTGCTCATCTTTACAAGCGTGCGCCCGCATGAGCATTTTTCGTGGCTCAGGGAAGTTATATCCCGCGTTCTGTATCTGATTAACGGGAACGCTTCTTTTGTTATGCTTGTAAACACAAGCTCGCCCTGCCGACCGTCCGGCAATGGCTCGCAGGTGACCGGGTCGATAATTTCGGGATAAAAATGGTCTTCGTTGATGTGCATGCCGCTCTGACATTCGCAGTCAAACGACACGCCCGGTCCGCTTATTTCCGACAGCCCGTATATATCGTACGCTTTAATCCCGAGCCGTTTTTCTATTTCGGAACGCATATTTTCAGTCCATGGCTCCGCGCCGAACAGTCCGGATTTCAACTTTATTTCCGACAAGTTCACTCCCATCTGTTCGAGAGTGTCGCCTATGTAAAGCGCGTACGACGGGGTGCAGCATAAAATAGTCGAGCCGAAATCTTTTATCATCGTGACCTGCCGGTTTGTATTTCCGCTTGATGCCGGAAGCGTGACCGCGCCGAGAAGTTCCGCGCCGTAGTGCAAACCCAGACCGCCGGTGAAAAGTCCGTAGCCGTAGGAGACATGCACAATATCGTCTTTTGACCCGCCCACTGATACAAGCGCGCGCGCCGCACATTCCGCCCAGATATCTATATCTTTTTTAGTGTATCCTACGACGATTTGTTTGCCTGTCGTTCCGCTTGACGCGTGAAGTCTGACGATTTCGCTCATATCGCATGCAAAAAGACCGTAAGGGTATGTGTCGCGCAGGTCGAGCTTTGTCGTGAACGGCAGTTTTACAATGTCTTTTATATGCTTTATGTCCTCGGGTTTGACTTTTAATTCGTCCATTCTCTGACGTATAAGCGGCACCCTGTCATATACGCGCCTGATTGTCTTGCAGAGATTCAGCGACTGCCAGTACTCCATTTCGTGGCGCGGCATAGTTTCAAATTCCTCGTTATAATATTTTTTCAAGAAAACATACACTCCCTTATTTATATTTTTATTTGGCGTTATTTAAAATGTTATTTAATTTTTTATCAAACGTATAAACTTTATATCCAAAAATTTTATTATAAGCATATAAAAGGCAATCGACAAAATCAAGGCTTCTGTTTTTAAATAATTCTAAAGCACATAATATAACAGCTTTTGATTCTGTTTCTATTCTTTCATCGTCTATTAATGTTGATATATATTCGTAAATTTCGGATTTTTCTATTTTATAAAATTTAAAGCGGCGTCAGCCATTTCCTGATTGTCTTTTAAAATAATCCTTAAAATAATATTAGCATCAATCATTACCATATTTATCCGCCATAGCGTCTGCCCACATTACTGTTAATAATTTGTCTTACGACTTCCATGTTAAATCCTCCGTATTTTAAATTTTAATTTTTCACCCGACGTCAATATCATATCCCAGATTAAACGCCGCCAGATTCACGTCGAACAACTTAGGATTTATGGACTCGCGCAGCGCGTCGATATACACGTCTTTGCCGATACTTCCGCTCATATGCTTTGCCAAAACCCCGATTAACACAACGTTTGACGCTTTATCAGTCCCCGCCTGTTTCGCCAGCGAAAACGCGTTCACGTCTATTGCTTTTACGCCTGTTTCGACTATCGTCTTGATTGTATCCTGCGGATATTCAGCGGCTCCCGTTATAACCGGCATTGGGTTGATTTTCTGCGTGCTTGTGATTATTATACCGTCTTTTTTCAGATAAGACAGCCAGCGCAACGCTTCAAGCTGTTCAAACGCGATTATTATATCCGCTTCGCCCCTGCATATTACGGGCGAGTATATTTTTTCTCCGTACCTGACGTAAGTCACGACCGAGCCGCCTCTCTGACTCATTCCGTGAACTTCCGATACTTTGACGTCGTAATTCAATTTCAGAGCGGCGTTGCCGAGTATGCGCGACGCCAACAGCGAACCTTGCCCTCCCACGCCGACTATCATTATATTTGTGGTGCTTTTATTCATTTTTATTTTAACCTCTTTTTGATTTCTTTCTTCGTTTAATTTGTTTAGATAGATGAAACTTGTTCGCATATAAAATACTTATTGGCGAAAATTATATTCCGCCATTGTGGATTTGAGCCATGAGTGCGCGGCTTGATTTATTCGCCGTTTACTTGCCTTCCGGAGTAGTAATAATGACTGCGTTACGTTCGGCGTCCCAGTCAACATCAAGACCAACGCTTTCGCAGACGGCTCTAAATGGCAGCATAAAATCGTTATACATTTGCGCGGGAACATCAAGGTCATATTCGCGCCCATTTACAATAAAAGTCGGGGCATCTTGGGTGAATATAATGGTGTAGCCGGCATATTGAAGCGACGCTTGCCATATACCAACATCAAATCCCCAATAATTGACTGTGAACCCCATTTGTTCAAGCACCATGCCATGAACAGATACAAAAGTTCTGCCATTTATAATGGTCGGCATTTGGTCTATATAAGAGGAACGTATAAATCTGCCGTCTACTTCTATGCCGGGAAATCCGGTCATATATGTATTGATATTTCGTTCCGTTATTAAAACATCATAATCCAATAAACTTCGGTCAAATGTAAAAATGAGAAAAGAAGGCGAAGCCGCAGGCATCAAATAACGTTCATCCCATAAAGAAATATTAATGTTTATATCGACCCTGCCATTTTCCGCACGAGCAGATTCGATTGTGTACTCTTTATCGTAGCTTGGATTCGATAAAAAGTGTAAAAACAAAAAATTATTTTCAAAAAAAGAAGCATCGTAATCATCTCGAATATTTTCAGACAAACCATGGTAAACATACTGACAGTTTTGGATAAAAGTATCCAGTTCTTTTACAGAAGTAATTTTCACGTCATTAGTGTCTGCGTCTGCATACTTATATTCATATTCTATATATGAATATAGATTGACTTTTGTACCTGCAAGGTCTTCTGCCGCCCTTACCGAAATAGTGCCAAAGAAGCTCAACATAATAGACATAATTAAAATAAAAATTGATAATTTTCTCATAAGATCTCCTTATTTTTACCTATTTTATTCAATTCCGTTTATTGCCTTGAATCTGCACATCTGCGCACATAGTCCGCAACCTGTGCACATTGACGCGTCTATTTCTGCTTTGCCCGCATTAAGACTTATCGCCGGACAGCCTATCGCCATACATCTTCTGCATTTTTTGCAGTCGGAAACCATGTATTTTTTGTCTGTCTTCACATATTTCAACAGCACGCACGGACGCCTTGCGATTATGACCGACGGTTCGTCTTTTGCGAGTTCCTCTTTGATAACTTTCTCGGTTTCTTCCATATCGTACGGGTCAATTATCCGTATATTGCTGTCTTTTATCCCCGATGCTCGGCATATTTCCTCAATTTTTATCCCGTAAACCGCCTCGCCTTTTAAAGTATATCCCGTGCACGGATTGTGCTGATGTCCGGTCATTCCGGTTATACTGTTGTCCAAAATCAAAATATTCGATATGCCTTTGTTATATGTTATATCTATAAGTCCGGTTATGCCGGAGTGCATAAATGTCGAATCGCCTATGACCGCTATGCTGTTTTTCGCGGACTCTATGCCCCTGACTTTGTTAAATCCGTGCAGCGCGGAAATCGACGCGCCCATGCACAAAGTCGTATCCATAGCGTTCAGCGGCGCGTTTGCGCCGAGAGTATAGCAGCCAATATCGCCGCTGACAAACAATTTCAACTTGTTCAACACGTAAAATGCGCCTCTGTGAGGACATCCCGCGCATAAAACAGGGGGACGCACCGGGACATTCTGGCTCAACTCGAAGTAATCTTTTTTCTCGTTTAAAATTTTCTCTCTCAAAAATTCCTGCGAATATTCGCCGATATTTGACAATATATTTTTGCCGTCCGTTTTGATTCCGATTTTTTTGCAGTGCGATTCAATTATATCGTCAAGTTCTTCTATAACGATAACTCTATCCACATTCGCCGCAAAGTCCTGTATTAATTTAACCGGCAGAGGATTAACAAGTCCGAGTTTCAGATAAGATATGCTGTCCCCGAACGTTTCTTTTGCGTACTGATACGATATGCCCGACGTTATAATCCCGATTTTTTTGTCATTATATTCTACTGTGTTAAATTCGCAGGTTTCTGCAAATTCCGCAAGTTTCAGGAGCCGCTCTTCGACTATTACATGCCGTCCCCTTGCGAACGCGGGCATCATGACGTATCTTGCAGGGTCTTTCTTATATTCTTTCAGTTCGATTTCCTGCCGTTCGCTAAGCTCAACAATACTCTGAGAGTGCGATATTCTTGTGCCTAACCGCAAAATAAACGGCGTATCGAATTGCTCTGAGAGTTCAAACGCGCGTTTAGTGAAACGCAGGCACTCGTCGGAATCCGACGGCTCAAGCATAGGCAGTTTTGCCGCGATTGCGTAATGCCTCGAATCCTGTTCGTTTTGGGAAGAGTGCATACCTGCATCATCCGCGACGCCGATTACAAAACCGCCGTTTGCGCCGATATAACCCGAAATAAACAGCGGGTCGGCGGCGACGTTTAAACCGACGTGCTTCATTCCGCAGAACGCCCGCGCTCCGCCTATACTTGCGCCGATTGCGGCTTCCGCCGCGACTTTCTCGTTCGGTGCCCATTCCGCGTAGATTTCTTCGTATTCTGCCGCATGTTCCGAAATTTCCGTGCTGGGAGTACCGGGATAGCTTGACACAAATCTGCACCCCGCTTCGTATAATCCGCGCGCTACCGCCGCGTTGCCGAGTAGTAATTTTTTTTGGCTCATAATATATTTGTTCCTTATTTTATATATTTTTATTTTTCATTATTTATATGTTTTTCTAACCATTCGTTTCTATATTTCATAGGTATATCATCACTCCAAATATGAGCTTCGACATATTTCAGCAAATGGGGATTAGTAGGTGAGTGAGGTATATATTCTTCATCTTGCGGATAACCATATTTGTCTATTAATTCAGTTATTTCGTCAAATCTATAAACATTATTTCTATATTCCTCACCATTATCAAGACGCGGATTAAATATGGGAAACATATCTCCGTATGTAAAAGATATAGTATTCACATCAAATTCATCAATGTTTATCTTTAAACAATCAGCGTCGATATACCATGTATTCATGGACGGCGCAACTTCAACGGTCATATAATGAGGCACGTTTCGCGTTGGTTTGCCGCCCTTTTTTATAAATAACTCTCTTACCATATTTTCAAGCTCCCGTCTTCTTGACAAAAACCAATCAACGTCAGGAGGGGCTAAGTCAGGGTTGATTTTCTTAATTTCCATGAAAGTTTCAACGGCGCATTCACGCGTCAAGTCAGAAATAGTCAAAAACGGTCCTCTTGCTTTCTCAAAGTAATGATACAAATACATTATCATTATCCTCCAAAACTATAATTTCTTATACCTGCATCTCTTTAAAATCTATATAAAAATCGTCGAATATGCCGACTTTTATTTTGTCCCCGAACGAATATTTTACCGTTTCGTTGTCATTGCCGTTTTCGTCCTGACCATTGACTTGCACAAATACAGTTTTTGTTTCGGGATTCACAATCCAGTATTCTTTTACGCCGTATTTCATATACAGTCCGAACTTTTTGAAATAATCGTGAATTTCGCTCGACGGGCTTACTATCTCGATAGCCAAATCCGGCGCGCCGTATATCCGTTCTTTGGAGATTTTCTCCGGGTCGCATACCACAAATACGTCCGGCTGAATCACATTATGCGAATTTTCTTTGCTTTTTTCAAACAAAACAACGTCAAGCGGAGCAATAAACGCCCTACACGTTTTGCCTTTCAAATAATGCTGCAATTCCGCGCCGATAAATAACGCTATGTCCTGATGACCGACATTCGGCGACGCCATCAGATAAATTCTGCCGTTTATCAACTCGTACCGTTCTTCTTTTTCTTTCACAAATTCAAAAAATTCTTCTGAATTATATTTTTTCTGTATTTTATATATGTTTGAAAAATCTCTCTGACTATCTGTCATATTGCACAACCTCCTTGAATTTTATTTAGTACATATTATATCTTAATTATACATTTTTTTTATCTTCATGTCAACTTTTTTATAAAAATTTTTAGGGACAGTATACCACTGTCCCTGTAATCAATAATTTAATTTTACATAATATCAGAATTTATAATATTTTCGTCGTCTTTTACAATATCCAATAAGCCTTTTGCAGATAAACCGGATTTTATTGCTTTGTCGTATTTGGTTATGAGCGCGAAATCGTTGGAATTTTCGGCGATTATATTATACGAACCAGCTTCTTTTAATATACCGTCCGCACTATAGCCGCTGAATTTATCGCCCTTGAAATTCACTGCCGCCGCTATCGCAAGACATATATAATTTACCGGCAGACTGTTCTGCGCACATATTCTATAAACTCCGATAAGCCGGTCATTCGGCGAAAGTTTGCGCTTCAAATCATTTCCGACGCGTTTGACTGTATCGCCGAGTGCTTTATTCGCGAATCTGTAAATCAGATTCTCAATAAATTCCATTAATTCTGCGGCGTTGGCATGATATATTTTAGATAACGCAAGCGCGGAACGCTGCATTGTCTTTGTCGTAATCATCTCTATATACGGGTCTTCTATTGCCTGCCATATATAGTCATATCCCGCCATATCTCCAAGATATGCGCAGACTGCGTGCCCCATGTTGTGAATGTATAACTTGCGTTCGATAAGATATTCAAACGGCGAATATGCAATCATATCTTTTATTTCGGGAATTTCCCCTTTGAATGCGTCTTTATCGACATGAAGATGTCTATAGTTTTCAGTGACAATTCTGAGTGGATTTCCGGCTTTCATATCATCTGTCTGAATGGGCACCATTCTCCCGACTGACACTTCTATAAACCCGATTTTTTCGTTATATAAACTCTTGAATTTATAGTCGATATACTCATATACTCCGTCGCGCATAATTTTGTCCGAATGGATTAAATTTTCGCATAAAAGTATATTCAGCGGTTTGTAATTCCCGTCCGCAAATCTTTTGTTTATGCCTTTGGCAACCGGTTCCATAATAAACTTTAATACATTCACCCCGACAGACGTCGCCATAATATCCGCTTTTGATATGACGTCCGTAACTTCGTTTATATTTTCAGACGAACCGTCTATTCCGCGCACATTTTTAATTATGATTTCGCTCGACGATTTATTGTCCACAAATTTTATGGGATATTCTTTTTTTTCGTTAAGCTGTGTTATTAGTTCTTTGTTTACATCGATAAAAACCGTCTCGTAACCGGATTCATAAAACAACTGTCCTATAAATCCGCGCCCGATATTTCCTCCGCCGTATATAACTGCGTTTTTATTCATTTAATTTTATCCTCCTGTATTGTTTGTTGTACTTTCTGTAGTCCGAAAATCTATAATCGGGCTACTGTTAGCGCCGCTTACTTGCGGCAATTTGCCGTCCCATTTATCAATTTTCTTGTACTCTATGTAATTAGGATTTTGGTTTAACTGTTCCTGAACTACTCTGATTGCATACGCTTCTGCGTCTGCTTTTGTTTCCGTAGCGTCGGCTTCGCCTTGGGCTTCCGCAACTTTCTGCTGTGCTTCAACTTTTATTCTCTCTAAATCCTGTTCGGCTTTTAATGCCTGCTGTTGAGCGACTTGTTTTGCTTCTATTGCCTGATTGAATTCGTCGCTGAACCCGAAATTGACTATATTTACCATTTCAACTACTATTCCGTAAGATGCTAATTTAGCGTCAAGGCTTTCTTTCATCTGATCACTTACGGATTGCCTGTTAGTGATTAGTTCTTCTGCCGTAAATTTTGCCGTCACAGACTTTACGCACTCCTGAACAGAAGGATTTATTATAACAGTTTCGGCGTCTGTGCCAACGTTTTGGTACAAGTTTGCAGATTGATTTTTATCGACCCTGTAATTAATAGCAATAGTGCTGATAATTCTTTGTAAATCCTTAGATACGCTGTCTGATTCGGATTGAGATTTTAATACTCTGTTATCTATCATAATGACTTTTGTTGTAATAGGATTTTTAAGATGAAATCCTGCGTCCAGAACAACCGTATCCACTTTTCCGAATTTAGTAATTACGCCGGTATGTCCTGACGGCACAATAGTATATGAATTCAGTGCTGCTACTATTAATAGTATGAGCAATAGAACAATGATTATTATTATTCCGGTTGATTTGAATTTGCCACTTTTATTTTCTTTGTTTACATAACTATTTTGCATATGATACCTCTCTTTAATTATTTTTAATTTTCAAAATTTAATAAGTTATTTATAATCGCCTACTGTTCTATATACTCTCGGCATTTGCGAGCAGATACTTTTCCGCTTCATAACACCATAAACCGTTGTTTGACTTAACGATTTTGTCAAGCTCCGCAAATACGGGATCAGTTTTTCCGAGTTCGCCAAAACTGTCGATAGCAGTCAAAGACATTTTTGTATTTGTGTAAATCAGCTTTTTACCTCCCGGTATTTTATCCAAATTTATCGTGGTATCAGCCGCGGCGTCAAGTCCGCCGACGTGGGTTATCATCGTTGACGGATTTATTCTGCCTGAACTCATCATTTCAAGAGATTCAATCATATCCGCAGTGTTTCCGCCGCTTGTTCCGACTATGTGAGTTGACGAATAATGCACGTTGTAAAAATTAATTTCAGCGGAGAATTTAGGGTCAACAGGTCCGGCAAAGAAATTCAGACAGCCGTCTCTGCCGAGTATCTTATCTCCCGTTTCGACTAACGCTCTTACGAAAGCGTATACGAATACATCGTCGTAGCCTTTATTATCAGTGAGGGCTAATATAGGTTCTTCCGGTTTTTCATAACCTGACGTGTTTAAATATATTAATTCAACGCCGTTATTTTTCGCTTCCTCGACTGTCAGGATAGACGCGGCTCTGTCAAGACGCGACTGGTCGATATCCACAACGACGACTTTCTTCGGTTTCCTGTCGCAGTGTATTGTATAGTCAATGGCTCCGAGACCCATAGGACCCGCCGCTCCGAGATACGCGCAGTTTCCGCCCTCGACTGTTCCCATTTTGTGAATATAAACTCCCGGCGTGGTGTGATAAGCCGCATGATATGCGCCGACTATACAAGACATAGGCTCTGCAAGCGAGCCGAAATAAAATGCGTCGCCGTTATAATCAAGCAGGCAGTCCAACTCCATGACTTCGTGGGGAATTATAATATACGTCGCGTCGCCGCCAATATAATTGTAAGAATACCCCGGAGCGGCAAGCGAACCTTTATAATTTAGGTTAGGCTGAATAGCAAATTTTGCCCCGGCTTTGTATTTATTTTCCCACTTTTTACCGACCTTGACTATTTCGCCGCAGAACTCGTGACCGATAATCACAGGATTTTCCGCGACATTATCGGGCACTCTCTTATGTTTTGCGCCCTGAATCGCCGCTTTGTGCGATGACATACAGACTGTGTCCGATATAATATGCGCGAGAATCTCGTCGTCTTTTATTTCTGGAAGCTCGAACTCTTCGAGTCTCAAATCATTTTCGCCGTATAATCTTACAGCTTTTGTTTTCATAATTATATTTCTCCTCATTTATAATTTTTATAATTAAATTTAAATTTATTTTTTAAAAAGTTTTCTGAAACGTTCTTCCAAGTCAGCCTTAGTCTGCGAGGTTTTTTCTTTATCTATAGCGTATGTGTTTGTTTCGGTGTCAAAACGGAGCATATCGCTTTCCTTTACATTCTCGGGCAGGTCGCAGACAGGGATATTATACTCATGCTCGTCGCTGTCGTCGTCATACCTTGTCAATACGGCAATATTTTCTTCTATTCTGTCAACCGTATAAATTTTATAAGACATATGATTTTACCTCTTTTTTAATTTTTATATTATAATTATATTATATATTTTTTAGCATATCAAGTCAATAATAATAAATTTTAATAAATTTAACTTGATTTTTTGTCAAAAAAATGTTAAGCTGAAAGTGAAGTTTAGATAGTAGGAGTTTATTATGCTGATTATTTTAATTAACATTATTGTTCTTATTATAGAAATATGTATTATTCTATATATTATTAGATTTTATGTCAATTTAAAAGAAATATGGAAAATAGGGATTTTAAACTTATCGGTATTGTTCGTCTATATTGTCATCTATGTATTATATATTTTTGCTTATTTGATTTATAATAAAAACCTGTACTATTTAATATCTATAAACGTAATTATTTTATTGATTCTGTTATACAGGTCAATAAATTTAAATGTTGAAATAAACGCCGCTTTCATAAAAGGTGATAACACTTTCCGCTATTTTCACCAGAAAGACAAGCGGTGGAAAAGAATTAAATACGGCAATTCGACTATCGGCAATGCAGGCTGCGGAGTTGCGGTATTATCTATGATACATTCCGTTCCAGACCAGAATATAACTCCCGGACAGTCCGCTGTATGGATTTGCGAAAATTTTCAAATAAATATAGGCACTAATACAGATGTTATGATTTCATATTTAAACAACATCGGATTGGAAAATACATATCTGCCGAGAAATATCAATTTATTAGCGGAATTGAAAAATAATGCTGTAATGTGCGTTTTGGTAAGAAATAAACTGGCAAAAATCAACAAATTGCTCGGATATGCTGAAAATCATTTTATATTGTTATATGATATAATAGGCGATAAATGTCGTGTTGCAGACCCTGAAAATTATAGTAAATCACTAAAACTCAGGAAGCTCAGGATACTATTGAAAGATGTGAACCGGCTGCCTTCAAATATAACCTACCCGTATATATCTGTCAGGTTTTAGTTTATGCGCTGGTATTGCAATAAATAATAATTTATGATATAATTAAAGCGAGTTAAAATAACGTGGATTTTATAATACAGCCCGAATATAACAAAAAAACGGTGAAAGAATTCTTACGGCGCGAGATTAACCCGTCAAGGAAATTGTTGATTCTCGCAAAAAACAGGGAAAATGGAATAACCGTAAACGGTAAAAGAGTTACAGTCAGATATATGATGTCATGCGGCGATATTCTGAGTTTTAACTATGAAGATTATAACGAAACCGACGATTGTGATTCGCAGGAACATATCGCAGGAAATCCCGATTTGTTAAAGTCGGTTGACATACTGTATGAGGACGAGTATATTCTTGCCGTAAACAAGCCGTATAATATGCCGTCGCACCCGTCGATAAATCATCACGGAGACACTTTGGCAAACGCCGTCATGGCTTATTTCAGCCAAAGGGGCGTAAAATCTTTTTTCCGCGCAGTCAACCGTCTTGACAAAAACACTTCGGGAATAGTCTTGATTGCAAAAGACAAAATGACTTCCGCGCGTTTAAACGGCATGATAAAACACGGAGAAATAAAAAAAACTTATATCGCCGTCGTTTTAGGCGATTTGAATAAATTGACAGATACGGGTTTGCGCAATATAAACAGTAGATTGTCAGAAATAAACGGGACTTTTGAATATGATTTTGCAGACAAAACTGGGAAAATAACCGCGCCGATAAAACGCGGACAGGACAGCATAATAAAACGCGTATGCGCGTCTGACGGCGATTATTCCGAGACTGATTTTAAAGCTCTGAAATCGAACGGGGATATAAGCGTTTTGGAAATATATCCCAAAACCGGTAGAACGCACCAGATAAGAGTGCATTTTTCAACAATAGGATTTCCGATAGTCGGCGACGATTTATATTTTTGCGGCGATAACTATAATATAAATCCAAAATACGGCATAACCCGTCACGCGTTACATGCGGCGTCTCTTGAATTTGACCACCCGATACTCCGCGAACGCGTCAATATATTCTGCGAAGTCTGCGGGGATATAAAAAATATAATAGATATGGCATAGGAAAGGCGATTGATTTTGACCCGTATTAAAAAATTTATAAAATATATTTTCGACAATAAAATACTCACTGTCCCTGTTATAGTTTTGGTTGTTATAGGGATAGTTTCCGCAGTTGTGTGGAGACTGAGCATAGCCTCGCAGACTGTCGCAGACTTTTTCGTAAATACCGTCTCTTTTGGCATAAGATTTGTTCTTACGCATCTGACTTATTATCTACCGTTTTCGCTTGCGGAGTTTATGCTTTATGCGTCTGTTCCGTTGGTATTATATCTGGCTGTAAATTTTATTTTTAAAATTATTTACGTCAGGCACAAAAGCAGAGCAGCGGTATTTTTTAAAGGTATTTTCAGATTTATCGCTTTTCTTGGCGGGTTTTTGTTTATATTTACTTTTACTTTAGGAGTTTGTTACGGGAGGACTTCGATAGATAAAATTATGGAAAAAACTTTAGCCAATCAAAATATAAAGTTTGAGCGGCGTCTTCTAAGCACGGACGACTTGGCGGACTCTTTGGAAATTCTTATCGGAGAGGCAAACAAAACCGCGGATAATATAAAATATATATACGCGGATACCGGAAGTACGCAGATGCCGTATAATCTAAGCGAACTGAATAAAAAACTCAACGAATCGTATAAAAATCTTTTGGAAAAGAATAACTTTTTAAAAAGAATACAGGCAAAAGTAAAACCGGTTGTAGCGTCTATTGAGATGTCGCAAATGCATATAACCGGCGTGTACGCGTTTTTCACAGGGGAAGCCAACGTAAACATTGATTTCCCTGATTATAACCTGCCTTTCACCGCTGCGCACGAAATGTCGCACCTGATGGGTATTGCGCGGGAAGACGAGGCAAATTTCACGGCTTTTCTCGTATGCCTTTACAGCGATGATAATTATATAAGATACAGCGGGCTTGTAAATATGATAGAATATGTGGGAAATGCGCTGTATAGCGCAGACAAAGACAAATATAACCAGCTTATGGGCGGTTTATCGTACGTTATAAAAAACGAAATGACTGCGTACTCGATATTTTTTGACAAATACAGGAACACAAAAATTTCAAAAGTCGCCTCCGCCGTAAACGATACGTATCTGAAAGCGCAGGGGCAGGAGCAGGGCGAAAAAAGCTATGGGCTTGTCGTTGATTTGGCAGTCGCATATCTGCTTGACGTATACGGGAAATAGTAGGGGCGCGCAATGCGCGCCCCTACGGTAAAATTAAAACATAATATTTCAGGTTTTTATATATGTATAAAGAAAAAAAATTAAAATTTGCAGTAACAGTGATTATGCTTGCGATCTTGTTTGTGCTGATGATGAAGGCGATAACAACGGCGGCGGCGCCGTCGATTTCGACGTTGTCGAATATTTCGTCGGGCGTGCCGTCGATTTTTTGCAACGACAGCGCGTTTCAGCTTGACAGCGTATATCCGTTGGAATTCAGAGACGGAATTGCATATATCCCGATTGAAATATTCACCCGCTCCTGCATAAATTATATAATAACGCAATCGCAGGATAAGTATACCAATATATTTTCTTTCCAGTATGTGGGAGAGAACGGAAGAGGAAAGAATTTTATATCTTTCGTTGCCAAGGACAGCCAAGCAGAAAACTTACAGGACGGCACCATAATATGCGTAGTATACAAAATACACGGGACAATGTATATTCCCGCACAACTTACGGCAGACAGTCTCGGATTAATCTGGGAATATAACGGTCAATACCGTACAGGCAGAATAAAAGAATCGTCGGCGGAAAAGAGTTTCGAGCAGCTTATTTCAAGATATATAGTCCAGACGACGCTTCCGCTTCCGGCGACGACTACAGCCGCCCCTGTAACGACCGCCCCGACGACGACGGTCAAACAGACTGTCCCTCCGAAAACAACAAGACCAAATAGTAATATCACCACCGCGCCGTCCGCAGTTTCTGTAACTTCCGAAACAACTACGGAACTCCCTACGCAGACAACCACTCCCGAAAATACGCGGGAGATAGAAAACTATATTATGATATACGACGGTGTTTCCGATACTTCTGCTTCTGAAACTACCGATAATGCTGAAATTCCGGACAAAAACGCAACTACCTCGTCTGATATGCCGTCGCTGTTTTGCAACGACACAGCGTTTCAGCTTAACAATGTATATCCGTTAGAGATAATAGACGGGATTGCGTATATTCCGATTGATATATTCACCCGTAACTGTATAAATTATATAATAACGCAGTCGCAGGACGATTATACTAATAATTTTGTTATTCAATATGTAGGAGATAGCGGAAGCGGAAAAGATTATATATCTTTCAGCGTATCGGATAACTTGGCTACCAATATACAAGACGGCGCTGCAACATGCAAAGTATATAATCTGCATAGCACGGTTTATATTCCCGCGCAGCTTACCGCGTCCAGCCTCGGATTAAACTGGCAATATAACAGTCAGTATCATGCGGGGAGAATAAGCGAACTGTCGGCGGAAAAGAGTTTCGATATGCTCATCGCAAAATATATAGTCCAAACGACTCAAACAAATATCACAGGCGAAATAAGCGAAACGGTTTCTGAACCCACAGTTGAAAGTGAAAGTATCGGCTCATTAAATAAAGCAGAACGAATCGACGCAGTTTTGAATAACCTGCAAAAAAACGGTATACGCGCCCTGTTTTTTATGAGCGGCAGCGAAATCATAGAAAATCCCGATATTCTGCGGAAAATAATTGCTTCCGGGAATGACATAGGCATAAAGTTCGAAAGCGGCAAAATGAATTTTACTGCTGACGATTTAATTACTGAGCTTGAATCGGCAAACAGTCTGATTTATTCTGCCGTAAAACAAAAAACAAGATTCTGTATGTTCGGCGATAACGATAATAATTCTGCTGAAATTATAAAGTCTTACAGAGCTGATTTGATGAATCAGGGATATTATCTGTGCGAAAAAAATACAGATATATCAGACATAACTAACATGCCGAACGAGAGCTTAAAAAATATGATTGATTTACTCAAACGGCAGAAGATAAATCTTATCTCAGTTGACATATCAGCGGGAGATAATTACCTGAATAAGCTGATTATAGCTGAACAGGCGGCAAAAACTAAATTTTATATAAAATTCCCGTATATAAACAATGCAAATGTCGAGGATATTATGAAATATGAAAAATAACCGATTGGAATCAATTGAAATTGAAGAGGAGTAAATATAATGTCAAAAAAACTGCTTATTGTCGAGGACGAAAAAGCCATGTCTTATATAATCGCTGAAAACGCAAAAATAGAAGGATATGAATGCGACGCGGCGTATGACGGCGAGGACGGACTGAATAAAGCGTTACACAATACCTACGATTTAATTGTTCTTGATTTGATGCTTCCGAAAATAGACGGGTTTGAAATATGCAGGCGAATCAGACAGGAGGGCGTGATTACCCCTGTTATAATAGTGACGGCTCGCGAAGAAGAAGTCGATAAGATTCTTGGACTTGAATTGGGAGCCGATGATTATATAACAAAACCGTTGAGCGTTAAAGAACTATTCGCCCGAATCAAAGCGAATATAAGACGTTCGGAAACGGAATCCGCAGTGTCTGACAAAAACGAAAATATAATAAAAGTGCAGTCGCTTGTAATCGACAACGAAAAATACAGGGTTGAAAAGAACGGCTCGCTTATTGAACTTTCAAAACTCGAATATGATTTGCTGTTATTTTTTGCGAAAAACCCCGAAAAGATTTTTTCCCGCGCCGAACTTTTAAAAAATGTCTGGAAAGATGATTTTTACGGGGAACGCACAGTCGATACGGCGATAAACAGGCTGCGGGGAAAAATCGAGGACGACGCCGCAAACCCAAAGATTATCCAAAACAAGAAAGGCATGGGATATTATCTTTGCAAAGGGGAATGAGTATAATTTCGCCCCTATATCTTCACAAAATGAAAAATATAAAAAACAGAAAAGGGATATAAAAGTGGTTTATGCTTTATAAGAGTGTGCATTTTAAACTTGTGCTGGTATTTGTAATTTTTATAATACTGATAATAGTAATCGTCGGAACAATAATGCTTATCGGGGTTTTTCAGTTTTATACGGATGATTTTAACAATACGATGAGCCAAACGTTAAACGACGATATTTTGAAAGAACTGAGCGGCTCGATGGGCGACCGCGGAACTGCGGGCGGAAATTTCTATGATTCGCTGAGAGACCGCCTCAAAGCCGAATACGGCAATCTCGGCATAAACAGTTACAGAAATGCGTATATCTTAGACATGGACGGGAACTATCTTGCCGGCTCGAACGATATGCTCGGCGCAAATCTCATAAAAACCCCGAATATGCTTGAAGCGATGAACAAAAAAACGGGGAATAAGCAGTCTTTCGGCGCGGATTATATGGATTACGCAGTATATCTGAAATATTCGGATACGGGCGGCAATACTCAGTTTGAATGTATAATTTATATAAAAGACACTCAGGAACAGCTGAGAAATTTTTCTTGGATGATATTCGGCATCATAATACAGGCTTTGTTAATCGGGCTTATTATCGCGGTTCTTCTGTCTTTTGTTCTTGCAAATGCGATAACGTCTCCGATTCAGAGCATAACAAAGAGCGCGTCAAAATTAGCCGAAGGCGATTTCAAAGAAAAAATAGAAATCGAATCGAACGACGAAATTGGCACGTTAGCCGAAACTTATAATTATATGGCTGAAAAGCTGAAAAGCACTCTCGACGAAGTTTCAAGCGAGAGAGAAAAACTGCGGTTTTATATTTTATATTTAAAAGAGGGAGTATTGATTTTCTCCGACGAAAAAGAAAACGAAAATGATAAAACTAACTCGATTAATTCGGATAACGCCGAAAAACTGATTTTGATTAATCCGCAGGGAGAAGAGATTTTTGGAAATGACTGCGGTTACAATAATAATTTTGACGATTTTCTAAATCTTCTGAAATTAAAACAGGAATACGAAAAATATAAAAATACGGAAGATGCGGATAAGCATATTTTCAGGGATGTTACGTATAAAGACAATGTGTTTGACATAAACATAGGAAAATACAAATATCCGCAGGAAGAGGGAACAATCGTCGTAATGCACGATATAACCCAAAGATACGCGTTGGAGAAATCGCGGCGCGAATTTATTGCGAACGTTTCGCACGAATTGAAAACCCCCCTATCGACAATAATGATCGGCACAGAGACAATTCTGGACGAGAGAATCCCGGGAGACGTCAAGACCAACGCGCTGAACATGATACTGCGCGAAATCGACAGAATGAACCGGATAGTAGGCGATCTGCTTCTTGTTTCAAGAATTGACACTAAAAAAATGATGTGGCAGTTCAGCCGCGTCAGCCTTGAGGAACTGGCGAAGAATATACAGGAATCAATGCAAGGCGAGGCGAAGAAAAACAGCCAGCGGTTTATTGTAAAAATCGGGTTGGATATACCCGTAATATATGCCGATAAAGGACGAATAGAGCAGGTTTTGATAAATATAATCTCCAATGCGATGAGATATACTCCGAAAGACGGAAACGGTAGAATAGAATTTGCCGTTAGCAGTTATAAATTCAAGGACGGCAAAAATAATAACCCCGAACTTTCGGGGGTTAAGATTACTGTGAAAGATAACGGCATAGGAATCCCCAAAGAGGATTTGCCTCATATATTTGAAAGATTTTACAGGGTCGAAAAAGCCCGTTCGGCGGAGTCAGGCGGCACGGGTTTGGGGCTTTCTATCGCAAAAGAAATCGCCAACGCGCACAACGGGGAGATAATGATTGACAGCGTTTTGGGCGCGGGGACGACAGTCACTGTTATTCTCCCGCAGAACGTAAATTTGCAAGAGCAGGAGAGTCTGTAAAAATTTATTTTTTGTATTATTCTTGACAAAATAAAAAAAAATTGCTATAATTTATATATGAATTTAAATAATAACTTTATTAATTAAAATTGGAAGTGGGGTTTCTTCGCCAATATGCCAATAGTATTAGCTCTAATTGGTCTGCCGTTGGTTTTCGCCGTTTTTACTTTGGTTGCAAAAACGCAGAAAGCGTACGGCGTTATCATCCGTTCAGCCGCGGTTGTAATGATATGCGCGACTTTGTTATGTATAGTTCTTCATTACAAAAACGTTTTCACGGCTGATTTATCTTCTTATCCGGTTATTAAATATATTATGTTGGCAATAGACGTCTTAATAGCGGTCTATGTCATTTATGTGGGGATTAAGCACAAATCTTACTTCGTTGTACTCTTATCCGTTCTTCAGACGGGTCTTTTCATGTGGTTCGAATTATCTCTCGGTCACGGCATAGAAACTGCGGAAAGTATTTATATAGACAAATTGTCTCTTATTATGATTGCGATTATAGGCATAATCGGCAGTTTAATCTGCGTATACGCCATAGAATATATGAAAGATTATCACCATCACCACCCTGAAGTCAAAGACAGGCGTTCGATGTTTTTCACTGTCTTTTTTGTGTTTCTGTCGGCAATGTTCGGCATAGTGATTTCAAACGATCTGGTGTTTATGCTGTTTTTTTGGGAAATCACATCTCTGTGCTCTTTCCTGCTTATCGGTTATACAAAATCGGCGGAAGCGGTAAAAAATGCGTTTTTAGCCATAACTATAAACGTATTCGGCGGACTTTGTTTTACGGTGGGAATCGTTTTGTTGGCGTATTACGAGAATATTATAGATTTAAACAGTCTGCTCAATTTAGATTCCGGCGCCCCGCTTGTTATGACGGCTGTATTTCTTATTTGTTGCGCGGGATTTACGAAAGCGGCGCAGCTCCCGTTTTCAAAATGGCTGCTGGGGGCTATGGTGGCTCCTACGCCGACATCCGCTCTGCTTCACTCGTCCACAATGGTAAAAGCGGGGGTATATATAATTATACGCCTCGCTCCTATGCTCGGGCGCAACACTGCGGGAATCGCGGTCACTTTGGTGGGGGGCGTGACATTTCTCATTACGGCGGTTCTGGCTGTCACACAGAGCGACGCAAAGAAAATTCTGGCTTATTCCACAATTTCGAATTTAGGGCTTATTGTAGCCTGCGCGGGTATTAACACTTCGGACTCGCTGTGGGCGGCGATTATGCTTATTATATTCCATGCAATCGCAAAATCGCTGCTGTTTCTTACGGTCGGCTCCACGGAGCATCAGCTCGGCAGCCGTAATGTGGAGGATATGGACGGTTTGTTCCAGATTTCCACCGCGCTTGCAATGCTTCTTATCATCGGCATTGCCGGCATGTTCTTAGCTCCTTTCGGCATGCTTATATCCAAATGGGCGGCGATGAAGGCGTTTGTAGATTCGGGAAACATATTAGTCGTTTTAATTATCGCGTTCGGCAGTACGGTTACATTATTTTTCTGGACAAAATGGATGGGCAAGCTCATTGCAAACGCGCACAGGTCTTCCACGACTGATTATATTATGCGGTTTGACGAAAAAATAAGCCTCTATATGTTGGCCGCAATGGTTGTTATTGTCTGCGGGCTTTATCCGTTTATTTCAGGAGGATTTATCGTCCCGTATATAAACGGTTCGAGAATGGTGAATTTTGTGTCGCCTATTGCCCCGCAGGACACGACAATTATAATTTTTATTCTGTTTATGCTGTTTATTATCCCGCTTATTTTGATTCCTATTTACTCGAAGCACCGCGTAAAACCGACTTCGGTATATCTTTCCGGCGAAAACACCGGAGACAACGTAAGCTTCACTGGCAGCATGGGTCAGGTGCGCAACGTTGAACTCCGCAACTGGTATATGCCCGCTCTCCTGAAAGAAAGCAGACTTCTGATAATAGGATATGTAAGCTGTGCCGTTATTATACTCGGCGGGTTCTTTATTTCTATGGGAGGTGCGTTCTTATAATTTCGGATATTACTCCTGCCGCAGTTATTGTTTTGATTGTTAAAATTTTGGGCATAATAATTTTTGCGCCGATAATAGGCGGGCTGTTGAGCGGTATAGACCGCATAATTTCAGCTAAAATGCAGAACCGCAAAGGTCCTCCGCTGCTGCAGCCGTTTTACGATGTGCTCAAGTTGCTGCAAAAAGTATCTACTACAGTCAATACCATAACAAGATATTTTATTACGCTTTCGATGTGTTTCAGTATTCTGACGGTTATTCTGTTCGGCATAGGAGCGGATTTGCTGATTTGCATTTTTGCGTTTACGTTGGCTTGCATTTTATTTGTTTTAGCCGGGTATTCTTCATATTCGCCGTACAGTTTTGTCGGAGCCGAGCGCGAACTGATTCAGATTATGTGCTATGAGCCGATGATTCTGATTATGGCGTTCGGATATTATCAGGTAGTGGGTTCTTTTAAAACAGCCGACGCCTTTGCCTTATCTTCCCCGCCGATTTTAAAACTGCCGTTTATTTTTCTTGGACTGCTGTACGTTTTGACGATAAAACTCAGAAAATCGCCGTTTGATTTAAGTATGTCGCATCACGGGCATCAGGAAATCGTAAAAGGCATAACCACTGAATTAACGGGCATATGTTTAGCAATGCTGGAAGTCAGCCATTGGTTTGAAACGGTATTTGCTCTCGGGCTTGTGTATCTGTTTTTTATCTGGATTGCGCCCGCCAGCTGGGCGATTGGGATTGCGCTCTGTCTTGTAGTTTACTTTTTGGAAATTGTGATAGACAACGCGTTTGCGCGCGTGAAGTGGAGATTGGCTCTTCAGACAAGCTGGGCGGTTATTTTCATTGCCGGCGGAGTAAATCTTCTGCTGTTAAGTTTGTTTGTGAAGTAAGGGGGGATAGATAACAGATATGGCAAAATCTAAATATACAAAAAAATCCCCGTGGATTTTGCATTACGACGGCTCCAGCTGCAACGGCTGCGATATTGAAGTATTGGCATGTTTAACCCCGTTATTCGATATTGAGCGTTTCGGCGCAATAAACACCGGAAATCCCAAGCATGCGGACATTTTGCTGATTACGGGCAGCATTAACGCACAGAATATAAAAGTTGTAAAACAGTTATATGAGCAAATGCCGAATCCGAAAGCGGTCGTCGCCGTGGGTGTCTGCGCGTGCACAGGCGGAATATTTAAAGAATGTTATAATGTGATAGGCGGCGTGAACGAAGCGATTCCGGTAGACGTGTATGTGCCGGGCTGTGCCGCGCGTCCGGAATCTATTATTGACGGCGTCGTAAAGGCATTGGATAAACTGAAGTGAGGGTGATAGTATATTAAGTCAGGAAATGATAGATATTGAAAAAGTGGATTTATTGAATAAAGTATTGGATATGAAAAACGCCGGTTATCGTTTAGCGCAGATGTGCGCCACAAAGCTGCAGAATTTTATTCTGCTTTACAGTTTCGTGAAAGACGAGAAACTCGTCACTCTGCGTTTTAACTCAGATATTGCAGATACTGTGGAAAGTGTAAGCTGGATTTATTCTTACGCGTTTTTATACGAAAATGAAATGAAAGATTTATTCGGGGTTAACGTTTTAAACATGAATCTTGATTTCCACGGGCATTTTTACGAGACTGCGGTGAAAACGCCGTTTAATCCGACACAGGCGGCTGTCTCTGAAAATAAAGAAAGCGAGGCGAACAGTAATGGGTAAGCGTACGATTGTCCCTTTCGGACCTCAGCACCCTGTTTTGCCTGAACCTATACATTTGGATCTCGTATTGGAAGACGAAGTCGTTATAGAAGCAATTCCGTCAATCGGATTTATACACCGCGGATTGGAAAAACTTGTAGATAAAAAGGACTTTCAGGAATATGTATACGTAGCTGAACGCATCTGCGGGATATGCAGTTTCATGCACGGCATGGGATACAGTATGGCAGTCGAACAGTCAATGGGAATAAAACTGCCCGAACGCGCCGAATTTCTGCGTACTCTTTGGGCGGAGATCGCGCGTATGCAAAGCCATACGCTGTGGTTAGGCTTATTAGCCGACGCAATTGGGTTTGAGAGTTTGTTTATGCACTGCTGGAGACTGCGCGAATATATTTTAGATATTTTTGATATGACCACAGGGGGGCGCATTATCTTTTCCGTCTGCAAAGTCGGCGGCGTGCGCAAGGATATTGACGGCGAAAAAATGAAGAAATTGCTTGAAATAATAGATAAAATAGAAGAAGGGCTTAAAGAGATTGCGCGGGTTTTTTTGACGGACAAATCCGTAAGTCACAGATTGACAGGGGTAGGAACTCTTTCGTATGACAATGCATTTTCGCTTGGCGCAGTCGGACCTATGGCGCGTTCTTCCGGAATTATGACAGACGCGCGCAAAACGGGGTACGCCGCGTATTCGCATATAAATTTCAATATTCATACAGATCTGGCAGGCGACTGCATGGCACGCGTGAAAGTCAGAATCAACGAGATTTTCGAAGCAATTAAAATCGTCAGGCAATGCGCGGAAATAATGCCGGAAGGACCTATAGACGTAAAAGTGACGGGGAATCCGAGTGGGGAAGCGTTCGCAAGATTAGAACAGCCGAGAGGCGAAGTTTTGTATTATGTAAAAGGCAACGGCACAAAATTTTTAGACCGTTTTAGAATAAGAACGCCGACGTTCGCAAATCTGCCGTCGCTTTTGGAAATGCTTAAAGGCGTGGAATTAGCTGATGTTCCGGTTTTGATTGTAACAATAGATCCGTGCATAAGCTGTACGGAAAGGTAGGGGGGACGGTTAAATGGGCTTTTTACCGATTGCAAAAATAATTTTATCAAGTCTTTTTAAAAAAGAGGCGACGCTTAAATATCCGTTTGAACCGATGCCCAAAGACCCGTTGGTGCGCGGACATCTTCATATAGATATCAACGATTGTATTTTCTGCGGCATTTGCGGCAGAAAGTGCCCGACCCATGCAATAACCGTAAGCAAAGAGAATAAAGAGTGGGAAATTGCGAGGTTTCAGTGTATCGTATGCGGCGCGTGCACTGAAGTGTGTCCGAAAAAGTGCCTGCATCTGCAGCCGGACCTCACTCCCGCTTCAGATGAACGGACGAAAGATAAAGTGACGCCCGGTGCATGAATACGGAATCACGCAAAGCATAATTGAAACGGCTGAAAGATACGCCGACGGTAAACCCGTTAATAAAATCGTGTTGGTTATAGGCGAATCGTCGGACGTTGTAGGCGAATGTATACGGCTGTACTTCGACATAATCGCCGAAAATACAATCTGCGAAGGAGCGGCTGTGGAAATAGAAACTGTTAAGCCGATGCTAAAGTGTAACACTTGCGGCGCGCTTTTTGAGCGCAAGCCGTTTTCGTTTGAATGTCCCTGCGGCGGCGAGGGCGAACCGACGGAAATCGGCAGGGAGTTTTATATAAAACATATCGAGGTAGAAGATTGAGATAGAGGGATTGTTTATGAAAGATAACGCTTGGCGGAGCATTACATCTAATGATTATGACGCGCATATGTCGCACCCCAAAGTAGAACAAACGCAAATGCTTAATCGGATATTTAAAGAGCAGTTTGAACTACTTCCGCAGGAGTATCGTTCAAATTCTTGCGTCGCAATATTAGGAATTACTAATGGAAATGGATTGGAGCATGTCATTTCGTGTAAAATCGCTAAAGTAATTGGCATTGATATAAACGAAGCTTTTCTAAATGAATGTAAGTCGCGTTATCATGACATACAATCGAGATTAAATCTTTTTTTATTGGATTTAATGATAGATACGAATGAATCTATCGAAATTCTTTCTGAATGTGATTTGATTATTGCAAATTTATTAATCAAGCATATACACCTTGATAATTTCATAAAAATTATGGCTGGTCTGCCGAAACATGGGCAAATTGTTTCTTGCGTTATACAAATAAATCCAGACGGGGTTGTTGTTTCACAAGGATCGGGATTTGAACATGTCTTTGACATTATCGTCGATCAGAGAGAAGAGGAAAATGAAGATTTGATTGTAACATCAATGGATAAAAACGGATTTTCGGGTTTTAATCGGGTTATATACGACTTACCGAATGGAAAACAATTTATCCGATTGGATTTTATCTCAAAATAAGCAGGGGCGATCTTATGTGGTCGCCCGCAAAGAGGAATCAATGAGCGAAATAATCACAAAAAAAATAGAAGTAATGGAATCTATCTACAGCAAAAATGAAAAATCGGCGGCTGAATTTAACAAACGTCTGAGCGAACGGAATATTTTCTGCACTAATATAATGGGCGCGCCCGGCGCGGGGAAAACGTCATTGCTTATAAAAATTATCGAAAAAATCAATGCGCCCGTATATGTGATTGAGGGAGATATTGAGTCTGATATAGACGCAAAGAAATTGGAAACGCTCGGTATAAAAACCGTGCAGATTAACACCGGAGGAGCGTGTCACTTGGATGCGCCTGTTGTTGAGAACGCGTTTGACGGCACAGACTTTAAGAACGGTTTTTTGTTTATCGAAAACATCGGCAATTTGGTTTGTCCTGCCGAATTTATGATTGGCGAGCATATTAAACTGTTAATTTCTTCAATAACTGAGGGAAGCGACAAACCGTACAAATACCCGCTTGCCTTTGAAAAAGCTAACTTAATTCTGCTGAATAAATACGATTTGAGCAATTATATAGATTTCGACTGGGAATTTTTTATAAGCGGCGTAAAAAAATTAAATCCGTCCGCGCCGGTTTTTAAAGTCTCCGGGAAAACTGAGCAGGGAGTTGACGAGGTGGCAGAATGGCTGAACAACAAGGCGAGGTCTGTTATAAAATAACCATACAGGGTATAGTTCAGGGAGTGGGATTCCGTCCGTTTGTTTACCGCGAGGCGAAAAAGTTTGGCATACGCGGGACTGTAAAAAACGTCGCAGGCGAAGTGAGAATTTCAGCCGCCGCTGATTCATTTTTGGATTTCACGGATTTTATCGAAACCATAAAGAAAAATAAGCCTGCAGGATCATTTATAGAGAGTATTGCAATAGAACCTATCGAACTTTTTACAGCAAACGATTTCATTATAGTGGAGAGCATGGAGAGTGAAAATCCGCAATCGGAATTGAGTTTTTTCTCGCCTGATTTGGCGTTGTGCGATAATTGCAGAGCCGAGATTTTCGACGACAATAATATTCGCCGTAAACGGCATTATTTCAATAACTGCCCTGTGTGCGGTCCGCGATTCAGCGCGCTGAAAGCGTTTCCGTATGACCGCGTCAATACGTCTATGAACGTATTCCCGATGTGCGACGATTGTTCAACCGAGTACAAAACGCCGGACAACATACGGTTTCATGCCGAAACCATCTGCTGTAATCACTGCGGACCGGAATTGTTTTATAAACGCGCAGACAATATTTATAGAGGCAGCGAGGCTTTTGACGAAGCCGTGAAAGATTTGCATAACGGCGATATTGTCGCAATAAAAGGTATAGGCGGTTATCACTTAGCGTGTTCACCGTATGACGCCGAAACAGTGCGCCGCTTGCGTCTTTTGAAGGGGCGCGAGAAAAAGCCCTTTGCGGTTATGTTCAGGGATACTTCCGATATTAGTAAAATCTGCGAAATTACGCCAGAAGAAGAAACACTTCTCATTTCTCCCGCGCGTCCGATTATCCTGTTGAAAATGAAAAATAACCCGTTCGCGCGCGAAGTGTTAAACGAGGCTGACGGGCGATGCGGTTGTTTTCTGCCGTATACGCCTTTACAGGCGCTTTTATTGGCTGAAATTCCATGCTTGATTATGACAAGTGCAAACCGCAGTTCATCGCCTATTATCAAAGATGAATCAGCAATTTTCGAGTTTTCAAATGGCAATATAAACGTTCTGTATCATAACCGTGAGATTGTGCGGACTATCGAAGATTCCGTTTTACAAGTTGTATCGCACAAACTGCGATTTATACGCCGAGCAAGAGGATATACTCCTCTGCCGGTGTTTCTGGAAAACACTGGAGGACATAGTTCGTCTCTACTGTGCGCCGGAAGCGATTTAAAGTCCGCGTTTGGACTGTTGAAAAATAATGTTTTTACGTTAAGCCAGTATATCGGCGATTTAGAGAACGCGGAAGTATTCGGACAGTATGAAGGCGAAATATCTGACTTTGAAAATTTGTTCGCAATACAGCCGGAAGCCGTGATATGCGACGCTCACCCGCGTTATTTTTCTTCAGAGTTTGCGAAAAAATTCGCATATGAACGCAATCTCCCGCTGGTTAAAGTGTTTCACCATCACGCGCATATTGCGTCTGTTATGGCGGAGCACAGACTTTCAAAAGTGTTGGGCGTGGCATTTGACGGTAGCGGTTATGGTGAAGACGGGAATATTTGGGGCGGCGAATTTCTGCTCTGTGAAGAAGATAACTGCCGCCGTTTGGGACATTTAAAATATGCAAAAATCTTAGGCTCGGACAGCGCATCCGAAGATGCCGCCAAAACGGCGATGTGTTATTTATATGGGTTGGGGATTACACCGGATATGTCTATAATAAAATCTGCTCTTGACCACAATATCAATACATTTCTTACCTCGAGTATGGGACGGCTTTTCGACGCGGTTGCGTCGGTTTTGGGGATTTGTCAAATCAACGGTTGTGAAAGCGAGTGCGCCGTGCGTCTGCAGTACGCCGCCGAATATGAGGCAAAATACGGCGTAACGCCGGTGAATATGAGCTTTACGTCAACTGCAAATATCGGAAACGGCACGCATATCTGGGATTATAGCGATATTTTTCAGAAATGTCTCGCAAAACCTCAGGGCGCAGCACTCGGATTTCATATTGCCGTCTGCGATATGATAGAGCAAATGTGCATACAAATGCGCGGAGAAGAAAATATTCAAGACGTCGCCCTTTCAGGAGGGGTGTTTCAAAATGCTTTTTTATTAGAAATGGTAATAAAACGGCTTGCCGCGTTAGGGTTCAGTGTTTTTACAAACGAGAAAGTTCCGCCGAACGACGGCGGGCTGGCGTTAGGGCAGGCATATATTGGAATCAGGAGGTATGGCGTGTAACGCCGGAAAGAAAAATGTGTATAGCGGTGCCTATGGAAGTTTTGGAAATTGACGAACCTGCCCGTACCGGCAAGGTTTTATATTCGGGAAACGAAATGGATGTGAATTTAACTCTCGTGTCGCCGAAAGTCGGGGATTACGTGCTCGTGCACGCGGGCTGTGCGATTGAGATTATGCAAAAAGAACCGGCTGAGGAAATGCTGGATATTTTAAAAATATTAGAGGAATCTGCGCATGAACCTTAACGAAATTATAAGATATCTGCAAAATTATTCAGGGAAAGCAATAAAAATTATGGAGGTGTGCGGAACTCACACCTCGTCTATTTTTAAAAACGGTATCAGGACGCTTATATCACCCAATATCAAGCTCGTATCAGGACCGGGATGCCCGGTATGCGTAACGCCGCCGTCCGTTATAGACGCGCTGATTGAATATGCAAAAGAAGCAGAAGTATTAAGTTTCGGCGATATGTTCAGAGTGCCCGGCAGTCATCTATCTCTCGCGGACGCAAAAGCGCGGGGCGCAAAGGTGCGTCTGATGTATTCGCCGTTCGAAGTTATCGCGCTTGCAAAAGAATATCCCGAAATCCGGTTTGTCGTAGCCGCAGTAGGATTTGAGACCACTGCGCCGGTTTACGCGGCGTTAATACAATCGTTGATTGTGGAAAATATTCAAAATGTTACTCTCTGTACAGCTTTGAAAACAATGCCGGAAGTATTGGATTATATCTGTGTCAGCGAGGAAATTGACGCGTTTTTATGTCCGGGACACGTCAGCGCGATTATTGGAAGCGCGGCTTATGAACCGCTCTGTAAAAAATATAAAAAGCCTTTTGTCATAGCGGGATTCGAAGCCGAGCATATTTTAACAGCAGTCTATGAAATCGTGCGGCAAATAGAAATCGTGCGGCATGAGGTAAAAAATCTTTATCCTTCTGTCGTAACGGAAGGCGGGCAAACAAAAGCTCTTGAACTTTTGGACAGATATTTTGTAAAAATAAATTCGTTCTGGCGCGGCATAGGCGAAATAAAAAATTCGGGCTACGCATTAAAAAGCGAGTACGCACGTTTTTCTGCCGACAGTCTCATTGACGAATCGCCTGCCAACGAATCACTGCCGGACGGCTGCCGCTGCGCGGACGTTATGTTAGGCAGAAATTCCCCTGACGAGTGCGCGCTTTTTGGAACAGTCTGCACGCCGCAGAATCCAGTGGGAGCCTGTATGGTGTCGTCCGAGGGAGCCTGCGGAATCTGGAAGAGAGGTAGTTAAAATATAATTATGAAAATTAAGTTAAGCCACGGGAACGGCGGAGCAGAGACCTCGGAATTGATAGAATCTATTTTTATGAAGTATTTTCAAAACGAGTACGCGCGTTTGGAAGACGCGGCTGTACTGCCGTTAAATTTACAATCCGGTCAGCGTCTTGCGTTTACGACCGACAGCTTTGTGGTAAACCCGCTGTTTTTTCCCGGAGGCAACATAGGCAGATTATCCGTATGCGGCACAGTGAACGATTTATTGACTACAGGCGGAAACCCGCTGTATCTGAGCGCGTCTTTTATTATCGAAGAAAATACGGACACAGATATAATTGACGCCGCAGCGCGGTCTATGCGCGAAGCGGCGGACGAGGCGGGGGTTTTGATTGTCACCGGCGACACAAAAGTTATAGAAAATGGTAATAACAACAATGGCGGTGGACTGTATATCAATACGGCGGGCGTTGGTATAGCGGGGAACGCAAGCGTGTATAACATAGTTGCAGGGGACGCGATTTTGGTGAGCGGCAATCTTGGCGATCATCACGCCTGTATTTTATCCCAGCGCATGGGGATACAAAATAATATACAAAGCGATGCCGCGCCGATTACTGAAATTGTAAATGCGCTGGTAAACAGCGCAATTCCGGTGCATTGTATCAGAGACGTTACGCGAGGAGGACTTGCAACTGTTTTAAACGAAGCCGCAAACGCCGCCGGTCTGTCAGCCGGGATAGACGAAAATAGTTTGCCTGTCTCGGATGAAGTGCGCGGGTTATGCAGAATTCTGGGCTTGGATCCGTTATACATGGGCAACGAGGGAAAAATGATGATTGTTGTGCCGGAACAATTCGCAGACGAAGCATTGGGCATAATAATAAGAAGCAGATACGGAGAAAATGCCGCATTGATTGGACGTTTTGCAGAGGGAAACGGCGTTGCGCTGAACACAAAAATAGGCGGCAAAAGAAAATTGCCGCCGCTTTCCGGCGAGGGTTTACCCCGCATATGCTGATATATAAAACGACAATATTTCATTCATAATCTGACAAGACTTTTTCGAGATTCTTCTGGAATGTCGGCATCTTTTTTTCGACGTCTGATGTAATATTCGGATTCTTGGCTGTGATTAAGGTTCTCCATTCCAAATGCGGACCTCCAAGCGGAACAACATATTCCATGCCGAAATTATAACTTATGCTGTCCCTGATTATGTCAATCATTGCCGCGCTGTCGTCATCGCGGGCATATTTTGTCTTTAAAGCCACATCGTAAAATGCGGGAAGGACGCTCTTGCGGGTTTCCGCC
Source organism: Oscillospiraceae bacterium (assembly GCA_009780985.1). Classification (GTDB taxonomy): domain Bacteria; phylum Bacillota; class Clostridia; order Oscillospirales; family WRJC01; genus WRJC01. The sequence goes on along the minus strand of WQYZ01000015.1, from coordinate 497 downwards.
GACAACGCTTCAATTACCGCTCCGACTTTCTGAGTATTTTGAACCGTAGTAGGAATACAGAACATTGTATAGCCGTTTTGAGGCATCGTCCTGTATTTTTCCTGACTTTCGTCGTATTTCGGAAACGGAAGTATGCCGAAATCGAAATCGTAGTTTCTCATCTGAGAAGAATTGCCGAGATATTCGGCCAAAATCAATGCGCGCTGATTCTGGAATATCGGTCTGTACATACTGTATATATCAGTAGTTACAGGCTGATCCGGTCCCGCAAAGGTCGACAGGTTATTGCACATAAAATCGTAAAGTTTTGTATATGCATCAGAGAATTTCGCGTCCTGTATAACAAACTTCGGAAGTCCGTCGTCGCCTTTCACGGTTACCGGGACGTCAAACGCCGCCACATATTCGTCCACCTGATTCTGCGTATCGGTAACATACCCGTATAAATCGTCTATAGTATATTTTCCGTCGCCGTTTACATCCTGAGAAACCTGTTT
>WQYZ01000014.1 GCA_009780985.1 Oscillospiraceae bacterium | reverse complement strand
GTTTTTAATTTATTTTGAACAATATTAAATTTGCATTGCGATATTCAGCATTGTCTCACGCATTATTATTCTGATTGTTTTGGCGAGAATCTTGCCTGCCGTTATGGGCGCATATTTTCCTGGTAACGAAAGAGCCCAAATGACGTTGCGTCCGAGAGTTTTCGCCGCTGTGAAATCTATACCGCCGGGGTTAGATGCCAAATCTATTATAATGGCGTCGGGTCTTAATTTCTTAAGCCGTTTTTCGTCGAGCATAAGAGCGGGCACTGTATTAAATACAACGTCGAATTTTTCCAAATATTCTTCCAGGACATCATAGCCCACGCCTTTGTATCCGAATGCCTCAATCCATGCAAAATCTTCGTATCTGCGGGCGGCGACATAAACTTCGGTATTTAACCCGTATAATTTATGCGCGAGAATTTTCCCTATCCTGCCGAAGCCGATAATAAGACTTTTACTGTTTGACACAGTCACAGGAAGTTCCTGCATCGCAATATTTATTGCACCCTCGGCTGTAGGTATTGCGTTCAATACCGTAAAATCTTCTCTGCCGTAATAATCAATCAGTTTCAACTTTTTTTCGGCGGCAAGATTTTCAGCGACAGAATCAAATCTGCCGCCGACGACAATCTGCCGCTGTTCTATAAGCGCGAAAATATCTTCCAGATGTATTTCGCTTTGAGACAGCGGCATATTTAAATGAATTTTATCGTTGCTGTACGGCAGAGGCAGGACGATAAAATCCGCTTTTCTTATCGCGTCTTCGACGCTGACGCAGCGAGTCGCCATTCCGAACGAACCAGTATATTCTTCAAATCCGTAAACCGCGACTTCATAGCCTTCTTCCGCAAGTTCCTGCGCCGCGACAAGCTGTCTTAAATCCCCGCCGACCACGCCTATTTTAATATCATTTTTCATATACGATTTTCCTCCTATTAATTTACACTTTAGGTTGGTTTTAAATTAAAAATTATTTTATAATTACAGATATTACATATAATTATTGCGGAAAATAATATATGTATCTCTATAAACATTATATGTTATAAATTATTGAGAGGTTATAAACCCGGTTTATGAAAGACAAAAAAGACGGCGGTTTATATCAACCGCCGTCTTATATCTGTTCTATAATTATTATATATCGAATTATAAATTTAAATTTTTCTTGCCCAGATTACAACATTATTAAATTGATTTTCCTTAATAGGCTCTTTGTGATACCCGTTATATTCCTGTTCTATTTCAAATCCGCTGTCAGCCAGCCATTCGTGAACCTCCCCGAGTGTAAGAAGACGTTGATACCACGGGTCGTCACTAACATTTCTTTCCCCTTTCGGGAATAAAGTTATGCGCCGGTAAATACCATGCGCTATTTGTGTTTTTGCATCGTACTGATACCCGCCGCTGACAGACCGGCTGCGTACGCCAAATATGTCAGGATTTTCATGGCTCATGTCGATATTTGCAGTGTCAATAAAATACTCTTCACTTGGGGCGCAATTCCAGTATTCCTGCGGATTGGCATGTAAATCGAACGTAAAAAATAAATGCCCGCCTTGTTTCAATGCTTTTGCAGATTTACTTATGAACGTCTTTTGTGCTTCTTTATATTCTTCTGAGTCGCTTATAATCACAGGTTCGTCAATATTTTGTATTGTGTTGCAGGCTATAATAACAACGTCAAAATTACTGCCCCAGTCGCTTTTGATTGCGTCCGCATAATAATATTTTGCGTTCACAAGCCTTTTAGCTTTTTCATACAAGCACGCCAACATTCCGACTTGACAGTCAAATCCCGTCATATTATGCCCCGCTTCGGCAAGCGGCACAAGGACGCGACCTGTTCCGCAGCAGGCTTCTAATATATTTTTTTGCCCGTTTCCGATAAGTGAGAGCAGCAAGTTGACATCTTCCTGTTGATTTCCGTAATCTTCATCGTAACCATAACCGTACATAAAATTAAACCATAAGTCGTACAATTTTGGGTCTTGCATAGCTTGTTTTGCTTTATTTATTTGTTTTTGCTGATTTTGCTGATTTTCACTCACTTTAAAAACCTCTTTCCGTATTTTTTCTCTTGCGGCGAAAAGCCGTTGTTTTACTCTGTTTTCGGGTATATTGAGACGTTTTGCAATCTCAGCTATAGACAGTTCGTCAAGATAATACATGACCATAACTTTGCCGTATATCTCAGGCAGCGACGCGATTTCGCGTTTTATTTTCGCCAGATTTTCAGCATCCACAATACGCTCCAATATATCGCCCTCCATTTCAACGTTGTAATTTACAGCGGGGTCTAAAACGCAGAAATTTGCCTGTGTCCGTTTTTGCCTGTTGACATGGTTTATATATTATTGTGCGCTATCTGCCATATATACGCGTTAAGATTTGCTATATTCCCGCCGTTTTGCAGGGCAAGCAGAATTTCGGTTATGATTTCCTGACACAAATCCTCGGCTTCATATTTTGAAAAACACCGCTTATAAGCATATCCGAAAATATTGTCAATCATTCCGCCGTCTGTTAAAGATTCAATAAATTCTTTTTTTATTTCAGCATTTTTGCCGTTCATGAACTTTTACCTTGAATATTAATTAAATATTATTGTACAATAAATATTTGTATATATAGTCTTTTTTCGCAAAGAAAGGTTAGAGGCTTTTGGGGGAATTTTTCAAAATCCAAAAATTTTATTTAACGTAACAATTTGCGCGCCACCCTCTTTCAAAAGAGGGCTTAGCGAAAAATCCCGTCGCCGTCACAAAATCGCGGGCGGCAGATTGCCGCCCCTACAAAATCATCGCGTATTCCCGCGCATTATTCTATATATTCCCTCAGATATTTCCCCGTATATGACTGCTTACACCTGACTATATCTTCAGGTGTTCCCGACGCTACAACGTATCCGCCGCCGTTGCCGCCCTCAGGACCCATATCGATGATATAGTCGGCGCATTTTATAACATCAAGATTGTGCTCAATGACTATAACCGTATGTCCGTTATCCACCAATCTGTATAAGCATTGCAGAAGTTTCTGTATATCCGATAAGTGCAGACCCGTTGTAGGTTCGTCCAATATATAGACGTTATGCACCCCGCGCTTGATTTTTGCAAGCTCGTACGCGAGTTTGACTCTCTGCGCTTCGCCGCCGGATAAAGTCGTCGAGCTTTGTCCCAGAGTTATATATCCCAGCCCCAAGTCGTTCATAATGCCGAGTTTATGCTTCAGATACCGCACGTCTTCGAAAAAATCGAGCGCTTCTTCTGTAGTCATATTCAAAACGTCGGCTATACTCTTGCCGTGATATTTGACTTCCAAGCCTTCCTGACAGAATCTTTCGCCCTTGCACACGGGGCAGACTGTCTCAATATCCGCCATAAACTGTAAATTTGTGACAAGTATGCCGTCGCCCGTACAATGCTCGCACCGCACGCCTCCGGAATGAGTGAGCGAGAAGTCGAGCGCACGATAGCCGCGTTTTACGGCTTCTTCCGTTTCGGCGTATATATCTCTGATTTTGTCGTATATGCCAATATAAGTCGCGGGATTCGACTTGCTTCCGCGCCCTATCGGGCTCTGGTCGATATTTATGACGTTTGTTACATTTTCCACGCCGAGTATATGATCGTGCGCGCCTGCGACTATTCTCGCGCCTTTCTTCATTATTTCAAGCTCCTTAAACAGCACTTCGTTTATAAGCGTGCTTTTCCCCGAACCCGAAACCCCTGTTATGCACACAAATGTGCCAAGAGGTATTTCCACGTCTATATTCTTCAGGTTATTCTCTTTTGCGCCGTAAATAGATATATATTTATCGTTGCCCGGACGGCGTTTTGACGGCGTCGGGATAAATTTTTCTCCCGACAGATACTGTCCCGTGACGGATTCCTTACAGTTCATTATATCCTTATAGGTTCCGCAAGCGATTATATTCCCCCCGTGAACGCCGGGTCCGGGACCGATTTCAATCATATAATCGGAGTTTTTCATAGTTTCGACGTCGTGTTCGACGACTATTACAGTGTTTCCCAAGTCGCGCAATTTCTTCATTGTCTGGATAACTCTGATGGAATCGCGGGCATGAAGCCCTATGCTCGGCTCGTCCATGATATACAGCATCCCCATAAGCTCGCTCGAAATCTGCGTGGACATCTTTATCCTCTGCATTTCCCCGCCGGATATAGTGTCGCTTCTTCTGGCTAAAGACAGATAATGCAAACCTATGTCTATCAATAGAATCAGCCGCGCGTTCAGCTCGTTGATTATGCTCTTTGCAACATCCGCGACGTTTACGTCAAAAGTCAAGCCGTTCAGAAATTCAACCAAATCCGGAAGCTGCATTCTCGCGAGCTCGTCTATGTTTTTTCCGCCGACTGTGACGGCAAGCCTCTGCTTTTTCAGACGCGCGCCGTTACACTCGGGACAAGTTTTCTCTATCATGGTTTCCTGCACAAATCCCGGCTCAAACGACTGCTCCGCGACGGACTTCCTGACAAAATTCCTGTACCATGATTCTATATCGTGTACAATCCCGCCATACGCCCATTTTCTTCCGACTATCCAGCTGCGTTTTTTAGCGAACGGCGGCTGAAGCCACTCAATCACTTCGCCTTTGCTTCCGTAAAATATAACGTCCAGCGCATCTTTTGACAGTTCGTTTATCGGGGTGTCAAGACTGAACCCGAAATGTTTGGCGAGACTGTACATAATCGAACCTCTGTGGCTGTCTTTGCTTGCCGTATTGAAAATCATGGATTTCAATCCGCCTTTCATAATGCTTTTTTCAGGCGCGACGATTAAAAACCTCGGTTCGACAACATGCGACCTGCCTATCCCCTGGCATGTGTGACATGCATTTGAGCCGATATTAAACGAGAAATAAAACGCCTGAAGTTCGCACAGAATAAAGTGATGTTCCGGACAGCACTCGAAATCTTTGTAGAAATTCTCGGGGACGTCGCCTTTTGTGACTTCAACTTTTATGGAAATATCGTCGTCTATTGAAACCGTCGCCGCTTCTATAGACTTTGCAATCTGCATATATATATTAGGGCTTATCGTAAACGTGTCTATTATAACCTCGATATTATAATCTTTGTTTTCATCAAGTTCAACTTTATCCGAAAGGTTTACGGATTCTCCATCAATTTTCACATATTTATAACCTTTGCCGCGCATTTTATCTAAGAGATAGCCCCATTCCTCGCCGTAGATTTTAAAAATCGGGGCGCGGAGCTCGATAACTGTTCCCGGTTCGAGCGAGGACGAGGCGTGTTCGGCTATCTGGGCGGCGGAAACCGGCTTTAATGGATGAGAGCATATGGGGCATTTTCCCACTCCGGCAGTCGCAAACAGCAATCTTATGTAATCGTTTATATCTGTGACTGTGCCGACGGTCGAACGGGGATTTGAGTTGCCTTTTTTCTGTTCGATTGCGATAACCGGGGAAAGTCCCCTTACGAAGTCTACTTTCGCCTTTTTGACCTGATTTATTCTGCTCTTCGCGAAGTTTGATATAGATTCCAAAAACCTTCTCTGCGCTTCGCCGTAGACTATATCAAAAGCGAGAGATGATTTACCGGAGCCTGAAACTCCGGTTATGACAGTTAATTTGTCTCTCGGTATATTGACCGATATATTTTTTAAATTATTTTGTCTTGCCCCGATGATTTCTATTTCTGTTCTCGCCATAGCAGTCGCGGCATGAGTATTTACAGCACTTGCGCTATTTTCCATAAAATTCTTATCCTCTTTTTATGTTTTATATATTTTTTATTTTTTCGAAAATTATTTTATAAGGGCACGCGGATTCAGTCATAGGAGCGGACGCTCCTATGACTATATTTCCCGCATTTTAGCAATTACCAGACGATAAGACCCGTAATTAACGCTATTTCCAATAAAATTATAGCCGCTACGCATATAATTGTAAAGATAATCGCGAATAACTTTTTACTGATAAAAGCGACAACCACACTCGCAACTGTAACGGCGACTCCTATCCACATAACAAAGCCGTAGGAAAACCAGAATATAACTGCGCCCACTAAAGCCGCAAGACAGCATACTATGCCCAAGTTGGTAGCGGAACTGCCGCCTTTTTTGGTTTTGGACTGTTCCGTTTTTGTGCCGCATATGGGACATACTTCTATGTTATCGTCTAATTCCTGTCCGAAGTTTTGACATTCCTTATTAACACATGTTATCATAAACTTAACTTTTTTACTCCTTATTTTCTGTTTTTTTATTATATATTCTATAAAATTCAAATTATAAATTAAAATTTTATATATTTATATACTTATATTTTTGGTTGACATAAACGCGATTTCCTCGAAACTCGGGCGGCTTTTCGGCGTTATTCTGATTGTCTCGCTCACTTTTTCGATTATGCCTTTCTGAGCGAAATATTCGAGAAGATGCACGAAAATATGACCCCCGGCATGAAACTGACGCTGGAACATCATGACGCTTTTTATTTCCCCGTCTTCCAAGAATTCAAGAACCGGCTCTGATATGTAATCCATATGGCTCATCAGATAATCGTCGGCTTCCTGCAAAAGTTTTTTAAGCTCATCTTCTGTGAGTTCACGGCTCATAGGGTAATTATAAAATTTCTGTATTAATTTAGGATTTAAAATCTGCGCCCTCTGAATAACTTCGCGCGTCGGAAATTCTTTCGCTAAATATATCTCTAAATTCGCGATAGCCTCCGCAATTTTCACGATATAATACCGGCAGTATGTATAATCTTTCTTGACATAGAGCCACTTTTCGGCCTTTTCGATAAAATATACGGCGTCCATTGCCGCAAACATCGCGGCAAGCTGGGCGTCCCGCTCTCCCAACTCTTTGTTTTGCTCGACCATTTGAGTTATGCTGTCGTCTTTCGTGAACATAACCTGCGCCCGCGACATAAAATTCCCGCTTCCCCTTCTTTCGAGAGAGCGCACAAATTCGGTTCGTTCCTGGATGTGCATATTCAAGACAATACCGTCGGCGTCAAGACAAAACTCATGCACTTTAATTGTCTGATCGCGCACAACAACAGTCGCGTCGATGTCGCTTTTCTCCCATACTACGTCGTTTGTGAGGCTTCCCATAACAACTACGGCGATAACGTTTACATCTCTTTTGGCTTTTTCGATAAAATCATCAACCGCTTTAAGATAGCGTTCAGTGACTTCATTTACTTCGGCTTCGTTGATTTTTGTTTTTTCTTCCCCGTTCATAATACTTATTTATTTCATCCCCTTTATGTTCCGCGAAATTTTTGAACATTGATATTATATCACAGTTAATCTGACAGCAGTGTGTCATATTTTAGAAATTAAAATATTTATTTTTTTGTAACTATACGTATCCTGGATAAAATCCGGACATAACAGATTAACACAGAAGAATTGCATTCCCCCTGTGTATACGCGTTTTATGCATAAATATATGTGAATTTATATGATACCATATAAATATGCACAGAATTCATATTAAATAAAAACTTTCTATTAACACATATTTTTTCGTATAATCTAATCAAAATTAAAAATTTTACTTGACAATTTCTTCTATATAGTGTATTATATTTATGTCGATTTTTGAATTTTTTGTTTATATTTTGTTAAATAACTACATAATCACAAAAGGAGATTTTTTATGAAAATTTGTGCAAAATGCGGCAAAGAAAACAATGACTCCGCGACTTTCTGCGTCGAATGCGGGCAGAAATTCGACCAGCCTGCCCAACCGATTCAACCAGTTCAACAGGTTCAGGAGTCCAATCAAAACAATCAGTACGGCAATCAGCCCCCGATATCGTATTCGCAAATGATGGCTTCCAATCCGGTAATTAAGTTAATCAGGCAAATCGGCGCGTCGCCGTTATTTCTCGCTGCGGTTATCCTGTTTTCCGTTACGGTGCTGTTAAAGTTGATAAATATTTTTATACCCGCGGCTGATGTTTCTCCGAATATTAATCATACTATTGGCGGAATAAACTCTTTTAGTGCGTTTGTATCATCAATCGGTCCTGTCGTAATCTGCATAGGCATGTGGGTGCAATATGCGGCGTGTAAAGATGTTTCGACCGGTCATATCAAGATTTCGGGACTGTCTGCTATCAGAGTGATGAATATAATAAATTTTGTGCTGTACTGCATACTTCTGGCGTTAGCTTTTTTAGGTTCGCTTATAATTCTTGTTTCAGGAAGCGCGATAGAGTCCACGATAGAAGAGTATGCCGGCGACGCAGGCGCGAGATTTAATTTTGCGGGTATAGCGACGGGCATAATCGGCATAGGTCTTTTGATAGGCGTAATAATCTTCGGAGTATTTTTGATATTATATTACGTCAAACTTTTATCGACAATAAAATCGATAATGACGACCGCATCGACAGGTAAACCGGAAACCAAAATTTCAATGTTTGTTATCGTAATGAACTTTATACTCGCGGTTGTTTCATTTGTGGGTTTGAGTATTTCACATAGTCCCGTAACAGTTATTTCTTCTATTGTAAATGCGGCGTTCATGATAGTAATATCTGTCGCTCTCGCGTCATATAGAAGCAAAATCAAAATGCTGGACTTTCAGTTAAAAAATTCAGGCAACAATATACAATTCCCGCAGTAGACAAAAAGAAAGGGGAAATTTTTATGAAATACTGTTCAAAATGCGGCGTACCAAGCGATGACAGCGCGGTTTTTTGCAGCGCATGCGGCGAAAGATTTGCCGTCGTAGGGCAGCCTGTTATGCAGAATCAAAATATGCAGACCGCGCAAACTTCGCAATCTGCGTTATCGTTACTCAAAAAACATGGTTCGTCAACATTGTTTCTTACGACAATATGCGTTTACGCCGCTATGCTCGTGTTTAGCCTAATAAATATTCTTAATCCTCACTCGTATATTATAAAATATTTTGACTATATTGCACAACTCGTACAGGTTAATTCCTCAGCCGCCGCCGCAAATATATTTTTCAATTTATCAAACACCGTTTACTTAATTCAACTTATCGTAGGATTAATATTTTTTGCTATCCCTGTGTTAATCGGCGTGGGACTGTTGTTCACATATCTTTTGTCGAAAGATAAATCTCAAACCGGAATTAAAACGACAGGACTTTCCATAATCAAAGTAGTAGTTACAATACAGCTTGTATTTTTCTGCGTTGTCATTGGAATCGGTCTTCTTATTCTCCTGATTGGTATAATTGCTTCAGCGGTTTCGAGCTATAACGGTGCGGGCACTGTCGCCATGATTGTCTTTCTTTCTTTATTTGTTATTATAATTCTCGGCGGTATCGCGGCGTTTGTTATAATATATTACGCAAAAATTTTATCGACTATAAAGACTGTTGTTGCCACTGCTAGAACCGGCAATACCGGCAAAAAAGTTTCCGTATTTGTCCCGGTAGTCAACATAATAGGCGCAGCCGGAACATTATTCAGCCTTGTTATGTCTCTGATTTTTATGCCGGTTTATAATAATCTGATAACTCAATATAATCAGTCCAGTAATATCTATGGAGATTTCTATTTCCCGTACGGATATAATTCCACTGCGCCGACGCTTCCGCAGCTTCCTGGAATAGATGCGATAACTGCCGGAAGTTTGATTCTCTCAGCCGCGTTTCTGATAATGATTTCAATCGTGATTTTCAAATACCGAGACGCGATTGCGAAATTAACTTACAACATGTATATACCGTATACACCAAATATGCCGAATATACAGAATTCCCAGCCATTTTCTTATCCAGCATATCCGACTCAGATTACGCAAGCGCCAACGCCGCATCAGTCAGTTCAGACACAACAGCCCCCAATTCAGCAGCAACAACCGGAACGGCAGGAGCAGCCGCAAAATAATTCTCCGTTCGTTCCGCCGGACGATAGCAAAGATAATAACGATACTACAAAAGAATAATACAAAATATAAAAACAGCGCGGCGGATTGCCGTGCCGTTTTTTGTAAATACTAATCTCAAATTAAAATAAAACAAAAACAGAGGTTGGTATCAATATTATGTTTAAAGGTAAAATTTCAATAATCGGGGCAGGATTTGTCGGTTCAACGACTGCTTACACTCTTATGCTGTCAGGACTTGCGTCCGAAATCGTCTTAGTCGATATAAATAAAAACAAAGCCGAAGGAGACGCCATGGATATGAATCACGGCATAACGTTCGTCTCTCCTGTTAAAATCACAAGCGGCGATTACAGTCTCATAAAAAACTCGGCAGTCGTGATAGTCACAGCCGGCGTAAATCAAAAACCCGGCGAAACAAGAATCGATTTGCTTAAACGTAACACGGAAGTGTTCAAAAATATAATCAGTGAAATTCTGAAATACTGCGATGACAAGACTGTTATATTAGTCGTGACAAACCCTGTGGATATATTGACTTATATCGCTGAAAAACTTTCAGGTCTGCCGAGAAATAACGTGATAGGCTCCGGCACCGTACTTGACACCGCCCGTCTAAAATATCTTATCGGCGAGCATACGAATATCGACGTGCGCGATGTTCACACATATATTATCGGCGAACACGGCGACACGGAAGTCCCGGCATGGAGCATAACGAGTATAGCCGGCGTAAATATCGACGAATACTGCCAAATATGCAAAATGTGTGACAACAATGAAAAAATTTGTAAATCTCAGTATGAAGTGATGACAAAAAACGCCGCATATGATATAATAGATAAAAAGGGGGCGACATATTATGCGGTCGCGCTTGCCGTGAGGCGTATTGTTGAGAGTATAACAGGCAACGAAAATTCTATTCTGACAGTGTCGAGTTATCTTGACGGCGAATACGGCATACGTGACGTTTGCCTGAGCGTTCCTACTATAGTAAACGCGCGCGGAATAGAAAAAGTCATAGAAGTCCCTTTTGACGGCGATGAAATTAAAGCCCTGCGCCATTCCGCCGCCACTCTGAAAGAATTGGCGTCGCAGATTGGATTTTAGATAATATATAATAAAAATTTCGGAGGTAAATAAAATATGTTTGGCAAAACGAAAATTACGCTTAAAATCAAAGGTATGGACTGCGAACATTGCGTCCACCACGTTAAAACCGTGCTAGAGAATTTAGACGGGGTTGACAAAGTTGAGGTTAGTTTAAAAAAAGCCGAAGCCGTTGTAACTTTTGAAAAAGACAAAACAGTCCCGGCTGAAATTATGTCGCAGGCTGTCAAAGAAGCGGGGTATGAAGTGGCATGAGCGATAAACATGTATGGGACGATGTCCTCATCGCCCCGTCGAATATACTCGAATACGACATGAATCTGATACGCGAAAAAAAAGGTTTTCTGTGCGACATGGACGGCGTTATATATCATGGCAATTATCTGCTGCCCGGCGCGGTTGATTTTGTCGGGTGGCTTAACAGGGAAAATAAAAAATTCCTGTTTCTCACTAATTCGAGCGAACGCGCCCCGAGGGAATTGCAGCAAAAACTCGCAAGGCTTGGACTCGACGTGGATGAGTCGCATTTTTACACAAGCGCTCTCGCCACAGCCGCGTTCGTTAGAAATCAGGCTCCCGGGTGCACGGCGTATGTCATCGGCGAAGCCGGACTTTTAAACGCGCTGTACGACGCGGGAATCATGATGAACGACGTAAATCCGGACTATGTTATAATCGGCGAAACACGCAACTATAATTATCAGAACATATTAAAAGCAGTTAAGCTAATACAGAACGGCGCGAAATTAATCGGCACAAATCCAGATTTGACAGGTCCCACAGAAGAAGGGATAGTCCCCGCGTGCCGCGCCCTCGTTTCCCCGATTGAACTTACAACCGGCAGACTTGCGTATTATATAGGAAAACCCAATCCGTTTATAATGCGCAACGGCAAAAGAATTTTAGACTGTCACAGTTCGGAAATAGCGATAATCGGCGACAGAATGGACACCGATATAATCGCGGGCATAGAGTCCGAAATCGATACGATATTGGTTTTATCGGGAGTTTCATCAAGAGAGAGCATAAATAACTTTTCGTATAATCCTAAATATATATTCGACGATATAGGTTTCGTGAAATATTTCAAATAACCCAACGTTATTATTTCCCCGGAAATTTTGAGTGATTTTTCGCCGCATCCACGGCGAACACCGTGATTGAGCAAATGCAGATTCCCGCAAAATATCCGCCGATAATATCGCCCGGATTATGTACGCCGAGATAAATTCTGCTGAACCCGACCAGAATCAGAAAAACTATGCCCGCAACTAAAACGGAAATCTTTGCCGTCTTTTTGAAAGACGAGCGCATAAACAAAATAACGCAGATTCCCACAAACGCTGTACCGTTCATGGCGTGACCGCTTGGGAAGCCGTATCCCGTCTCTGTGATAAGTCTGTGTACGTCCGGTCTCGGAACCGCAAACCACAGTTTCAAAACAGTGTTCAGCCCCGCCGAAACGGCAAGCGCGGCGGCTGATGGAAGCCCGACTTTTATCCGCGTTTTTGGTATAATCAGCAATAAAACCGCGACGGGGACATACACATACCATTCCCCCATACCCGAAATTATTTTCATAAAAACCGTAAGCGACGAATTTTCGAGAGATTGAATATCCGACGCTATTTTGCTATTTAAAGTCTGTGTCTGACCGTGAACAGTCAAAACCGTCAGCGCAGCAAAAAAAACAAGGCTTAACACAAATATCACTGCGGATTTTTTATTTATGTTTTTATACATGATTATATTAACTCCATTTAATTTGTAAAATACAATTTTACCGCGGTTATTTTGACGGGAAAAACAGCCCCGGAATCAGGAACGAAAGAACAGACATAATGATTCCCGCAATCAGCGCGCCGAGAGCAATAATCGGGAACGATTTTTTGATTTGTATATCCAGAACCACCGCGACAAGCGAACCGGTCCATGTTCCCATGCCCGGGAGCGGCAGCATCGATATAATAAACAGCCCAAGGAGGCTGTATTTCTGGATTTTCCCTTCTTTTGAACGCGCCGCTTTTTCAAGCCATTCCACAATGCGTCTTGTATATTTGAACCGCCGCATCAACTCAAAAATCTTACGCAGAAAAATAAGAATAAACGGCACAGGCAGAATATTCCCGATATAACATACTATAAACGCAATAATAAACGGAACTCCCGCCGCCGCCGCATAAATAATGCCGCCACGAAGTTCTATAATAGGCAACATAGACATGAGAAACGCAATTAATACATTAGTTAAATTCATAAATAACCTCTGTTATTTTCGTACTGACCTTATGGTCAGTATTATTCTGTATCCTTTGTGCGCCTGCGGGCAAAAACAATAATATTCTGAACCGTATAACTCAGTATAAACAAAACTATCTCTGTCACTACCTTAGCCACGACATCATTTATTCTGATACCGTCGATTAAAAGTTTCTGGAGGCAGTAGTTTATAAACATCATGACAACAACCAACGCGAAATATCTGGGAGCTGATTGGCTTGCAGGCACTTTTCTTGCCTTGAACACAACAAACCTGTTCACCGCATAGTTATAAACGGAACTGACCGTCCTTGCCAACAAAACCCCGAAAAATAACTTTCCGGTCAATGCCTGAAAGACGAATAATAGAATAAAATCGAGAACCGCAGACGTTAAAGAAGATGCAGTAAACTTTATAATAGGAAGCAAGACGCGCACCGAATCCTGAAACGGACGGAAATGCGTGCCTTTATTCTGATTTTCATAAATTGTGCGAATAGGCACCTGTTTGATTGAAACCCCCGCGTTTCTCGATTCAAGCAGTAAATTGAATTCATATTCAAACCTGTCGCCTTTCTGCCCGATCAGCCAGTCAATCATACCGAAAGAATATCCCCTTAATCCGGTTTGAGTGTCTGAAAGCGAAATCCCCGACGCCGCTTTAAAAAGAAGCGACGATACGGCATTCCCGGCTTTGCTTTTGAACGGCACTTTCCCGTCAAACGCTCTTACTCCCACAACCATTTCGGATTTATTTATGGCGACTGAATCGGCGATTCTTACAATATCTTCGATAGAGTGCTGCCCGTCGGAATCGGCGGACACTATGCTTTCGCCGGGAAAGTAATCTTTAAGATATGCAAAACCTGTTTTGAGAGCGGCTCCTTTGCCTTTGTTTTGAGGATGAGTAAGCACAATGCAACCGGCGTTTTCCGCCGCGCTGAAAATATCCGCATATGCTTTTCCGCTCCCGTCGTCGATGATTAAAACAGTATAGTCTGTTTTATTTTTTATATCCTGTATTAAAAGCAAAAGTTTTTCAGTCGGTTCATAAGCCGGAATCAATGCAATCATAATACTCCACCCGTTCGTTTAATTTTCCCATATCATGTAGGGGCGCGCATTGCGCGTCCGGTGTAAATATGATTATTGTAACGGACGCGCAATGCGCGCCCCTACAATTTTTTATTTTATGTATATAATATCGCTTGTCGCGCGTTCGTCGCCGTTCCCGTTGCACGGATAATTGACGACATGCCCCATAAACCACATCTCTGTGGAACCTCCGCCGTCGAGATTATACGCGATACTGCACCCTAAATCCTTGAAAATCTGCGCGAACTCCGTCATCGTCACCCCTTTGGAATATCCTTCGTCCCTGCCGTCCACAACAACAAAGATAAAATGATTTGCGCTGATAAGTCCTATGCCGGTTCTGGGTTGAAGTCCCTGTATAGGGCGCGTACTGTCAACTTTAGCCTGAGATATACCGGCTGGGATCTCGCCGTTATCAAGTATGCACGGTCCGAACGAGAAAGTATTCCATACGCCGTCTGCAAGAAGTTGATCCGCCGTCACGGATTTTTCGTCGTATGCCTTCATGGTACCGTCTTTATAAAGCGCAAGCCCTTGTCTTGCAGGTTTGTCACGGTATAAAACTCCATTGCGAATTTCGACGCCGTCATTCCGGAAGCCGTAGTAATCCCCATTAACGGCAAAAATAGCGTCGTTTCTTTTTGATATAGTAGACACATATTCAATAATATTTGTGCCGAATTCATTTTTCGCGAAAGCGGACAGCATTTGTGTCGCATCCGCAATCTGAACATCCGCGACAAAATACGTCACCTTGTTTTTCCCTGAACCCGTCGATACCGTTTTAATCGAGATATTTGTGCTTTTGCTTGAATAGCTTGTGGCTGTCGCCGTATACGGCTCTCCGTTTGCCGCGTCCGTATGGATCGGAACTGTCGGTTGGACTGTTTGAACCCCTGTATTTTGTTCAGATGTTGTCGACTGTTCAGTAGAACTTACCAAATCCACTGAATTTGCCGAACTTATTGAAGGAACTGAAACTGCGCTTGTATTGCTTAAAACCATTTGAACATGGGGAATTAAAAATCTGTCCGCATACAAATAAGCAGTTACTCCCAGAATCAATATTATAACTGCGGCAATCGACAATATTATCTTTTTCGGCTTAGACATTCTCTTTTGCATAAACAAATACCTTCGAAATATTAATAAAATTCGAAATAAATGAAGTGCTTTTTTTATTATACAGATATATTATATCGTAATTATATCGTATAAATGAAAAATTATAATTATTTTCTAATTAAATTTTCATTTTAAGGCTTTATATGCCATTGATTTATGATATAATATTATAAAAGATCAACTGACGATATTTTTCAATTTGCTTATTTATAGTGTAATTTACATTGATAAACTATAAATCAAATATTGTTAAACAATTATTAAACAGATTATAAAAAAATATATAAATCACATTTAGGAGAAATAAAATTGATTGGAGTTAATTTATTGGGCACAGGCGGGTACGTTCCCCTGCCTGAAAGATATTTAACGTCGCTGTATTTAAAGTATAACGGATTCGTTATACTCGTGGACTGCGGGGAGGGCACGCAAATGGCAATACGCGAAGCCGAATTGGGTTTTAAGCAAATCGGCATTATATGCCTGACTCACTTTCACGCTGACCATGTATCCGGGCTTCCGGGTCTCTTATTGACAATAGGCAATTCGGGGAGAACGGAACCGCTTACGATTATCGGACCGAAATATGTCCGTCAGATAGTCGAGTGTTTATGCGTAATTGCGCCTCAGCTGCCTTTTGAAATAAATTTTGTCGAAATAGAAAACCACAAAAAAAAAGACCCTGCCAATCAGATATTTTCCGTAGATTCTCTGTTTGTATCGGTCCGGGAAGTCGAGCACTGGATTCCATGTTACGCATATAGATTTGATTTAAAACGTCAGGGCAAATTTAATCCTGAAAAAGCTAAATCGCTGGGAATACCTGTAAAATACTGGTCTGTACTTCAGGCGGGACATAACGTCAATATCGATAATACACAATTTACCCCATCCGACGTTATGGGTAAAGAGCGCAAAGGTCTTACGGTATGTTACGCAACTGACCTGCGTCCGTCTGAATCTGTAGCCGAATTTGCCGCAGACGCCGATTTGTTTATATGCGAGGGTATGTACGGCGATTCCGAACTGTACGATAAAGCGGTCGAACACCGCCACTGTCTGTTCAGCGAAGCGGCGGAGATGGCAAAAAATGCGCAAGTCAAAGAACTCTGGCTTACGCATTTCAGCCCGTCAATGACGAACCCCGGAGAATATCTCTGCAGTGCAACAGATATTTTCGCCAATACATCAATAGGCAAAAAGAGAACTGTATTGATTTTTGAAGAAGAATAAATAATATGTAGGGAGCGACGCCCTCGGCGCGCCGGGATTTTCATTATTTTCCGGCGCGCCGAGGGCGTCGCTCCCTACGATTGCGTTCAAATTTTTGCCAATGTAGGTTTGAATTCAAGGGCGGTATATTGCCGCCCCTACATAAAACCGAATATTTATTATTTTTTATATCTAACTGCCGTGCCGTAAGCCAGAACTTCTGCCGCCGGGTCCATAATCTGCGCCGTAGTGTAACGTATCATAACAATAGCATCGGCGCCTAATTTTTCCGCTTCCTCTACCATGCGGTCAGTTGCGGAATTACGGGCTTCTTGCAATAATTCCGTAAACTGCTGGATTTCGCCGCCTACTAAAGATTTTAAGCCAGCCATAAAATCTTGCCCGATATGCTTGGTCGTCACTATATTGCCTCTGACAAGACCTAAATATTCCAGTTCTTTCCCCGGTATATAGTCAGTTGTTGCCATGTCCATATTAATTTCCTCCTAAATCTTTATTAATAAATTATTATTATTTTATACCCATAGATGACCGTGAGCTTTAAAATGCCGCGCCATATTTTGATACCAGCCGTTAGCGTTCGCTTCTTCTTCTGAATCAAAATAAGTCATAATCCTTTGGACTACTATATCCATTATATCAGCAGGACGGTTCATACCATAACCATCGAAAAACAAATTTATACGCCGTTTAGCTTCTTCTGCCTGTTCTGTGTTTTCAGGGTCATAACCGTCAGCCGACGGCAGCCAAAATAACAATGGCGTTGTTAAATCCCAAATGCGCGAACCCGGATAACAGTCGTCAAAATCAAACATACCCGCAATTTTATCCTCAATGAATATGAAATTCCAGATACCGTTATCGTTATGACAAATTATTTCATGTTCGTCGTCGGGGAAATGCGGATTTTTCCAGCCGCCTTCTATCGCCGTCCGCACAAATCCCACTGATTTATCGTGCAATTTCCTTATAAAACGCCCTGTGTCTTTTATTGTTTCATCAGAACTAAGACATGGATGGTCAAAATCATAATCTCGTCCTATAGTTTTTCCAGACAAATAGCTGAGGATTTCACGCTCTTGTTCGTCTATGCCAAGAAAACGCGGAACTCCGGGCATACCCTCTTTTTCCAAATACAGCAGATATTTGTGAAGCATCGGGTGTCCTTTTATCGTTCTATGTACGGTATCCCCGATTTTTTCCACTTGGTTTTGAGTACCGCCTTTTAAAATTTCATTTTTAGTTTCTATATTTTCCATAATTGTTGGCTCCTTTTTACTTTTTAAAATAATTAAATGATTGAATAATTTGTAAAGAACCAACAGATTGTAAGCGACTCAAAGAACATAGTTCTTTAATTTGTTCTCCATACAGATGTCGCTAACCAATCCAATCGGTTCTGTTCTGTATGGAGATAATTCGCCAGAGTGTTTGCCTGAACATTCTTTTCCCTCCAATATATTTATTTCTTCCCGCTGATTATATCAATCAATTCGCTGTCGGCGGCTGTGCCGTCCCGGTTTACAAATGTGAAATTCATAAACTTATACGACCATACGGCTCTACCGATATTATACTCGTCCATAAGATCGTTGAAATCCCTGTGCCAGTTTCTGCGGCTCTGCGGATCGGCGACGTCAATAACCCCGTATTCCCCGCAATACAACGTCTTGTCCGGGTGGTTCTTCCTGAACTCAAGCGCGGGCTTCAGATATTTTTTCAGATTTTCAATATCTACATAAAGACCGTCAAATTCCTTTAAATAAGAATATTCCGGATGTTTTGCAATAAATTCACCCACGCCTGGGAATACCGACGGATACAGGGGCTTTAAACCATAATCCATGTTCATTTTATTCCAGCTTGCCATTTGGTGAGTCAGCAGCATTGGCTCATAGAAGTGAAAATTATAGACAATATAATCGTCGTCCGGGATTATCGCTATATCTTTCAAAGCCGAAACGGCGTTGTAATGATTTCCGCCGATTAATATAATTCTCGTCTTGTCAACTTCGCGTATTTTTGCCACTATTTTCGCGGCAAGAGCGTTCCAGCGCGTGGAATCCGGCTCGACGATTTCATTCATAAGCTCAAAACTTAAATTGTCGCCCTCGTTTATATATCTTTGCGCGAAATTTACCCAAATATCAATCATACGCTGCTGCATCTTTTCATCCGTGAAAAGGCTGTTTGTGGCAAGCGTGTGAAAACTGAATCCCGGAGCGTGGTGTAAATCTATTATAAGATTTAAGCCGCGCTTTTTGCACCAGTCTATACATCTGTCAATATAGCCCAACGCAGTTTCATCATAATATCCCGGTCTGTCGTCGCTCTCAAAAATCATATAATCTACGGGAAGTCTGATATGGTCGAGTCCCCAATCTGCGATTTGCTCTATATCTTTTTCTGTGATAAAACTGTCGAAATGCGCGTCGCCTATTTTTAATTTACCGTTGTACTGCGACAGCCAGCCTCCGAGATTTACGCCGCGCATATATTTTTTGTCGAAATTGTTTATGTGGTTTCATCCCTCTTTTTTTTATATTTAATTTTTACATTTGATTTTTGATTCCGCCGAATAAAATGCTTATTTGTTACGCTGACCAATGATAAATGGTCGTAACTTGTATTATTGTTCTTCTTCACTCTTAAACATATCCAAAAGTTTCTCAATCGGAAGTTTGCTATACTTTTCTGCAAGATAATACTTATCTCCGATGTTAAAAATTCTTTTTCCGGCTATCTGCATTTTTAATGGCTTATTAAATAACCGCTTTTGCATGAATGGGGTAAGACTACTCCCAATTTCGTCAAGAGTTTTTGCATTTTCTTCCCCAACAGCTCCACTTTCTCTGAACGTAGCGAACAGCTTTATATTTATTTTTGGCACCACTTTTATCAACTCCTTTATTTCTTTTACTATTGATTATAAATTTTATAATCTTGCAAAATGCTTACACTATGGTATCGCCAAATATCCGTTATTATTTATCAGAATCTTTCTTTTTACTCACTATAATTGGTAGAAAAACACAGCACCACAAAACAGAAGGTGCCGCCCAAATATAAAAGGGCAACTCAATACCAATACTTTCGCTTGAGCTGAGCCAAGCTAATGCAATAGTTATTAGTCCAATGATAATGCTTATAATAATAATGGCTTTAGCTTTCATTTTCCGATTCTCCTTTCACCGTTAATATAAATACTCCGCATTTTATAATGCCAAATAACGCAAATCAAATTTCAGTCCGTCGCGCGTTACAAGCACATTCATCAAAGATTGATTTTCAAGCCTATTATCACCGTAATAACAAACGACCTCATTTGAATTTTGTTCTATATACCAATGTTCTGTTATCGGACTGCTTGAATATAAACCAAATTTAATTTTTCTGTCAAATGTGGTATTATCATCAGACCACACTTCAACTATCAAATCAGGACAACCCGCTATTTTTGTTTCTCTTTTATTATGCAAATACGGATTTTTCTTGAACATGAAAAAGTCGGGTTGAACATAATTTAAATCATGTATTATTTCTGTTGTAAATTTATTGACATCTTCTATTTCATTTATATCTACTAATCTTATAAAATCCAGTTCTTTTTTCTCGCCCCAGTAAACAAGTGCGCCTTCTTCATGCAAGGCATATACTTCTTTTTTTTCTAACAAGTTTATTATTCTGCTAAAAAATGTTCCCGCTAATTTATTGTGTCTGGCTGATGTTGACATTTCCATGAATATTTCCATAATTAGTTGTTTTTCCTCCTGCATATTATAAAATTTTCTGCTTATTTTGTCAAATTTAGTCACTTTGTTTATTTCTTCGATACTTATAAATTTTTACAATTAAGGTTTTATAGCCTAAATCGCTGGTGTATTTTCAGGTTCGGCGGGCGGCAGAGGCTGGTCCGACGTGCAGTTCGGGCATTTTACGGCGTCGATATGTATCGTAGATTTGCAGAACGGGCATTCTTTTGTCGTCGGTGCGGGAGGCGGAACTTCTTTGCCTTTCTTTTTTGTTATTCCCTTTTGAATTTTAGACATCTGCCTTATTACTATAAAAATAGAAATCGCAATAATCAAAAAGTTTATGATGTTGTTTATAAATGAGCCGTAATTCAAAGTTGCCGCTCCGGCCGCTTGCGCGTCGGCTAAAGTGGCGTATTTCTGCCCGTCGAGGGATACAAACAGATTCGTGTAATCTATATTTCCCGTAAAAATAGTTATAACAGGCATAATTATATCGTTGACTAAAGACGTGACTATTTTCCCGAAAGCTCCGCCTATGACCACGCCTACAGCCATATCGACTACATTTCCTTTTAGTGCGAAATCTTTAAACTCTTTCAGCATTTTACCCATATTTTTCCCTTTCTATAATTTCTGTGATTTTATTTTTTGTTCAAATTTTAAAATCGTCCGGCGAGAACTGCAAAGTCTTTGCCGGAAGCATAGGCGACAGTTTAAGAGGGTCAAAAGAAAATTTTTTGCATGAAAAATTATACGTCACAATTCCCTTTTTATTGCATATGTATCCTCTGGTTTCTTTTATTGCTATGGCGTTTTCGCAATAGCAGCATTTTTTTTCTATAATATGTTCATCCATAATAATACTTAATCTCCACTTCCATAAACCCGCAAAGCGTGTTTTATATATTAAATTTATTTACTTATTTTACTTTTTAAATTTTTAGGATTCTTATATTTTTCATAAATATAAAATACAAGCACAGTAATCAAAATCGAAACGATAACAGCCGCAGTGACAATACCCTGAACGGCAAGATAATTAATATACTCTTTTAAACCGAGCGTTGCTCGGAAGTTATCCGTATTGTAGTAATTATAATAAACGGCGGCGCATATTTTTTCCGCGGGCAGGAATCCGAAAGTTATAATAGTTATCAATACAGATATTATAACATGAAAAATCTTTCCTGTAAAGTAGGGTTTTAAAGATAAATCAGTATCTTTTAAAATATATTTTATCTGGAAGTGTACGGAAAGTCCCGACCAGCCTAATATTGCGGACGACAACATTAATTTGCAATAAATACTTAATTTAAAATTTACAAGAGAATATATTCCTGAACTCACTTCAAATATTCCCGACACAGCCGTTTTCACAGAATTCGAGTCAAATATGCCGAATATTTTAAAATAACCGGCGGTTATATTTATCAGAATAAAAAAGAACAGCACTATCCCGCAGATATTCAAAATGCCGTTTACGGACTCGGAGATTATTTCTGTAATTTCGGAGAGGTTTACGTCGGTTTTTTGAATTTTCCCAGTTAGTCTTTTAATCATTGAGTGCGGCGGCGGGAAAACAAATTTCACAATAATTCCCGTGACAAAAGCTGAAATTATCTGTATAAAAAAAAGTATAAATCCCACAGTGACGCTTTTAAATACAGCCATTCCCGCAACCGAAACAACAAAAGATATGCTACAGTTATTACAGAACGCAAGCGTCCTTTCAGCCTGATTTTTATTTGATTTATCAGGTTTATCCGATAAATAAATATCCCTGACAGTTTTGGCTCCCATAGGGAATCCCAACAGACTGCCAACAAGAAAAGCATTTGTATATAATCCGGATATGCCGAATAAAACCTCCGCAGGTTTATTTAATATACGCCCTATAAATTTAAATAAAGACGAACGCATAAGCAGTCTTGAAAATATCAAAAACGGAAAAATCACGGGAATTATCACAAGATAGCATAATTTCAATCCGTCTATTAAAATCGCAGACGATTCTTTCGGGAATTTTATTATATACGCTATAAATATTACTACAAAAACAGAGAATAAAATATTTTTTATTTTTTTTATATTATCGCCGTCTTTCCGCAGTTAATTGACATATATAGAATATTATTGTGCATAGATAAAAAATATTCAGCTTTTTTCATCGTTTTCATCATTGTGTCACCGACCTTAAACAAAAGTTAAATTTTTGTATATAATTTTTTAAATTTAATTTAAGCTATTGACAAATGAAAATTTTTGGTATAAAATACGAAGCACAGATAAAATTTAAGAAAACTTTAAGATGTGACAAAATATCCGTATACCAAGCCATAGTATTATTTAAGAAATAATTAATGTAAAAGAAAAAAGGAGGATCAATTAAAAAAGATTACTTATAACTATAGTTAGTAAGTAAATAATTTTCAAATTTCGTTTTGATTTCGTTAAAAATACAATGATGTGAAAAAGTAAATCGTATAAAAAACAGAAGTGTAAAAATCTTTATATTAAAATTATAAACGTTTACTCGATTATGAGATATTCTGAAGTATATAAAATAATTAATATACCGGGAATTTCGTAATCGCAAAATCATATGTAAAAAGGAGCAGAATAATGAAAACAACGAAAATAATGAAAAGAATTTCAAATAGGATTATTTCTTTAGTTTTAGCAATAATAATGTCGTTCGGCGTATTGCCTTTTACAATGTTAGCTGTTTCTGCGGCTGATATAACATGGAATGACATTTCCGATCCAGCCGTTGCTATAGATTTAAATGGAATACAAAATACAGAACGCAACAATTCTTCGGGGCAAAGTATACCATCTAATGCGCACAGCGCGGATTTCCCTAAAATATACTTTGCTTGGGTCGGCACCAGTGACAAAGAAAGTTACCTTAAAATCGACGCAAGTCTATTTAGTGATTTTAAAACTCTTGTAGTCACAGCTCAGGAAAATTCTTCATATTATGATTTTAAAATTGAAAAGCCAGATCAAGCCCCTATAGACGGCTACTATGTTTTCCATCTTAATAAACCCGGGGCACAAGATTTCAATCAGGTATGGACTATCAAGGGAGAATTCGTGCCTAATTTAGGCATAACAAAAGATATTTACAAAGGCGTATATACATCAAGCATCAATTTATCAAATTTGACAAATACAAGTGATTGGGACAATTCTTGGACTTTTGATTTAAAAGACGGATATACGACAGATGATTACGCTTTATTTAAAATAACAGTCAGCAATAATACAATAGTAGATGCGAAAAATGTTATATTATCAGATAAAACATTAGCATCGGACGGGATAACTGAACTGAACGGCACATGGTATAGCAATAATAGTCCTTTGACTCAATTTGATGTAGCCGCAGGTAGTTCTGAACCATTCTATTACATAGTGCCGATAGGAAATGAACTTGATACATATACAAACACGGCGACGATAATAGAAAACAATGGGTATCCAAGTGATACCTTATCAGCAGAAGCAAGTTTTACTGTTATAGATACGACACCGCAGCCGGTTCCCAAACCCGATATAACCGTGACAAAAGAAGTGTCCGCAGACCCTTACGACAGTGCAAAGAATATCGGAGACTATACGAATTGGATAGACAGTACTGCGCCAATTCCAACATTTGTGTTGGACAGTAACGAAGAAGTCACTGTACTGTATAAAATCACAGTGAAGAATGACGGCGACGCAGACGCAACAGTCGATATTACGGATTCTATTTCAGGCGGCGCATGGTTAGACTCTATAGGTGGTACTACGACCGCCCCAACAGATGTGTCCGTAACTAAAAATGGCGGTACAACAGTATTCTATTACACGGTAACTTTTGATAAAGCTGGAACATATCAAAATACGGCAACCGCTACCGATAAAGATAACAATATAAAAGACGGCGATGTGACAGTTGACGTCAAAGATGCAGGATTGACCGTAACAAAAACAATAGTTGATCCTGCTGATGCAGTAGTTACGCTCGACCCGGACGTTGCGACTGAACAAAAAGTTGTATACAAAATAGTAGTCAGAAATTCCGGCAACGTCGATTTAACAGGCGTAGTTTTGACGGAAGACGGCATAACGCCTCCGACAAACGGAACAGTTACCGGCGGCGCATGGGTTACCGATACAACAACATACACAGACAATAATTATAACTCCGGAAAAGTAAACGGCTATGGAATAGCAATCGGAACCCTTACAGCTGCAACACACGAATCACAAACTTTCTACTATCAAGCAACTCTGTCTGCAATTCCGGAAAACTTGGACGAACCTGATAACGATTATGCTACATATACCAATACGGCAAGCGCAGTCGGATATGTAGGGGCTAAGGAATTTGACGCTACAAGCCTTGAAGTGCCCATCGCAGTTATACAGTCCCCTGTAGTTTCTCCGAACAAGGCATTCGTTAGCATAACAAAAAAAGTTGCGGCAGACAGTTATGAAGCTGTATCAGCCCAATATAATGATATAAATGATTATGAAAATTATACAGATTGGCATGATAGCACGACTCTCAATTCCGGCGACACCGCGCTGTTCAAAATTACTCTTACCAACACAGGTTTAGCCGGCGGAACAGTAAAATTGTCAGATATTTTCAACGGCACAGATCTCGCAGATGAAGATTATCTGAATTTGACTGACCCGACATCAATTGAGATTGACGGAGCTGCACAAGCGACAACGCCAACCACTGTAATAATATATGCGACAGCAAAGGTGATAAACAACAACACAACAGACCAGGAAACATGGGATAACGTAGCGGCAATTACCGCTGACGACAGCGATATAATTGACTCCAAACACGATTCGGATACAGCGTCCGTAATCGTAAATCCCGAACTTGCAATAACAAAACAAGTTGCTCAATACACTACTGCTAATGGTTCGGACTACAGCAAATATACATTCCAGCCTACTACTCTTTCGTTACCGCTCAACAACCGCCGCGCCGTGTATGAAATAACAATAACAAACAACGGCAATATGGCAATAGATTTTACATTGACAGATATTTTCAGTAACGGAACCTCGAATACTGATATTACGGATAAACTGGGAACAATACCGACGAGTATAGGTATAGACGCTGACAAAACTATCACGCTGTATTATACAACAGGTACGCTTAACACAAACAGCACATATGTCAACACTGCGACAATAACATACGGGAATAATATTACAAAGTCAAGTTCGGTTAATGTAACAACTCCTTCTGACAAACCGTACATAATACCCGATGAACCCAACATTATAATCATCCCGCAAGACACACCAGTCGATAATACACCAGCAGACGGCATAACACCGACGGGCAATCCGGTATATCCTGAAAAGACTACTGTTCCTGTCACTGAACCGTCTACTGAAGCGACGACAGTTGAGCCGACTACCGAACCCGTCACCACAGAGGAATCCACGGAAAGTATAACCGACGCAAGCGTGCCGTTGGCGACACTGGCTCCTGAAGAGGAAGGGACTGTAGAATCGACATTCATAGAGGCAAGCGTGCCGTTGGCGACACTGGCTCCTGAAGAAGCAAAGCTTAATCCCCAAACCGGCGATAACACAATGCTGATTATGTTTATGATCGCAGTCATGGGAATATGCGCAGTAATAATAAAAAGAAAAATCTCCGTAAAAAAATAATTGTAATAAAAGTTATTGACCCATAACTTAATAAAAAAGATGATTTCCAGTATTTTGGAAATCATCTTTTTTGCGTTAAATTATGTAATTCACGGCTGATTATCTGTATTATTCGAGTTATTTGAATCGTTTTGATTTTGCTGATCCTGCTGATTTGAATTTGAGTTGTTCTGCTGGTTCTGATTCATGTTGTTTTGTTGATTTTGATTCTGATTAAAATTTATGTTCATATTTTCTAATTTTTCGCTTGCTTTAGCGGCAATAGGAGCGATCATCGGCAGTTCAATCTGTTTATATCCGTATGCTTTAACTATAACGTATATAACAAGAACAGTGATGGCAAGACCTACGATTACGGAGATACCTCCCACAAACGCCGCAGCGCCCCAACTGTTTAAAGTTAAAATACCGACTATATCTTTGGGAGTTACAGCCCAGACAATAATCGCAAATATAATAGCGATTATCTCCCTGACAATCCCGATGATAAGCGCTTGAACTGCCTGAAATTTCACGAATTTACTTTCTTTCTCCATAAAGAAAATTACGATTGGAACAGCCCACGATATATATCCTATGTAAGGTATCCACGATACAACTGCCATAATTATATAGGTCAGCAGTACTGCTATGTTCGCGTCCATGCCGAGAGATGATTTGTGCGGTTGAATTACTGTTGTTTTCATAAGTTTCTACTCCTTTAAATTAATATATATTTATAAATATTACCGGACAATTAGACTTATGCTTCTCAGTCTTTTTTCTTATTATAGCATACAGCCGCAGATATTTCAAGGTTTTTTTAATATTTATTTGATATTTATTTTAAATTGTACTTATATAAAAAGTATTCGCATAAATTTTATTGTAATATATTAGCCAATAAAAAAACGGAGGATTATTCTGTGAATTTATTCAACAAAAAAAATAAAAATAATAAAGCTAATAGAAATGACGAAGATACTGATATTTCAAAAAAATATAAATCGGACAGACTCGCGGAAATACTGTCGCTGCCGCAGGGTACGTTTAAAAACTTCCCGTCAATTCAGATACGGGGAAACCGCGAGATAATAATCGACGGCTGCACCGGTCTTTTATCTTACGAACAAGAAAAAATACTCTTAGAGACAAAATATTGCAGAATATGCATATCAGGCAGAGCATTGACTTTAAATAATCTCACCAAAAATATAATTGCGATACGGGGATTTATAAAAAATGTAGAATTTAATATGTAAAATAAATATTAATATATTAACGGGAGCGGATTATATGTTTTTCATAAATTTATATAACTTTCTTTTCGGGTATGTCACAGTAAAAATAAAAGGCGCAAAACCCGAGAGATTTATAAATATGCTGATGAACTTACGTATAAAATTCTGGGGCATAGAAAAAATCTCGGAGAACGAGCTTAATTTCAAAACGGCGTCAAGATACGCGCGCAAATACGTATTTGATGAAATAGCAAGAAAAACGCATACGAACTGTGAAATCGTATCAAAAAAAGGCATAAAATTTTTGCTTGAGCGTCACAAATACAGGCTCGGACTGTATACCGGCGCAGTCGCTGGATTTATACTGATTTATATGTCTACGTTTTATATTTGGGATATAAAAATAGACAAATCGGATTATCCCAACAATGCTGAAATCATTGAGCTGCTCGAAAATCTCGGCTGTAAAACCGGCGCGTATATCCCGAAAATCGACCCGTTCGAATTACAGACAAAAGCTATTCTCGCAAATAAAAATATCGCGTGGATCGCCGTGAATATCAAAGGTACTGTGGCGTATGTGGAAGTAAAAAAAAGGGAAGAGCCCGTGACAATAGTAGACCAGACAACCCCTACAAACGTAGTGGCGTCAAAATCCGGCAAAATAGTCTATATGGACGCATATGACGGCACGAAAGTGGCGACGCTCGACAATACCGTGCAAAAAGGCGATTTGCTGATAAGCGGCGCAGTCAACTCAAATGCGCTCGGAGTGCGTATAAAACATGCGGCAGGCAAAGTGCTCGCGGAAACAACACGAATAATAGAAGTAGAAATCCCGCTCAAATCGTCTGAAAAAGAATATACCGGAAATAGAGCCGAAAAAAATACTTTAAGTATTCTCGGCAAAAATATAAATCTTTACTTAAATAATAAAATTTCTATGGAGAAATATGACAAAATAAAAAAGACTGAAAATCTGACTTTATTTAACGCCGTCGTCCTTCCCGTAAAAATATCAACGTCCGAATATGTCGAATTTCAAAAAAAAGAAATAATTATTGATGAAGAAACAGCGAAAGATATTGCAATTTCTAAAATAAATGGTATAATAGAAAGTAGATTTGAGAATGACAAAGATATAGTCGAAATTAAATCAAAAAATTTTTATGGGGGAGAAATTAAAGATGATTATTATTATATGAAATGCGAAGTGGAATGTATAGAAAACATTGCAAAAGAAGTGCCGTTTAACACAAATATACAGACGGAAAAATAATAATTGCAACAAACAATATAATTAATTTAAAAAGATAGGTGTATATATAATTTTATGACAGAAAAATATATCGATATAAAAAGACCGGACAAAATCCCGTATCTTTTCGGGGAATTGGACTGCAACATAATCATATTGGAGACAGAATTTGACGTTAAAATTTCAAACCAGGACGAAGGAAAAGTAAAAATAGCCGGGGAATCCGATGAAAATATAAAAAAAGCCGCAGATACCATAGACTATCTCGTGAATCTGCTGAATTTCAACGAGACTCTGACTGAACAAAACATAAATTACGCGATAACTATGATTAACGACAATAAAAAAAGCGAACTCGCGGGGTTAGACAACGACTGCATATGTATAACGTCAAAAGGGAAACCTATAAAAGCCAAAACAATCGGACAGAAAAGCTATGTCGAGGCTATAAAGAAAAACACGGTGGTTTTCGGGGTTGGACCTGCGGGAACCGGGAAAACTTTTCTCGCCGTCGCAATGGCTGTGACGGCTCTTAAAAATAAAAAAGTCAGCAGGATAGTTTTAACGCGTCCGGCAGTTGAAGCGGGGGAAAAACTTGGATTTCTCCCCGGAGATTTGCAGAATAAAATAGATCCGTATCTGCGACCGCTATATGATGCTTTGTACGAGATGCTAAGCTACGAGGGATATACTAAATACGCCGAGCGTAACGTAATAGAAATCGCGCCGCTCGCATATATGCGCGGACGCACACTCGACGACTCTTTTATCATACTCGACGAAGCCCAGAACACTACTCCCGCACAGATGAAAATGTTTCTGACCCGTCTCGGATTCAACTCGAAAGCCATAGTTACCGGCGACATAACCCAGATAGATCTGCCCCGAGATACAAAAAGCGGACTTATAGAAGCGACTAAAATACTAAAAAACATAGACGATATAGCAATACATTATTTTACGGAACGAGATGTCGTTCGTCACAGACTTGTCCAGAAAATCATACAGGCATACGACAAATACGAATCGGCAAAAAAAGACAGCAGGGATTTCAGAGATTATAGAGACAGAGACAATAGAGATTACACAGCAACCAGACGTAAAGTATTTTTTAAAAAACAGTAGAAATCAAAAAAAGTATTTGACAATATTCCCATTTTATGATAAATTATATATGTAAAAAGTTTTTTATGTAAAAAATTCAGAAAAAATTTTAAAAATATTAAGGAGAAGATTTTTAATGAAAAAAAATTTTAAGCTCAAATTAATTGCATTGTTTCTGTGCGCTGTTCTGCTTGTGCCTATGACCTTTGCGTGCGGGAAATCCGGCGACACAGGCTCAACGACAGCCGCAGACACGGCTCCGGCTGACACCACTCCGGCTCCCACGACGATTCCTCCCACAACTCCAGTTCCTACGACTACCGCCGAACCCACGACGCCTGCGCCGACCGAACCGATTGACCCCAATCTTCCGTACTGGCAGCAAATTCAAATAGAGCTTTCGAATAACGGACTTAAAAACGGCGTGCAAATCCTCCCGGGAACAGACGAAGCCGATCTCATGAAAAAACTCAGCGCAAACAGCTGTACAAGAGCAGTGCTTGACGTAAGCAAAGACAATGTGCCTTTTACTGCCGCATACAGTTATACCGTTTCAAAAGACCCAACCAACTGGTGGGATGTAAACTGTTCTATGAACTGCATGAAAGATGTCCCGGTGCAAAACGGCGATTTAGTAGTCGGCGTTTTATGGGTAAAAGGCGTAAGAAATCCGGGCAGCGCATTAGCAGCCGACACCGACCCGCCTGAATATTACCTCGCTCTTAAAACTCCCACGGACAGCTGGGCTACAGAGGGCGAAATGAGCCCGACCGGTAATCAGTTCCTTGACCCCTCGACCAGCAATACATGGCAGAAAGTATGGTTTTCAGCAAGAGTCTTAAACGATGAAACCCAGTCGTCAAATTTGTCGTTCCAGATATTTATGGGTTTCGGATTCCAGGAAATTGACATCGGAGGTTTAATAGCATATTATTTCCCGTCAACTCCAGATAACGAAAAAGCCGTCATAAATCTGACATACTAATTAAGATTTTAAAAGTAAAATTTTTATTTTATATTTTTTGAATGTAAATATTAAGGAGAAGATTTTTAATGAAAAAAAATTTTAAACTCAAATTAATTGCATTGTTTCTGTGCGCCGTAATGCTCGTGCCCATGACTTTCGCGTGCGGGAAATCCGGCGACACAGGCTCGACGACAGCCGCAGGCACGGATTCGGCCGATACGACTCCGGCTCCCACGACGATTCCGCCCACAACTCCAGTTCCTACGACTACCGCAGAACCCACAACACCCGCGCCGACCGAACCGATCGACCCCAATCTTCCGTACTGGCAGCAAATTCAGATAGAACTTGCAAACAACGGACTTAAAAACGGCGTGCAAATCCTCCCGGGAACAGACGAAGCCGACCTTATGAAAAAACTCGGCGCAAACGCATGTAAAAAAACTGAGCTTGACTTAAGTCAGGACAATGTGCCGTTCACTTCGGCATACCGCTACTCCGTTACAACAGACCCAACCAACTGGTGGGAAATAGGCTGCAGCATGTCCCTTCAGAAAGACGTTCCGATACAAAACGGCGATTTAGTAGTCGGAGTCATGTGGATAAAAGGCGTAAGAAATCCGGGCAGCACATTAGTTGACGACTCCGAAGACCCTGAATATCATCTTGCTCTGAAAACTCCTACAGACAACTGGGGTTCTGAAGGCGAAATGAGTCCGTCCGGAGATGTGCCTCTCACCGATACGTGGCAGCAAGTATGGTTCTCAGGAAGAATTTTAAACGACGAAACTCAATCGTCAACAATAAGCTTTAATATATACCTCGGGTTCGGATTCCAGGATGTCGATATCGGCGGCTTAATAGCGTATTATTATCCGTCAACTGATGACACCGAAAAAGCTGTTATAAATCTGACGTATTAAAATTATGGCGAAAAAGATAGGGGCGACCACCAGCCGAACACGTTCGGCATGTCGCCCCTATCTCATATTTATATCCTACATTTCGCCGTTATTCTCAAAACAACGCACACAAAGCGGCAGGGAACATTTTCCGCACGCTTTTTTTAATCCGTCCAAGCTGATATAACCCAGACTGTCCGCGCCGATTTCTTTACATATTTCATCAAGCTTCATCTTGTTTGCAATTACATCCTCGCTTTTTGTGTCCACCCCAAAGTGGCACGTGTATTTTACCGGCGGCGACGATATGCGCAAATGTACTTCTTTTGCCCCAGCGTTTTTCATCATGCCCACGATTATTTTCATTGATGTGCCCCTGACGATAGAGTCGTCCACAAGCACAATACGCTTGCCCGCTATATTTGATTTCATAGCGTTGAATTTTACTTTGACTATGTTTTCCCTCTGCGTCTGCGTGGGGTATATAAAACTTCTGCCTACATACCTGTTCCTGATAAGTCCCGTAATTAATGGCAGTCCGCTCTCCTGACTGTACCCGATTGCGGCTTCAATCCCGCTTTCGGGAACCGCGCATACAATATCCGCTTCGGCGGGGTTTTCTTCCGCCAATATTTTACCTAAATTTACTTTCGCGTCATATACGCCCAAACTGTCTATAAAAGAATCCGGACGCGCCAAATACACGTATTCAAATATACATACTCCCGCATTTTTTATTTTCGGGGTTAAAACTACTTCTTCGTATGTTATCTTGCCGTCCTCGGCGACGACGATTTCGCCCGGTTTTATATCTCTCACAAAACCGAAACCGTTTGTGTCAAGCGCGCAGCTTTCCGACGCCACGGCAATCCCGCGTTCATTTTTTCCCATGCACAGCGGTCTGAACCCGCTCGAATCCCGCACCGCGATTAATTTATTGTTCTCCGTGCTCAAAACGACGAGCGAAAACGCCCCTTTTAACAATTCTGCAGCGACTTTGACGCCGTTCACAACGCTTTTTTCTTTTGTGCTGTGATACGCAATAAGTTTAGATATAACCTCGCTGTCCGACGTCCCCATAAACGCTATGCCGTATGTCATAAGCTCGGCTTTCAGCTCTTTTGCGTTAATCACATTCCCGCTGTGAACCGTCGCGATTCTTCCGGTCAAATACTCTGTAAAAACCGGCTGAACGTCTTCGGTAATATCGTTGACGTTATTGACAATATCAGTATTGTTTATATGTGTCGAATACATGCAATTTCCGACTGCGCTGCGACTTTTAAGACATTTTAACGCTTCTCCTGAAAAAACCTCGCTGACAAGCCCCTGATTTTTATGGCATACTATAGAGTTGCCGGACAAAACGGCAATTCCCGCGCCCTCCTGTCCCCTATGCTGTAAGGCTAAAAGACCCGCGTATGCAAATTCCGCCGCGTCCTCGCCGTATTTATTATTTATACTTACTCCGAAAATAAGATATTCCTCCCTTGATAACAATTAATAATTAATAATTAAAAATGCAAAATATATTACATCACAATATAATGTTCTCTTTCCGGTCCGACCGACACGTATTTTATATGGCAGTTCACTGCCTTTTCCACGTATTTTATATACGCGAGCGCATTCTTAGGCAAATCTTCCGGTTTTTTGCAATTTGATATGTCTTCTTTAAATCCGTCTAAATATTCGTAAACCGGTTTTGCCCGCGTCAGTCTGTCGCCTACAGGAAAATCCGTAGTTTTAACGCCGTCGATTTCATACGCCGCGCAGACCGGGATTTTGTCAAAATATGACATCATATCGAGTTTTGTGAGAGCGAGATAATCCGCTCCCTGTATTCTGACGCCGTATTTCGACGCCGGAACGTCAAATCCGCCGACGCGGCGCGGTCTTCCCGTAGAGGCCCCGTATTCTTCCGTAACTTCCCTGAACTTTGCAGCCTCATCGCCGAAAAATTCGGCAGTAAACGGTCCTTCTCCCACACTGCTCGAAAAGGCTTTCATAATCCCTATAGTATTGTCAAGTTTTTTAAACGGGATTCCCGCTCCGGTAGTAGCGTATGACGCGATAGCCTGCGACGATGTTGTGTACGGATATATGCCGTATTCTATATCCCTGAGAGTGCCGAGCTGTCCCTCGAACATTATTTTTTTGCCCTCATCAGCCGCTTTTGATAAATATTCAGTAGTATCTATAATATACGGCAGAATTTCGCCGCCGTATTTTTTCAGCCAATCCAACATATCGGCGGATTTTATCGCTTCTTCTTTATATCCACCAACTATAAATAGATTTTTCCATTCGACTAAATCCTCGACTTTTTCTTTTAAAGTCGAAAAGTCAAACAAATCGTTCATTCTAAGACTTTTCCGCATATATTTATCTGAATATACCGGAGCAATCCCGCGTCTTGTCGAGCCCTGTTTTTTTTCAGCTAATCTGTCCTCTTCTAAAACTTCCAATAACCTGTGATACGGCATACATATCGTCGCCTTATCGCTGATTTTCAGATTATCCGGCGAAATTTTTATTCCTTTACTCTTTAAATCGTCCATTTCTTTGCATAAATGCTCCAAATCCACAACCATCCCATTGCCGAGAACATTTACAGTCGTCTCCCTGAAAATCCCGCACGGCATGAGATGAAGCGCGAATTTGCCGAGATGATTTACAACAGTATGTCCTGCGTTGTTTCCGCCTTGATAACGGCATACAATATTGTAATCCGCCGAGAGCAAATCGACCATTCTGCCCTTTCCCTCGTCTCCCCAGTTTATCCCTACTACTGCTGTCAGCATAATTTTTTTCCTCCCAAGTTTTATAATTTAAACTTTTCTATAATTTTTATTTTGATAATTTACCTACGCTCTCTCATATCCGATACCCCTAAAAGCCAATCCGTACTCACATTAAAATATTCCGCAAGAATAACAAGGCTGTCAAAAGTTGTTATCTTCCTTCCTTTTTCAATATCATTAATAGCTTGGACAGAAAGACTTAATATATTTCCTAATTCAATTTGTTTCAAATTTTTAGATAGACGCATCTCTTTTACTCGTTCAGCGAATATATTCCTATCAAACATAAAGACACCTTTAAAAATAAAAATTCATATATTATTTGCAAATTATTAATTGACATTATGCCCACGGCATATTATAATTTTACTATGTGGTATGCTTTAAGCATATCATTGAAACAAATCAACCAAAGGAGTAATAATTATGGAACATAAATACATAAAAGAAATGTTTACCCGCATGAATTTACAACAGATACGCGAATTTCTGCTTACTGGTCTTGACCTCATAGAACTCGATAAGCGAACATATGCTCAACGTTTGGACAAAGAAAGTCAACATATCGTCAAATGGCTGAAAGATAATTCAAAAGACGAAGAAGCATTTGATGAAGTATATTCTGAATTTAGTAATGCCGAGGGAGCATATACAGAAGTATTTCTGGAAATCGGCATGAAAGCTGGAGCGAGACTGCTATTTCAGCTTTTGTGTCAGGATGACTAATTTAAACTTTTATATCCACGTCAACTCCAAGAAAATCTTTGTTGTCCTGTAATACTTCGCGCATTTCGGTTAAAAACTCTTCCGTCTGTTCTTTTGCGCGACCGGTGAATTTTTCCGGCGACATCAGACTGTTGATCTCGTCGCGCGTCAAATCAAACGTCTTATCGTTTAATATACGCTCTATCAAATCATTGTCCGCGCCGAAATTCTTTATCTGATTTGCCGCCTCGACCGAGTGAACGCGTATCGCTTCATGCAGATTCTGACGGTCGCCGCCTTTTTTTACGCAGTGCATCAATATATTTTCCGTCGCCATGAACGGCAGTTCTTCTTTTAAATGCCTCTCTATTATTTTCGGATAGACTTTCAACCCCGATATTATATTTATATAAAGCGACAAAATGCCGTCGATTGCCAAAAAAGCCTCCGGTATGCTGATTCTCTTGTTTGCCGAATCGTCGAGTGTCCGCTCAAACCACTGTGCGCTCGCCGTAAGTGCAGGATTAAGCGCGTCCGCCATGACGTATCTTGACAGCGACGCTATTCGCTCGCTCCGCATTGGATTACGTTTATACGCCATCGCCGACGACCCGATTTGTTTATCCTCGAAAGGCTCGTCAACTTCTTTCAGGTGCGATAACAATCTTATATCGTTAGAAAATTTATACGCGCTCTGCGCAATCCCGCTTAAAACGGACAAAACATAATAGTCCAGCTTTCTCGAATAAGTCTGACCGCTTACTGAAAAGACTTTATCAAAACCCATTTTCGCGGCGATTTTCTTTTCAAGCTCTTTGACTTTATCATGACTGCCGTCGAACAGTTCAAGAAAACTCGCGCCGGTTCCGGTCGTGCCTTTACAGCCGAGAAGTTTTAATCCCGGCATAACAAAATCAAGCTGTTCTAAATCCATATATAAGTCCTGAATCCACAGCGTCGCGCGTTTGCCGACAGTCGTAGGCTGCGCCGCCTGAAAGTGCGTGTATGCAAGCGTCGGCAGACTTTTGTATTTTTCTGCAAATGCGCACAGTTTATCTATCGCATTGACGAGCAGTTTTTTTACAGCCGCCAGAGCCTCGCGCATGACGATTATATCCGTGTTGTCGCCGACGTAACAAGACGTCGCGCCCAAGTGAATTATAGGTTTTGCAAGCGGGCACTGTTCACCGTATGCGTAAACGTGCGACATAACGTCGTGACGAACTTCTTTTTCACGTTTATTCGCAGTATTATAATTTATATCGCCGACGTTTGCCTTTAATTCGTTTATCTGTTCGTCCGTGATGTCAAGCCCGAGTTCTTTTTCGCTTTCCGCAAGGGCAATCCACAGTTTGCGCCATGTTGTGAACTTATTGTCGTCCGAGAATATAAACTGCATTTCTTTGCTTGCGTAGCGTTTGCACAATGGGTTTTGATATATATCAGTAGTATCAATATTATCGCTCATTTTCATTTTTCCTCGCTTTCTTTAATTTGGCTTGTCAAATCTGAAAACCATTTATTAAATTCAATCGCCGTATCATTTGCAAATTTTTCAATAAAATTCCGGAGGAAAAGCTGATGATGAAGCGAGCTTATTTTCCATCTGCCATTTGCGCTGGACATAAATTAATGATTTTACATCTTCTTTTGTTATATAATCAGTTTCAATAAAATCATAATCATCGCACAAATCCATCCGCTCCCAAAGTTCATAAGCCCATTCGGTATTATGAAAAGCATATGCAACCATTTTGTTGTTTTCCTCATTATATTTTACCCACCATTTTTCGCCTTCTTTTTCAACGAAATCAGACAAAACCGTTTCCTCCCATTTCCAGTCAACAAACAAGTGCAGAAGCATACCTTTTAAATAGTCATTATCTGCTTTCAGCGCAAACTTTTTTAAAGCTGCTTCTCTGTCCGGGACATTGCGAAAATGTGTTATCGCTTTTATATCTTTATCTCTATTTGCGTCGGGAGCGACGTTTCCTATATAAAAATCAATACTTGCGTTTGGATTAACCTTTTTCGCAACAGACAAGTGGAGCATAGAACTCGGCATAATAATCTTCCCTCTTTCTTCAGTTTATAGGAATATCCTTAATGCGGAAAGCTGGCACTTTATACAAACAAATTAATTTTTTCTATTTCAATGCAACTATTTTCATCAAACGACATCTTCACAACCCACGGCAAGATATTCACCATCGCCATAAAATCATCATACCCGTATGTTTTGTCATAATAATTTATTATCGTTGATAAAGCCGTTCCATGAGTTCCGATTACAATATTTTTATCTTTATAACGTGTCAAAACCTCGTTTAATGCGGCAATATTACGCTCCTGAACCTCTAATAAAGTTTCGCCGTAGTCACTGTCGGAAGGTATGTAAGAAAAGTCTGCCCATTGACGTTCCAAAAATTCATTTATTATTTGTTTACGGATAATTGGGTCTAAATCGTTCTTTTTATCAAAAGCGCTGATACTTTTTTGTTCGCGGAAATCTTCGACCATTTCTATTTCAAAGCCATTTTTCTCGGCGAAATCGGCAACCGTACCGACAGCGCGTTTGAATGGGCTGGATAATACTGCATCGATATTTTTATCCTGTAAAAATTCTGTCACTAACTTGCGGTCAACAAGACCTTTTTCAGTCAATGGACGTATTCTGCCATCACGGACATAATTATCTGCTTCTGCGTGGCGTATAAAATATACTTTTGTCATTATGCAATTCCGCTGCCTCTCATTTATTTTTGCGCATACAAAACACAAAATTGATGATACTTATATACGCAATCGACATATCGAAATTTTGATTCAACCAGCCATTGCAACTGGTCATACAGGGCTGCGGGGTTATCGTATTTCATTAATTCGCCAGTCGCTTTTAAGACGTCTTCGCTTAATCCTGAGGTTCTGCGGTAATTGTGAAATATACTCTGATTTACTTCTTCGATATGTTTCGACGGACTTAGCATCAAATCGGCGTTGATGAAACACCCGCCGTCATTTAACAGGTAATAACATTTCTGATAAAAAATCCGCTTATCGTCATGACTCAAATGATGTATAGACAGAGCTGATATAATAATATCGTATTTCTGCGTATATTGACACTTTGTGTAATCTGCGACAATATATTGAAAATCAGAGTGAGATTGAAATCTTTCTTTCGCAACATCTATCATTTTATCTGCCAAATCAATAATTGTTATTTTTGCCTGCGGATATTTTGTCAAAATAAAAGAAGAAAAAAGTCCTGTTCCGCCTCCGACATCTAAAATTTCCGGCGATATTCCGTTGTAATCAAGAACTTCCAACGGCAGATTATAAAAATCGTCAAAACATGGCAGCGATAATTTTCTTTGATTATCGTATTTCTGTGCGATTTCGTTAAATCCGTCTTTAATTTCCATGTATTTTCACCTCACTACCTCACAATTTTTTCCAAACACTCCTGATATATCGCCGCCGTTTTATTGATAATACCGTCCGGGACATTGTCAAACTGCATTTTGCCGTCGATTTGATTGTCTGTAAGCCAGTCGCGTATAAACTGCTTGTCGTAGCTTTTCGGCGACATTCCGACTTTATAGTCTGCGAGGCTCCAGAAACGGCTCGAGTCCGGCGTGAAAATCTCGTCCGCAAGCACAATATTGCCATCAGTATCAAATCCAAACTCGAATTTTGTGTCGGCGATTATAATGCCGTTGCCGTATGCGTGATTATAGCATGCGTCAAAAACTTTAAAACAAATATTCCTGATTTTTTCGGCGGTTTCTTTGCCGAGCGCGTTTACGACATAATCGAAAGACACATATATGTCGTGCCCCTCGGTTGCTTTTGTTGACGGCGTGAGAATCGGCGCGTTCAACTTCTGCGCCTGCTGATAATCCCCCTCGATTTTTAACCCGCAGAACTCTTTATTTTCTTTATAAGCGTTCCACATATTGCCGAAAATATAACCCCTGACGATAAACTCAAACGGCAGCATTTTCAATTTTTCGACCATAACAGTCCGCCCCTCAAACTCCGGTTTCTGGAAAAATTCCGGCATATCCTCGAGTTTATCCGATATAACGTGATTCTTCACAATATTTTTGGTGTAGTCAAACCAGAACAGCGACACTGTGTTCAAGACCTTGCCTTTGTCTTTAACCGGTTTTGACAAAATAACGTCAAACGCCGAGATTCTGTCAGTCGTGACTATAACTAACCTGTTGTCGTCAATCTCATAAACTTCTCTTACTTTGCCGCTTATTATTTTTTTCATGTTTTGCATATGCCCCTCTTTTTATCAAATTTATAAATATTATATATTATTTATTTCTTAACTTCCAAAATCCCCCATAAACCGTCTTTTTCCACTGTCATGAGTCCGTCTCTCAGCATGCCTATTTCGTCGTATATCAAAGGGACAACCTCATTGCCTTTCGAGTCTATAATGCCGTACTTATTGTCCTTGTAAATTTCGATTAATCCTGATTTGTCTCCCAATATATAAACATCGTCATAAATTGCGGGGACAACAAGCTCACCTTTCAGGTTTATAACTCCGGATTTGCGGGGAATATTTGAATCATAGCTGTAAACTTCAGCCAAGCCGTCCGTGAAATTTGAAATACCGTTTTCGCCGAGCGGGATAATCGTTTCCCCAGTTTTATCTATAACTCCAAACAATGCTAAAGGAGATGATTTGGTCTTGTCGCTGAAGTCATATTTAAGAACCACAGCTGCGCCTTCAGAAAAATCATATGCAGAATTATAAATCATAGGAATAACAAGTTTTCCTGTTGTATCAATATATCCATATTTATAATACCAACTGTTTCGCCACGTAGGTAGCAGAGTCGCGTTCGTATCGTCAATCATGCCAACTGCCGCCAATCCGTCGCTGAAATTTCTTGCTGTATCGTAAACCAAAGGGATAACGACCTCGCCTTTTTTATTTATAAATCCCCATTTGCCATCTTTTGAAGCCGCCGCTAATCCATTTTCGCCGAAACTTGAAATCGAATCATACCGAAATATAACATTTCCGCTGTCAATATCTTCAATTACAGTTTCGTTTTCATCATCATTATAAACCAGTATTAATCCGTCGCCTAAATACGAGATATAACTGCTGTACTTCAAAAGAACGACAACTTCGCCCGTCTTGTCGATATACCCTACATTATTCCCGGAAAGTATATACGCAACTCCTCCATTGAAATAATCTGCGAAGTCGTAAATCAAAGGTATAACAACCTCACCGTTTTTGTCGATATATCCCCATTTTCCGTCCTTACAAACTGCCGCCAATCCCTCGCTAAAAAAATCTGCGAAGTCGTAAATCAAAGGTATAACAACCTCACCGTTTTTGTCGATATATCCCCATTTTCCGTTTTTTGACACGCATATCAACCCTTCTCCGTACGGATTCATACTGTCGTAAGCAAGTGACGGTTCGACGAGCGTCTTTACGGTAAAGTTATCATTCAGAACGTTTTGCACCGTATATAACGTCCCCGCGCCTCCAAAAATTATGACAAGCGACAGTATCACAATCAGTCTGAACGACATAAGATTTTTTCTGATCTTGGGCTTATCTTCGCGTCTGCTTGTATCTGCGTGGTCTACGTGATAATAATTCAACCCGTCAGATTTCGTTGATTCGACGTTATCTTTTTTCACTTTTGTCCCGCATGTTTTGCAGAAATCACAGCCGTCCTCCAATTCCGAGCCGCAGATTTTACAATATATCATCTAAATCCCTCAAATATAATTTTCATCAGGCATAACTCGTCAGGGCAAACGACTGAGCCGACTGAGCGAAGCTCAGTATCTCAGTATAACCTGCCCTTACTGACAATACCATTATACAATATTCAAATTAAATTGTCAACATCATTTTAATTCTTTCAAAATACACATTTGTTATGTACATCATATAAAATATTTATACGTCCAGATAACAATACGTACACAAGGGCGGGAAAACCCCGCCCCTGCCATATATTTTCTACTCTTTTATCTCTTCCGTTTCCGATTCTTTTGCTTCTTCGACATTTTCCGCTTCTCCTGTATCAGCGCCGTCAGTATCGACGACAACATCGCCGTATACGCCGGGAGCCACAGGTTCTTCTATAAGAGCCCTCATCGACAGCGAAAGCTTTTTCGACTCCGGCACTATTTCGGTTATCTTAACCTGAACTATATCCCCGACATTTAAAACTTCCGACGGTTTGCTGATTTTTTTATCCGATATTTGCGATATGTGAATAAGTCCGTCAACTCCGGGAGTAATTTCTGCAAAAGCTCCGAAAGGCATAGTATTTATAATTTTAGCGTCAACAACATCGCCGACTTTATACTCATCCTTAAATTTAGTCCACGGATTGTCTTCCTCGGTTTTGTACCCGAGAGCTATTCTTCTCTTTTCGGTGTCAAAATCTTTGATATAAACCTCGATTTTATCGCCTACCTTGAGCACTTCGGACGGATGTTTTATCCTGTTCCAGGAAAGCTCGGTTATGTGCACCATTCCGTCAATTCCGCCTATGTCCACAAATACGCCGTAATTCGCTATGGATTTTACTACTCCCGCATATTTTTTATCCTTTTCTATTTCGCTCCAGATTTTGTCTTCGTTTGCTTTGCGCTCGTCTGCGCCCGCGTTACGAATAGACGCGATAGCCCTGCG
The DNA here is from genome assembly GCA_009780985.1 of Oscillospiraceae bacterium. Classification (GTDB taxonomy): domain Bacteria; phylum Bacillota; class Clostridia; order Oscillospirales; family WRJC01; genus WRJC01. Next base: position 517 of record WQYZ01000014.1, on the reverse strand, counting down.
CTTCTGCTGATTTACGTCGATAATCTTAACCTTGACTTTGTTGTTGACGAGCGTCTGCAGATCCGTGTCTTTGGACACGTTCGCATGAGATGCGGGAACAAACACTTTTACACCGTCAATCAAAACAATTATTCCGCCGTTTACAACCTGGACGATTTTCCCCTCGCATATAGTCCCGTTCTCAAAACTTTTGATAATTTTGTCCCAATTATCGTTAGAGTCGATTCTCTTTTTTGACAAAAGTGCAGTTCCGTCCAAATCGTTGATTTTTATAATCTGGGTTTCGATTTCGTCTCCGACTTTAAATATATCTTTCAGATCGACAGACGAATCATCCGTTACTTCGTCAATAGCAAGCACCCCGGTATATTTGCCGTTCAAATCGACATGCACTTCGCCTGCCGACACATACGACACGATACCCTTAACTCTGTCCCCTCTATTTAAAGTTGCGAATGTTAAATCAAGCAATTCCGCAAAACTTTGCTCATGTTGGTCATTTTCAGAACCAATAGCC
>WQYZ01000013.1 GCA_009780985.1 Oscillospiraceae bacterium | reverse complement strand
GACCTGAAGCGGCGGCTGGGCGCGGCGTTGTGTATGGCACAGCCGCTTTGCCGCCGACGAGCGTCAGCAGCTGTCCCCGCGCGATGGTTTGTCCGCCGAGCGCGCCCGGTATTGCCGCTGGCAAATCGACTACGCCGGAAGCATAGTTCATGTTCGCCGCGTTGAGCGGTGTACCCTCACTGCCCGCCGGTATGTTGTTTTTCAGCGTCAGTTTGAAGTCTGGCATCTTGACTGCTCCTGTGCTGTCTATTGCGTCGTAGTAACGCTGGTTCTGTCCGTGCATGCTGTCCGGTATTCTGTCTTTGAAATAGTATGACATTTTGTTTTCCTCTCCTTTTTCACTTAAAATTTTAAATAATAAAAAAAGAAACACATTCATGTTTCTTTTTTTATATAATACTTACTCAGTTCCTAAGCATATCCCGTAATTTATTAATATCGCTTATGGGTTGTTTGCATACGCTATTTTCACATATATAAACTGTCGGTTCGCTTTTATTTTTATCTTGATTATTCTTATCATGTTTATTTTCGTACTGTTTATAAAATTCTATATCTTCTCCTATTTCGCCATCTGCGTACGCTACTGTCGAAAATGGGTTATAATTTGCGTAAATTTCAGATACAAAAGACGTAAATTCCGGACTTCTCTCGCTTCGTCCATCAGCTCCTTTTATTATATTGTCGCAGGATATTATAATCTCCCTTGAAAGATATTCTAAGTGCATAAGTCCGCACATGGCAAAACTGTGTCCAAAAGGCATATTCTCAAACGTTTTCCCGAAGAATCTTATAATTTCCACCGCCATTTCCGCGAGTTTATGGTCGTCGCATAAACGGGATAATTTTATAAAATTGCTTATGCTGACACTGTTTGCAGACGGTATCGCGCCGTCGTATATTTCGCGAGGACGGAAAATCAGCGTCTCACTGTCTCTGCCGGTGAAATATAACGCCCCGTTTTCCCAGAAATTATCTATAAGAACTTTATTTAATCTGTATGCTTCTAAAAGATATGTTTTTTCAAACGTACTTTCATATAACTCTATAAGCCCCCATATAAAATAAGCATAATCGTCGGCAACCGCGTTGAATCTCGCTTCGCCGTCCCTGTATCTTGTATAAAGACCGCCGTTTTCGTCAGACATATTCTCCAGAATAAATTTCGCCGCGTTTTTTGCCATATCTGTATAATTCTCGTTGTTTAAAATTCTGCCGCCGTAAGCAAACGCGCAAATCATAAGACCGTTCCACGAAGTTGTTATTTTATCGTCTTTAAACGGACGAACTCTTTTTTTCCTGTATTTAAAGAGTCTTTTTCTGCAGTCGGCAAGAAATTCTTCTGTTTTCTCTTTTTTATCGTTTTCGTCATATTTGTCGTTTACGTCGAAATTCCATAAATCATATTCACTCCCTTGTGCAGAACGCATTAAATTCAATATATTTGAATTTTCAAAATTCCCTTCTTCCGAAATATCATATTTTTCACAAAATTTTTCACCGTCCTTAGCTCCTAAAAGTTTTATAACTTCGTCTTTTGTAAACAAATAAAATTTGCCTTCTGCACCCTCTGAGTCCGCGTCTTCGGCGTTATAGAAACCGCCTTCCCGGGACGTCATATCCCTGCTTATATATTCGAAGATTTCTTCGGCTACGTGAGCGTAACCCGGATTTTTTGTGCAGTGATATGTCTCGCAGTATGTCAGAGCCAATAAAGCATTGTCGTACAGCATTTTTTCAAAATGCGGCACAAGCCACATTCTGTCAGTCGAATACCGGCTGAAACCAAATCCTATATGGTCGTATATTCCGCCGCCGTATATACACTGCAATGTTTTTTCAACCATTTCAAGCGCAATTTCGTCTTTTTTGCAGTGATAATATCTTAGCAGGAACAATAGGTTGTGAGGCGCAGGAAACTTTGGTGCAGATCCAAACCCGCCGTATTCTTCATCAAAATTATTTTTCAACTGGTTAAAACATTTTACTATAGCTTTTTCATAATTTATATCTTGTGATATGTTTACTGCATTTTCAATATCCGTTTTATTTAATTCCGCAGTTATAATATTACTGCTTTCAAAAAGTTTTACTCTGTCATGTTCCCACAAATACGAAATTCGTTCAAGCAAGGTTAAAAATCCCGGTCCGTATCTTCCATCTTTTTTCGGGAAATATGTGCCGGCATAAATTGGTCTTTTATCGTTGTCGAGAAATACGGATAAGGGCCAGCCGCCGCTTCCGGTCATAATCTGAGTAGCATTCATGTAGACCGCGTCAATATCCGGACGCTCCTCGCGGTCTACTTTTATCGAGATAAAATGTTTATTTAAGACTTCCGCAATTTCTTCGTCTTCAAAAGATTCCTTTTCCATTACATGGCACCAATGGCAGGTAGAATATCCAATAGACAGGAAAATCGGTTTGTCCTGTCTTTTTGCCTCGACGAACGCTTCATCACCCCACGCATACCAGTCTACGGGATTATGCGCGTGCTGCAGCAAATATGGCGACTTTTCGTTGATTAATCTGTTTGTTTTATCTTTTGTTAATTGTGTCATATGACATCAACCCCTATATTCTCATATTTTATATTCAAAATTTGATTTTGTTAATAGTGTTTCCTGCCGTTAATATATTATACTGTATTTATTTCAAATATCAATAGCCGGCATATCCGTCGCCGCAGAACAGCGTATTATCCGTAATCCATATATACGCAGAATACATTTCATATAGTAACTGCTCGACTGCATTCGCCTTTTGATATATAAAACCGTCCAAATTTTCCGGGATTGTGATTTCCGGCGTCAAAATTTGTCTCAGTCTGTCTAAACATGAAAGTGTATTGATATTATCAGTTATTTTTGCTATGTCAGTCTCAATCCAGTTGTCTTTTACGCGAAACCCCAATAGCTCCATTCCGTCTGTTAAATAGTTAATCGCGCCGCCAACCCTGTTTCTGTCTGAACAGTTATATGCGCCTTTCAAATCTTCGTCTGTGTAAATACTGTCCTGTTCAAGCGATAACGCGTAATCCACATCGGACTGTGTTCGGTCGTATATCAGACTTTCAATTATAGACTTAGCATTGTTAATTGCCACGGATAATCCCCCTCGCCTTTATATTTGCATAACCTAAATTCAATGTCAGTTTTTCAATCTGACCATACAATTTCTCCGACGGCGAAATTGGATCTTCGTCAAATACCGTCGCAATTTCTACTATATCACCGACTTTTTCGAGATTTCCTGACCCTGTATTCATCATAAAATCGCCGTCAAACGAATTACAGCGCAAATAATAATTATATAATCTTTGCGCAACTGGCTGCGATATATTTTTATTTATCAGATACCCTTTGTCTACCTTGGCAATACGTTCCTGTGTACCCTCAATAGTCTCTGCCGTTTTGACTATTACAGAATTCTGACTGTCTATATATGAATATCCGTTCAGTGACGTTTCTGTTGCACCTGTACTTGTAATTACGGCGTAGTTCGCAGCGGAAGCAGTAATAGTCCCGTTGGTTATACTCAAATTGTATATCGGCTCCGGGAATTTTATCATTTTACTCCCCGTGAACGTATCCTTGAATAAATTTTTCTGCTGTCCTCCTATGACATAATTGTGTTCTATGACTTCAACTCCCGTGTATGGAAACTCTATCTCGACACTGCTTGACCTGTAAACCCTATCCTGACCTATAATACTCGACAAAACTGTGGGTATCGGCTTGACTTTTATATCGTCAGTACGCGTCGCGTCAACGCTTGCGCCGATTGCCAAAGCAACCAGTGCAAGCGCGTCGCGTTTTTTCATAATCGGCAGCCAGCCGCTAATTGGGACATTCTGTAAGGATGGGTCGAGTGTGACTGCAAACAAACCGCCCACTATATTGTTGATGACGACCGCCGCCGTTACATTCATATACATACCGCCAAAAAACTCGTCTGTATTGTCAAGAATGCCAATTTTATCGACGGCTTCGACGCTGTATTTTCCGTTTGCATACTTTTTGCTCTTATCAATATAATAATGTCCCATTTCAATGCCGTTGTATGTGATTTTAAACGGCTGACGTTTAAGAAATATATACGGGATTGAATCTTTAGTATTTATTTCAAATTCAGCCGAGTTGATATATATACTGTTTGCTGACGGGTCAAATCCTTCGTTAATTGTCAGACTCTCAAGTTCGCTGTCCCCGAATGTCCTCACAATGCCGAAATATATTGCCTCAGTCTTCAAATATCTGCCCGGCATATTCAAACGACCGAACGTTATCAGCACTCTGTTATATAACTCAACTTTATTATAGTAAGAATAGACCGCACTGTCAGGATAAAACGTCATATCCGACAAAATTGCACCGTCCTTATACCATTTTACATTGACAATATCGGCATAAACGTTGTTATGCGTATCAAAATAAAACGCTATGCCGTTGCTTGTCTGCAGACCGCCAAAAGTTATATCCAGCGTTACGGGCTCCTGTAATAATTTCGTTTTTGCGGCACTCAAATTCTTGCTCCACAATGCTATATCCAAATTTGTCGACAACGTGTCGTGTGCGCCGTCAAGTATTGTATAATTATGTTCGCATGTCTGTACACTCCGGAAATTCATATTTTCAGAAAACAGTTTCTGCACGTTCGAAAAATCCTGAAGATTATCCGATGCCGCCGCTTTTGCTGACACTGCTGCAAACGGCGACACATCGTAGTATGTTACTTCTCGTCTATTCAATACCATAACCTCTCACTTTTAATTATTAATTTATATTTTTTTAATTTGTATAACGTTGCGGTTTTCCCGGCAGAAACGTTACATTCAAGCTGCTCCACCTACTCAAACTGTTATAATTCTTGTACAATATATCGCTGACCGCTTTGATTTTTGCGTTAAATGCGATTGTTCTCTGCCCGAATGGCAATTCTACAAACCTAACGCTTTTTGGTGAAGTTATATCATAGTAAAACGCGTCATACGCCTGAGTTCTGCTCAGTAATGTTTCTTTGTCAGATAAACCGCATCTCGGTTCTACTGTAAAACTGTATGTGTATTTCGTAGCGACTGCGTCATCAACTTCGGAAAAATCAAGCATAACACCCTGTGTCAGCGAATCGTAGATTATTTCTGCGTCGCGTTTCAACTCGATTTCGCCGACATCATAGGTTATACCATCAATTTTTATTAAACTCACACTCATGCGCCTCCATTCAAATAATCATATCGTTTTATGCCAATACTTAGCGCCTCAAATACGTCTCTTGCCGCTCCCGTCGATTCCATGACAACTTTTATCTCCGGCTGAACTGCCTGCTGTTGTCCGTTGCTGTTCAGTTGCGTTTGCACCGATGACATATTGGCTGAGCTGGCGCGGTTTATTGCCGCTGAAGTCATTGCCGAAGGAGTAAGTATATCCCCTGCGTTTAGCTTTAATTTCGAACTTTGACTTGCCGTATTTACTAGTATCTGCATATATTTTTTTGTGTCGTCTATAACATTCGGCATTTCGCCGCTTATTCCCTCAGATATGCCCAACGCAATGTTTTTGCCTATCTGATCCCGAAACAGTGCGGACGGCGAATGTATCCCCAGAAACCCCGTTATGCCGCTTATTATACCCTGAAAAAATCCTGTCACATTAGTGCTGAGCCACCCAGTCATACTCGATATTCCAGCCCATACTCCCGTAACAATATTTACTCCGATGCCGCTGAACTGACCCGTCAATCCGTTAAACACAGACAACAGTGAATTCACGATTTCTTCCGGTGCCTGAGAAATCATCTCTATTGCAGACGGCACGTCGTTCGTCAGCGCAGAAAATAAATTTAACCCAGTCAGCGACATCTGCGGGTTCTCTTTTTTTATTGCGTTGAATAATCCCGTCGCAATACCCGTAACCGTTCCAGCTATTTTTGATATAATATCCGGCATATCTGATATAAGCGAATTAAAAAACCCGTTTCCCGCGTCAGCCATACGCGGCATAAAATTTGTAATTTCTTTTATTACCCCGCCGCCGATTCCCGGGACTTTCTGCGTTATATTCTCAGTTATCCCCGGCATATCTTTAATCATAGATAGAAAAAAATCCGTGCCCGTTTTTGTCATAACCGGATTCTGCGATGCTATTTTAGTTATAACCCCGTTTATTATCTGCGGCACAGACTGAAAAATATTGTCTATAGTATTGGGCAGCATAACAAAACTGCCGCTCAAATCGCCTATTGATTTAATCATCGAATCCGCGCCGGATTTCACGATACTGCCCATATTTGCAAGAGATGCCTGAAATGCTTTCTCGTTTAGATCAACGTCTATTGATATTGTTCCGTCAGCCATTATCTAATCCCAGCCTTTCCCCATATATTATCAAATTCTCCCAACTCCTCCAATTCTGTTAATTCGTATATTTTTAATTCTTCCGGCAACTGCACGGCTTCTTTAACACTTGTCATTTCAGCGTAACCGTTATAATTTTTGTAATCGCTCAAATCCATAAATCTAAGCTCTATTTTTTTCTTGAACGCGCTTTCTGAAGATAAATTTTCTAGAAGTATTTTAAACTTATACCAATGTAAAAAATCAATTTCAATCAAATCAATCCCGTATTCGCTGATAAAACTCGCATATATCTCCTCAGCGTCAAAATCAAAATCAAACTGCGGCTCGTCTCCCAAAGCTCCTTTTTGAAAGGGGGTGCCGTAAATTTCGCAAGCGAAATTATTGACGGTAGTGGTTTGCGGATTCACAAACTCGAAAAACGCCTCGATAAATTCGTCCGCAGACGAATTTGGTGGCGCGCCAAACCATTCAACCGCTTTTTTAATCCGCTTATATTGATTTATTTTATTATCCCTGAGTATCGCAAATATCCGCAGTATGTTCCTGAAATCCGCGTTCGCGTTCGTCGGGAAAACTTTCTCTTTTTTTTGATATAATAAAAATCTGCTCATATTTATTCGTACTTATATTCTATATATTTATCTTGTTCTTCATATACTGCCTTATATATAGACATCAGCCAGTTATATGCCGTGACTGTATTTACCGGTTTGCCATTGCTGATTTTGACGACTGCGCCGTCCCCGAGTATTTTATCAATAAACCCTATTATTTCGTTTACCGCGGATTTTATAGACTCAATGTCGTCTTTTTTCAAATCCGCATATTCTCTCGATAAATCCGCGCATTTATTTATAATATCAATATCGGACATATTTACGTCAAATATTTCCCCGTTTATTTCTATCTGCTCTGTTGCAGGCGCATCTAAACTTAATTTTTTCAAAATTTCCCCTCCGTTTTTACTACTTAACAAATAAAACAGATTGCATAAAATAATTTCGAAGAAATTATATGTTCGCCTTCTGTTTTTGATCAATTTTTAATATCTATTCCTTTTGTCACCTGCGTCTGTCGCCGACTGTAACCCCGTCACTGTTCGCTGTAATTGCTCCGCTTGACGTTTCCATTTGTTCTGCATCTGCGTCAGCTGGTATTTCATCTCCATCTCGAAACTCGCCTTGATGTTCCGCGTCCTGACCGTGCTTAAATTTCCATTCGATGGTATAACCATCTTAGACAAACCATGCTCAGCCATATTATCCGCCGCGGATGTGATATACTCGTCGATGTTTTCATCCTGACTCACAACCTTTGCGATAGCCCCATTGATTACCTCCCGGTACGCTTGCTCGAACCCCTTGAACTCCCCGTCCGCATTCTTGAACCCCGCGCTCCTGCTTTTTCATAGCCTCCGCATAGTACTCCCTCGCTACGCTCTCAACTATATTATATATCTCTACCGCCGCATTACAAGAGGCACTATTCCACTATTATTTTGTGAAGACCGTATTTTGCTTCCGCTTCCTGAAATACTTCGACAATTTTCTGCAGAGCAGGGCGCACATGTCCGTGTACATCAGTTATGCCTTTTATGTGTATCTCATGCGGCGATATATATCCTGTCAGCAAATCCCACAGAGCATCTAAGTTGCCGCCGTACCAATCGGGGAAATTCAGCTTTTCGCTTATTAATTTATGAGCCTCGTAAACGCTTTTTACTTCCGTGAAATCTATTGTTGCTACGTCTTGCTCATATACCCTTATATTTTTGCGCATCTCTTCAACTCTGCGAAATATCTTAATTATTTGTTTCATATATTCTGATATATCGCTTGGCGCAAGATTTATTCCACGAAGAAATATTTTACATTGCTCCAATTGTTTAAGCTGTTTCAATAAACCGTCCGGGGGTTTTTCATTCCAGTCGGATAGATTCAACTTTTCTTTCAGCAGACTGCGGACGTCGTCGATGCTTTTACATGGTTCGAAGTTCTATTGTTATTTTTTTCGGGGTTGTAATTTCCTTCTCATCATTTTTTTATTCCCGAATCTACAAGATAAACATTAAAAGGTTTAGCCTTACCTTCTACTACACAATTTTAGACGTCTTTTTCCCACCATGGCAATACTGTATCTTCGAAATATTTTATAATTTTGGTTTTAGACTTTAAATCATTTTTCATAAACTCACTATGATTATAAATGACCATGGCATACCCATCTTTTTCAAGCCAATCCAAATCTGTCATCCAATCAAGATATCCATCAAAACCTCGCGCAGGTATAGGAAAATCGAATATCGTATTTATTTTATCAAAGTAATCTTTTAGAATTTTTATTTCTTTGCCGTCAATTTCTGCAACAAATAATGTTTTATCCGTTGAAAAATTTTCTTTTATTTTACTCAAATCTTCGGACGAAATATTATATATTTTATTCTTCATAGAATTATCCTTTCTGCTTTTCTATTTTATTATTACGAAATCCGGTAAGCCGCTTGTACTGGTTATTTCGCCGTAATGACTATCGGTATAATATATTGATCCATCACTGCCGATAACAAAGCTTTCACTGTCCCTCTTATCACATGGTACTTTATTGTTAACATCAAATTCTTTATATGTTATTGGATTTCCCGACGAATCTGTTGTAGGTAGTTTATTGTTATCATTTCCATACGATTTGCCGGCTCTTGTTCCGTCAGTTTGTCCTGAGACATTGCCTTTCCAACCGCTTTTACTATATTTATTGTAAGCATCTTGTACATTTTTGGGTAAGTCATTAATACTCTTTGTCGGAATACTGTTATTTCCTGTATTCTGTCCTTGCCCGGGATTACTCCCCTCTGTCACCTCAATAAACGTCCTGTAATCGTCGTATGTCACAAATATCAACCCGTCGCTTGAATATACTATTCGTTCGGGACCGCGTTCTCCGCCGACATAGTTTATATCGGCTTCATACCGTCTTTATACTTTATAAAATTGATATTTTTCAAATGTAATTTTTATACTTCCATCGGTATTTTTTCCCCAAATAGCAAAAACATAGTCTTTTAAAAAGTAATCATCAACTGCTCCGTTTTTTTTCATCACAATAAATTTTTCATGATCAGATGGGTCAATAAGATATCCGCTTAAATCCTCAATATGCCATCCGGTTTCAGAATCTATGAATTCTCTGCCCTCACCGGAATCAAGTAAAAAATATTTTCCTATTTTAATAGCTTCTTGATTAACAAATTCCATATATGGTTCTTCGTAAAACATAATTATTTCCCCTTTCCGACTATGTCCAAATTTTTGTGCCATTCATTGCACTTTGATTATTAATTCTGTCTTTCAATATAGTTGCAAAATTGTTATTCATATCAGTAATTACTACATCGTTACCTTGAATATAGAATTTAACATCTCCACGTGCATTTGAGCCACTTGTTAAAATATTCCCTTGACCACTAAATGTTCCTTCCCGTATCTCATCTGGCGAATTAAAAATATCGTTAATTTTATTTTTAATCCAATTCCTGCTTGCCGGATCGGTTGGATTTAAGCCGTAATCTGTCGCGTGTTTGCCAACTTTTTTACCTAATTGTTTATCTGAAATTTTGATTGGATTTATTACCTCGATAAACGTTCTATAATTGTCGTATGTCACGAATATAAGCCCGTCGCTTGAATATACTATCCTCTCGCCGCCACGCGGTCCTCCTACATAATTTATATCCGCTTCATACCATATCCGCCCCGGCGCATCGGGAAGATGTTCGTTTCTGTTTTCGTATACATCTCCGCCCAGTATTTTCCCGCCGGAACTATTTTCGGTATCAGATTTCGTAACGTAGTAATCAGGCAGTTTCCCTGTGTATGCCAAATAATAATCCGCTCCGTTTACGCCCATTGCCGTGGCGTTCCTGCCTTCACCGCGTCCATTGTCTCAATCCAGCGCCTGCAATGAGGGTGTAACGGCGGCTCAGGCTCTACCGTCTCGTTTATCGGATATATTTTCCCGTGCAATTCATAGCAGGTTAAACCCAATTCGGAATCTTCTCTTGATTTAGCACGGCATACCTTCGAATCGTCCATAGTCAGCCAACTCTTCCAGCTCTTACTTTTCAACGTTAATAAAATTACATTACTTCCCTCTTAATTTTACCATATATTTTCCCGTTTGTCTACCCTGTCTTTTTACTTGGTTTATATAACGAGCGGATCCATTTCAGTCCTTTTTCGTTACTGAGGAGGAATCATGCAGTATAGGATAAAGCCGTCCTACTGAGTTATACCCAATATAAACGCAGAAACATACAAAACTGCGTAGGCGGAAATTTTCGCGTATCATTACGAAAAAGGACTAAAACGGATTCGCTCGTTAGCTGAATTTCCTTGTGAAATTTTTATTCTGTATTATTCCGCAGCAAATACCGGAGTCCATATTTTATTTCCCGATTCATCCATGCTTTCCGTTACAGACGCAGTGCCGGAAATCGGTGTTCCGCCCTGTTTTATCGCAAATGTGATAACACCCGTGCTGAAATTGAAATTCTCTATAACGGTACTGCAGTCCGTAACCTGCGCCTTATACGCTCCGTCCGCCGTCTTATTCTGGAATACCCTTAACGCCCTCGTGACAGAATTCCCCGCGATTTCCTGCCTGTGATACAAATCGAACACATATTCGTAAACCGGATCGCCGACATATGCCGTAAGCGGCATTGAAGTCGATGGCTGGTAACTCTCGATTACATCAGTTGGCCCGCTGTCCTCAATATACTCGTACGTTTTCGTCTTCGCGTTCATTGTGTCCGTCCACTCTGTTGACTTGCCCACTCTTGCCCACTTCTCCGAACCAAACACGGAGTCAGACGCCGTATTAATAAATAGGTAATTCAAATTTTTTTTCAATTTTTCATATTTTGCCATACTTTTTTCTCCTTTAATTTTTATTTATATATTTCTTCAAAACTTTGCTCTGATTTCAGATGTTTTGCCAAAAGCCCCCTTTTGAAATGGGGTATCACTACTGAGTGTAGCTCAGTATAGTGATGGGGATTGCTATTTTCTCATATTTCCGTATAAATCAACCTTGCCGGAAACTGATACTTTGCCGTGCCGTTGTCATAAACCTGCGTAATCTGCGGCATATTTGATAAATTATGCAGTTCATAGTTGCCGCACTTCCCCCCGAAATCGGGATAGTTGCTCTGGATTTCCATTTCTTCTATCCAATTTTGCCACTGCCTTAACGTAAACATATTTTCAACGTTTAAATCGTCGTCCGAATCGGATATGCCGAACATAAACTGCAATATAAAATCATATTGTCTGACTTTTGACCCGTCCATAAATGTTTCGACCGCAATGTCGCCGGACACAGGGACAATCGCGCAGCTTCCTGAATGTCCGGAAAGCCAGTTCATTTTCAAATTATCTGTCAGATACGGATTCTGCCCCGCCCACTCTAATAATCGTCCTTCTTTATTTACGCTCTCAGTATTATCATCACCCATAAATTTTTCACCTCCCGCCTTTAATAAAATTCTCAACGTCCTTTACTAATTCAAATCCCGACACCTGCATCATAGCCCTGTCCCAAAACGCCGTAGCTTTCTGATGTTTTTCCTGACTGAATTTCCGATTTTCGCCGTAATAACATATTGCCGCATACGGCTTGGAATAAAACACTTTGCCTTTTCCGTCCTGAACCGAAACTTCTGCGCTCTGTGCCAATGCTCCTGTATTCATTGGAACATAATCATCCATAAACCTCGTCGCTTCGGCAGCCGCAAATATACGCGCATTGTTGTTAATCCCTGCGTCAGATATAATCTGTCCGACTGATTTGTTTAACCTTACATCAAATCCCATAAAACTATCGACCTTCAACCCGCAAATGCCGGCCATATCCTGATAAATTATACTCCACCGCAGACACAGTGATCTTATCTATACCGCATTCCAATATATCTCCAAGGTTTACACTCAAACCTTCGTAATACGGGATAATAACAACAATTCTGTCTGGTAAACTCTCGCCTGTCCCGTTGATATGACTTTCATGTCGGCTTTTCCACATACATTTTACCGGAATATCAACTTTCGCGAATATCTCTTTTTTTGTACTTAAATCTTTTTTTCTTCTCCAAAGCGTAATATCCTGATTACACCCAAACATAAATCTTACACTCCTCTGTATAATTGTTCCGGGGTAAAATACATGCAGAGTAATTCCCAGACCTGTCGCGCAAAACTTACCTGATCCCCCTGAAAATACTGTTCCCTGTAATTCTCATTGGAAAATCCGGAAACAGGACGGTTAAGCTGGTTTCTTTCGGCATAATACAAATCCGCAATTTCACATAATCCCCTCTTGTTATCACAACTGACATATGCGACTTTATGACCAGCCGCAAAACGTCTCGCCGTCTTTTCCGCCATATTTGAATACCTCTTAAATTCTTCTCTCGGTACAGATGAATATCCTAAATTTTGATAATCCCCATATGTTATATACATATTTTCTCACTCACATCCCCGTTATTATTTTTGTTTGTTATTTTCCAACTCCCTCCGCCTGATTTGCCAAAAGCCTTCCTCTTGGATGGAGGTAGCAATAAAGTCACTGCGCGAATTTGGTTTGACGGAGGGAGTAAAATTTTCCTATATTTTATGTTTAAGAACAGCCATGCCTATAGACTTGTTCGATACTACTTTCTGTCAGTTTGCAGAATTTGCCAAATCAGCGTTGGTCGGGGTAGCGGAAGTTATCCCCGGATTAATCCATGATATGCCTATCGGGTGCAGACAAAGGGCGCGTCTTGATACAAGTATGTCGTCCGACGCTAAAACGTCTCTGCCTGTTTCTATAGGCGTCAAAGCTTCGGGAACCCCGTCGCCTCTGCCGAATACGCCATCGGCAAATAAATATGTGCTGTACACGTCGCTGCTGTCGGGGATTATCCCGTCGTCCACAATAACTTTATAGCCCAGATAACTCGGGAAATCGACCACTCCCTGCGAATTGGGGAGATATGCGATAAGATTCTGTTTCTGCAGAACCGTAAACACAGCCGAGTGCATGGCAATCGCTTTAAGATTATTCGCCGCATCTCCCAAAAGCTGTTTTGTATCAAGAACCGCATTCGCGCCTATAACGGCGTTTTCTCCTGTCATTGCCGAAATATCGTAACAGTGCGTATTTTTTAACGTCCCGCCGAATACGCCGTTTAATATCGCTGTCAAAATTTTCTGCTCCTGAACATTCCACCATTCCGCAACCATGTTGCCGGCGGAAGTCATCGGGTCGGTACCTGCAAGAGCTCCCGCAAGTTCGTTTGCGCTCCACGCTTTTCCTCTTATTAAAACAGGCGCCACATCTTTCTGCGCGTCTAATTTTTCGGGCACAAGCGACACAGAATCGCTCAAAACCTCGTCGTCGCCAGAGAGGGCGTTTAAAAACGGCATATTGATTGTTTTTCCGCCTTTGGCTACCAGTTCGTCTAACAATGGATTGCTCTGCGCAATACCGCTGTTAATCAACGCTGATAATTCTTTTGTTTGCTGGATTACATATGGAGCGAATAACTCCGGAACGATTACGTCCGTTATTTTTGTTTTTGCCATATAAATTTTTTCTCCTTTTTGTTAATTAATAAATTTTGTTTGTTTCTTTGTTAATATAACTTTCTTGCGAAATTGAACTTTTTCAGTGTATAATTATGTAGGCTGGAACGAATTCATTCGTTATAATCAGCCGAAAAATAATAAAAAATTTTAAGTAAAATGTAAAGGAGTTAAAAACAATGAGTAAAAAATCGCAGCACAAAAAATACCCCCATAATTTTGACTTAAATGATTTTGACAAAAAAATATTAGAAAAAATAGACCGTAATTTCTTGAATGAAGATTTCTTCAAAGCCTTGTTAAAGACTACATACTCTAAGGCGTTTAATGAAAAGCTCGACAGACCTGAAGTAAACAGGGAAACTCTTTTAAAAAAATTCCTCGAATTTGCAGATGAATGTTATATCCACGGCATAACTGTAGGGTTGAAAATAGCCTCTGAACTTTACGACGAATATTACGACTATTATGATGAATAATAACTTACATCAATCAAATCAATTTCAATCCCCGGTTTCGCCGGGGATTATTATATCAAAAAATCTTTTTACATGCCTCATTCGCCAAATATTTTGCGATGTCTGGATTTTCTCTGTAAATCTTCGACTGTTCAGCCATATTCCACGAATCTCTCCTGAACGGATTGCTCGTTTCATCCGAGTCGGAATATCCTCTGCCCGCAGGCGCGAATATTTTCGACGGGGATACGCCATCAATATTTACGCCGTCTGCGCCCGTAACTTGCGGACGAACAATGTTCGCTCTTACATTATTGTCCTCGCTTGGCTCTTTCTCCAAGCCCTCTTTACTAAAGATGGTGGCGGCATAAGCCGATGGGTGTTTTGTGGAATCCGATGTTTCTGTACTAACTGCCTTCGCTGAATTTCTGTCCTCGTTGAACAGATACATGCGCAGTTCCTCAAGACTCGCCGCCCCGATATTGTAGCCCTCTAAAAGCTGTTTCCATGTCTCCGATGTATCCTCAAGCAACCTGTAATCCCAATCGAATTTGACTTTATATTCTGCATTCATACTGTCATGACTCATCTCTGCTACTCGCACCGACTGCGGTATTAGCCCGCAGACGTCTGCGATAACACCGTATGCGTAGACTAAATGCTCAAATGCTTTTTCTATATTCCGGCGCATAGCGTTGACTGTCGAAAAAGTATCAAGCGTACTGCGTTTTATCGCGGTAGCCGTCGCGTTGGAAACATTCAAATCCGTCAGCATGCCTTTGTTGACGCATATAGATTTCTCTAAAAGCCCGAACAGATAATCAAGCCCCTGAAAATATGACGTCTGCCGTATCTCCGGCGAAAATACTTCCCAAAACGACTGCTGATCAATTGCGCCGCCCGCTCTGAACAGTCTGTATAAACCGTTTTCAGGCAATTTGCTGTTTCTGTCAAACAGTAAATCGTCCGCGCCGATAAACGCCTTTTTGTTTTTATACTCATCCGGTATTTCATTGAGTAAATCAAGAATCATTTTAATAATCTTATCCTGTCCGTAGGTGACAGGGACGCCGTAAATACTGTTGTTTCCTACGTCTTTTTTATTATCCGTCGGACATTTGATAAAAGCGAACAGCATTTTATCAATATTGGATATCCTGACAACCGACGGCATATCTCTCCACGGCGAATCAGCCAAAGCAATTTCATCTCCGTCATAAACAATTTTGTTTTCAATTGCGTAAATACCATCGTCCCCCAAAGAATGATATTCAATCCGCATATACTTCTTCTTTTTATCGTTTTTATCAACCATAACATCCGCAATAAAACCGGCTTTCGTGACTACTTCGCCATGTTGTTCTATGACGAAAAACCGGTTTTGCGGCAGTATATCCGTATAGATTTTTCCATTGTATACATACGGTTTCAAAACCACTCCCCCGATGCCGAAAACCCTTGCCGCAATCAGATTTATATTGGAAAAACAGCTTTTCACACTCTCATTCACAAAGTCGTCTCCCGAGTTACCGGTAGTCGCCACAACTTCCGCACTTGCGTCGGAACAGACGATATTAGAGAGTTTATTGGCGATGACCGAGACAATATTAAACTCGGTTATGTCTTCATATCTGATAACATAACCGAGTTGGGCAGCTTGTTCTAATTCAGTTTTGCGAATCGAGTTGACCCCGAATAATTTTTTGAGCCAATTAATTATATCCGTATAAACTTTAAACATAATATATAAATTTCTCACCTCCTCCCGAATATTTTTAATTTTGAAAGGTTGCTGAAAGGTTTTTGCGATTTTTTGCTGGGGATAAAAAACGCCGAAAAATTATTTCCGGCATTTTTGCTCGTTTTTATTATTTATGATTTCTTGATGATACTATTATATCACATCTGAATGTTACATTGTATTACATTTTAAAAATTTCTCATAATTTTTCTCAAAAAATTTATTTATGCCGATTTTACATCAAATTCTTTGGCGAACAAGTTTTCTAATCTGTGCTGATTAGTTAATTCTGACGCTCGCTTCGCATTGAACGAACACATATAACTGATCAGTTTTGCTGACTGTATATGGTACAATGATTGTAACAACACCGTTAGAGGCAGTTGTTATACTCGTTCCCTTTGGAGTCAGATTCCCGTTTCCGTTCGGCATATTATTTAATGTGTATATGCCGCATTTGATGTCTTGTAATTTCGCATTGAAAGGGGCAATACGTACTGTCGCTGTGCCGTTTCCGTCGTCGCTGACCATGACTGCGCCGGCGCTTGTGTACTGACCTATAACCAATTCGACCATTTTATTATATGTCACTCCCGGCGTAAATTCGATACCCATTGCCCATGCGCTGCTCCCGGAACGTATAACGCCGTTTTTGCTGATGAGCGTATTGCTTTTTTTCGTATTGCCAGTGAATGTCGGAAAATCGCCCGAAGTTTCCCAGCCAGCCCATGCGGTATCATAACCGCTCCATTTTTCCGGAGATGCTGTCGTTGTAGGCGGAGGAGGCGGCATAGTCGTTGTAGGAGGCAGGTTAGTAGTCATAGGAGGAATCGTAGTGGAAGTCGGCGGAGGCGTTGTAGTTATGGAAGGTTGTGTCGGAGGTTCTGTTGAGCAAGTCGGTTCAGATGTAGTGGGTTCCGGCGTTGTCGAACAAGTCGGCTCTATCGCCGTAGTTTCGGGAGTGGTCGGCTCTGTTGTAGTCGGGCAAGTCGGTTCAGATGTAGTGGATTCCGGCGTTATCGGACAAGTCGGCTCTGGTGTCGTAGGTTCGAGAGTGGTCGGCTCTGTCGGTTTCTCTATATTAAATCTCCCGTTGCAGGAAAATTGATAATTGTTATCTTGCGTGCTGAAAAGAGGCTGGAATAAAGGCTGGAAAAGCCCTTGATATGGACCGCTTCCGTCTCCCTCTACATCGCGTTTATCCATAAATAAATTAAAATTGCTTGCGTAAGTGAGATGAGATTCACCTGATAATGACGCGGTAAAATTAAAATTACCCCATGTGCCGTCGAGTACGCGCACATAAAATTCTTCGCCGGATTTTACCTGCGATATAATATCGCCGTTTTCGTCTGTAAATTCAGCGTCTGCGCTTCCCTGATCAAAAGTCAAATCATATTCGGCTCCGGCTAACAGCGTGTTGCCGCCGTCGTCAACGTTAAACGGTCCGTAATCGGTATATCCGCCTCCAATCTTACCCGGCTCTTTGTCGCCCTGCATGGTTATGCTTGACATTAAATTATTATAATCGTTTGTTATACCGCCAATATTGTCATAAATATGGTTCAGTATATCCAAAAGCGTGCCGTCGTCAGTAGACATGGAGGCGACATCATAACCATGTATTATTCTCCAAATTACAGTCTGCGCAAGCTGGTCGTATTGATCGCCTGTTATCTGCGGATATGTATTTGCAATATATGTGAGCGCGGCTAAAATTTTTGTTTCCGTCGCTCCGCCGTCATTGAAATATTCGTCTGCGGAAACGGATACATAGGTTGAACCGTCATAACAATAAACATCCATATTTGCGCAATACGCGGTATAAGCCACATTACCGCTGTCGTCATATAAATTAAACTTCGTTACATATTCGGTTTGACCGTTAATTACAATGGTAGTTATAGTGCCGGCATATACCGTATACTCGCCGTTAGACGCCATTGTCAGTATTGACGTTACAGGCAGCAGAACAAACAGAAGTATCGCCGATAAGATAAACGCCGTAATTCTATTCTTTAATTTTCGCATAATAAAAATACTCCTTCCGGGATTGTCTCCCGAATTAAAATTATAAAATAAAAATTCTAATTCCATAGTTTTCACATTCCCGGCAGGGGCATTTATGCCCTGGATTTTATATATTCCATTTTTTACACTGATATTTTAATACTTTTTTTTATATTTGTCAAGCGCTTTTAGAGAAATTTTAAGCAATATTTAAAAAAATTCAGCCTCTGTGAACATATAAACACAGAGGGCTGAATAATACATGATAATCGTATAAAAATATTTTCAGAAAAACAAAAGTAATTAGTTTTCGTATGAGACGCCATGCCGAACACGTTCAGCAGTGCATTGTACCCTGCTTATCCACAGATTCCCCACAACTTATCAACAATGACGTATATTTTTATACATTTTGTTGAAAATGGAGTTCATGTGACTATATATTGTGTTTTTCCTCAAAAGTTATCCACAGTTTCCCCAGACTTATCAACAGGCTTAATCGTGTTGATTTATATTCTTTTCACGCGGACTATAATTCCCCCAACAACCGATACTACAAGCATAAACCCTACGCTTACAGCCACAATCCCCGCCCCTGTCGGGATATTCGCCAATATCGACACGCACATGCCGGCTATAAAACATATAACAGATATGATTGACGTTAATAATATCAGACTTTTGAAACTCCCCGTACGCAGCGCAGTTATTCTCCTTGCTGTCACCGCCGGAACAATAATCAAGCTTGAAATTAACAGCGTTCCCGTCATTTTCATTCCGATGACCACGGTAAGAGCCGTCAGAAACGATATCAAAAACTGATATAATCCCACGTTTATGCCCGCAGATACTGCGAAATTTTCGTCCGCGGTAATCAGGAATATTCTGTTGTAAAACAAAACGTACAGCCCGATTACCAAAACTGCCAGAATAACGCTCATAACTATATCTAAAGTGCTCATCGCAAGTATGCTCCCGAACATATAGTTATAAACATCCGTGTTAAATCCCTTTTTCAACGATGTTACGATAATCCCCAGCGCAAGCGACGACGTTGCAGTCACGCCCAAAGCCGTGTCGCCTGCAATGCCCTTTCTCTGGCTGTACGCCATGATTATAAACGACGCGACAACAACAACCGGAACAGATACAAGCATCGGGGGAAGTCCGAACGCGACTGCAACCGACAGCGAAGCAAACCCCACGTCGGCGAGCCCGTGACCGATAAGCGAATAATGTTTTAAAACAAGAACCGCGCCCAAAAGAGCCGCGCACAGCGAGATTAAAATCCCCGCGGCAAACGCTCTTGCAACAAACGGATACTGCAATAATTCTATCAATTTATCCATTCCGGTTTCTCCCGCTCTCTTTTGCTAACCACTCCGCCCACTCCGGCGCAGTTCCATAAAACAACATATCCGTATCCATCTCGACTATATGCTTGGCATACTTCTGAACATCGCGCAAATCGTGAGAAATCATCAGAACCGCTACTTTGCCGTCCGGACTGCTTTGATTGTTCAAATTGTATAACAAACCGTAAAAACTGTCGGTTGCGCCTTCATCCAAGCCCGCGCACGGCTCGTCCAAAACTAAGAGCAGGGGATTTCTGCACAACGCTCTGGCAAGCAACACTTTCTGCTGCTGACCGCCGGATAATTCTCCGAATCTTTTCTTCGCCAGACCTTCGATTTTTAAAATTCCCATGGCATTATCCGCTGCTGTCTTGTCTTCTTTTGAATAAAACGGCAGCCTGAACATCTCAACCTGTTTCTGCGCTCCCGTCAGGACAATTTCCCTGACTGTCGCAGGGAAATTCAACGGTATACTGTTTATCTGCGGCATATATGAGATTTTACACCGCTTGACGCCGTATTCCACCGAGCCGGATGACACGGGAATAAGCCCTAAAATACCTTTGATAAGCGAGCTTTTCCCCGAACCGTTCATTCCGACGATACAGCAATAATCCCCGCTTTCAACAGTAAAACTGACGTTTTTTACGGCAAAACTGTCGCCGAAATTCGATTGATATTTTATCGTTAAATTATTTATTTTTAACACAAATCCCATATTTAATCCAATCCCTTTTTGACATTCTCCAAATTTGCATACATGATGTCCAAAAAAGTCACCCCGGAATCATACTGGTCTTTGGTAATATTGTGCGCCGTCGAAAACAGCAGACATTCCGCTCCGGTGGCTTCGGATATTGACGTTGCGACTTTCGGGTCAGAAAGTTCCTCGTAATATATGCACGGCGTATTGTTCAATTTTATATAGTCTATAACAGATGCAATTTTCTCCACGCTCGGTTCCGCCGTCGAAGAACATGAATCATACGCCGTTTCATATTTTAATCCGAAGTGATTTAAAAAATACATATATGCGAATCTTCCGCCGAAAACAAGCGTATCTCTCTTCGCGTTTTTGACAACGTCAGACATATCGCTGTCATATTTTTCCAGCAGATTCTTATAATCTTCGGCGTTGCTTTTATAAAAATCCGCATTTGTGCTGTCTCTCTCGCACAGACCCGCTACTATATTATCCACCATTCTTTCGCACAAAGTAGGGTCTAACCAAATGTGCGGGTCATAACCGCCCTCGTCCGGATCGCCGTCGTCGTCTTTGAGCAAATCTATATTTTTAGAACAATTCACCACGTAAGGGCGATTATTAATCGCCCGCAAATCCGGAATACTTTTTATTATAGTAGCTGCCCACGGTTCCATGTTATCCCCGGTATACACAAATAAATCCGAGTTGTATATATTTACTATATCGCTCGGTTTAGGATCAAAACTGTGGCTTTCAACACCCGGCGGCAGAAGAAGTGTGACGTCTGCCTTATCTTTTACAATTTGTTTGCAGAAATCATACTGAGGGAAAAGCGTCGCCACTATTTTTAATTTGCTCCCAGTATTATTTGTCGCCGCATCGGCGGTATTGCATGATGTCAGACTTAAAATCATACTAAATATAATCGTCAAAACCAAAATGTATGCTGAAAATCTATTAAACCTTAAATAAATAAAAAAACACCTCGTTATTAAAACTAAGTCTCAATTTCAATAACAATATAATACTATATATTTTTGTATTTGTCAATACGCAAATTGCTTTTTATTAAAAAAGAAATAACGCGAAACTTTTCGCGTTATACTTATCAATTTGTCAGGCGTTTATTTTCCGGCATTGCGATATTTCTTTGATTATCTCGCCCGTATTAACGGGTTTTGATAAATGACCGTTCATTCCCACACTGAAAGCGTGCTTTATATCTTCTTTGTATGCGTTTGCAGTCATCGCTATTATAGGCACAGTTTCGGCATCGGGACGTTCGTTTTTCATAGAACGTATTTTTTCCGTAGCATCGTATCCGTTCATGTTGGGCATCTGAATATCCATAAAAATAATATCGTAATAATACAGCGCCGAATCCGCAAATTTCTCTACTGCGGCAAGACCGTCTGCGGCTTCATCTATTTCTATATTGGTATTTGCCAATAGTTCTTTTAAAATCGTGCGGTTTATCTCTACGTCTTCCACAACCAGCATATGTTTCCCCGCAAAATCCGGAGGATTGTTTTCTCCTCCGAAGTCTTCGGCTTCCCTTGATTTTTCTGATTCTTCGGGCCGTTTTGATTCTTCCGAAAAATTGACGCCGTATTTTTCATCCCTGATTATATCGAATATATTAACTATGTCAACTTTTTCGGGTTTTTCGGGATTCTCCTGTTTCTCTGCTTTTTCCAAAGACAGGGTAAATTCAAAAACGGAACCTTCGCCGGGCGCGCTCTTGACCGTAATAACTCCGCCCATTTGATTTATCAGGTTCTGGCTTATCGCAAGCCCTAAACCAGTTCCGCCGAAACGGGTTGAAATAGTGCTGTCCGCTTGTTCAAACGGCATAAATAAATTTTGCATCTGTTCGCCCGACATTCCTATCCCGCTGTCCTCGACTTTAAAATACAGCCTCGCTTTATTTTGAGTGTCAAAATTATTTGCGCTGTTTACTAAACTGAGATTACATACGGAAAACTTTATGTTCCCGCTTTCAGGCGTAAACTTTACGGCGTTCCCCAATAAATTTATCAAAACCTGCTTTAATCTGAGTTTATCGCCGAAAACTTCGATTTTGTTCGATCTGGATAATTTATCCAAACCGTCGAATGTAACGTTAAATTCTATGTTTTTGTCGGTGCACCTCTGGGCGATTATGTTGTCGACTTCTTTCATCGCGGTCAGCATGTCAAAAGGCTCGTGTGAAAGTACAAACTTCCCGCTTTCTATTTTCGACATATCCAAAACGTCGTTCAGTATTCCTAAAAGATGTTCGGATGCCGCGGATATTTCTCTGAGCGATTTATTTTTTTTCCCTATATTGTCCGCCCGTTTTGCGACTTCCGTCATGCCCATAATCGCGTTGAGAGGCGTCCTGATTTCGTGGCTCATCCGGGCGAGAAACTCGCTCTTCGCTTTGGAAGCGACCTGCGCGGCTTCAGTCTGTATTTCAAGGTCATACTGCCTCTCCTCAAGCTCCCTCGTCCTCTGCTGAACAATTGTTTCAAGCCTTCCCGCCATCTGGCTGTTTCTCAATAACAGCACCGACAGCAGAATCAGAATAATTACAAACAGTATAATTGCTCCTATAAGATACGGACGCTGCGCTCTCGCCAATGCCCCGCTGTAATCGAACACTCTCCACATCCAGCTGTTCACAATACCCGTTTTATCAACAAGAGTGTTTGCCTTGCTTATCACAGAACATAGCAGCGTCTGGTTTTTGTTGAACCCAAATGTCGATTCATACGGACGGTGCAGAATCAAATTTGTCTTATATCCCGTAAGTTCCATATAGTTCGTTATATTAAGCAGAAGATTCTGCGTAGCCATGAGCAGATCTATATCCCCTTTCTGCAGCGCGCGTATAGCCTCGAGCCTGGTGTTGTAAACAGTCACATATTTGTGCTCCGGGAACATCTCGTTAAATATATCGTCCGCAGCGGAATCTTTTACAATTCCAATGTTATAATATGGTACGTCGCTTAGAGTTATATCTTTAAAATCAGCGTCTGAAATAAAAGCGTAATAATCCGTCTGATACGAACTGTCGGAAAAAATAAAGTGTTTCTCCCGTTCTGGCGTCCGGATAAGCTCGCTTGCCATGACAAAATTCCCGGCTTCCAGATCATTCTGTTTTGGAGTGAGCCAGTCTGTGTTGTCTGCGCTGTACTGGAACTGTATCCCCGTTAAAGCCGAGATCTGTTTCAGCACATCTACAGATATCCCCTGCCATTCTTTGTCTGTATTGTTGTAAAAAGTGACCGGATAATCGTCGGATTCGGCAACCACTGTTATTATTTTGTTTTCTTTTACACAGCTGTCCACGTACCGGCGCTCGTCCGGCGTCAAAAGGTTCAGAAAATTATAATGCAGGTATTCGTTGTACCCTTCGGTATACATGTCGGCGAATATATAAGTTCCGTAATTCTGCATGTACTTTTGGATAACCGAAATAATCGGCGCAAGCGCAGAATCTTGCGTAGCCATCGAAACAGTGTTATACGTTACGGGCATAAAGTCTTCTATAATGATATTGCTGTTGCCGGAAAAGCCGTCCTCCACTGTCTCGTCCGCAATCAGCGCGTCTATTTCGTTCAGTACCAATTTTTGATAGGCATCGTTGTAATTTGCGACCTGAACGGCTGTATAATTCTGATTAATACTGCCGTTTATCAGGTCTTCGGTATTTGTGCCGGCGATAAACCCGTATTTTAACGGGCGCGTTTTGCAAATCACTGAGAGTTTGTTCATTCCCTCGAAACTGATGATTTTTATCTTTCTTTCAGCAATTGAATCAGTCATATAATATTTGCCCGCGTCTTTCAGAAGAGAAGGTATTTCCCCGCTGAAAGAAATAGATTTACTTTGAAGCCCATCTAAAAGTACGTTCCATTCGTATATTACGGGCTTGAATTTAATACCGAAAAATTTTGTGAGCCATTCGCATAACAAAACGGAAAACCCCATAGTTTTATTAGTCGCCGTATCCTTGTAACATTCGGTGCTCATCGCCATACCGTATGTGAAAAACGGCGTGCTTTTTGCAAGGGATTCTATCTCCGTGATTTCTTTTTTTGTAATTCCAGGAACGTCTTTGTATGATTTAATTGCGCTTTCCGTATTTGCGCCGTTCGAATTATTAGTATAATTTGTTGTTTCCGCCGCG
Organism: Oscillospiraceae bacterium; assembly: GCA_009780985.1. GTDB lineage: Bacteria > Bacillota > Clostridia > Oscillospirales > WRJC01 > WRJC01. The sequence continues at coordinate 18,224 of WQYZ01000013.1, read as the reverse complement.
CTTGCAACGCATGCCGCCATAATGCCGACAATAATTGACAGGAGCAGAAACATGCTTACTCCCCTATATACTCTCCTCATTTTTTTGTTTTCCCTTTTTTTCTCTTTCCCTTTTCCCTTTTATCTCTATACTTTTTGCTTTCCCCTTTTTTTCTTTCCAATGCACAAAAACAAGTCAAACTTTGGAACTTTTGCCGCCTCCCTCTCGGAGGGAGGCTTTTACCCACTGCTTTCTTTTGTTAAATAACTACGATTTGTTCATTTTTATCATTTTATATTTCACTTAAAGTATTCGTCTATGCCGTTTTGGAAAAAATTACTGTTGTTTTTGACAACGTCATCGACCGTTTCCTTGCCGGAAATCATCGGAACCAACGAGAACTTATAATCCGAGTCTATAAACTGCCACATGTCAAATCCCGGTTTCGATGCCATCATCTGCGCGTACGCATAATTTCTCCCGTTCATATACATCTCGCGAGACCATGTGTCATTTTTCGCAACGTCTAGATCCCCGTTATACCAGTTTGTCCAGTCATATATCACGTTATAGACCAATTTCGGATCTTTTACGTTTTTAGGAATAAAATACCACTTCGTCGTCGTCTGCACGCAACTGTTATGGCTCTTATCCCCGCTCGGTCCGCAAGGCCAAGGCACTACGCCTATTTCAAACGGCAGATCCTTTCCGCCGAATTCGTTGAATATCCAATCCGCGCCTATCCAGAACGCCGAAAGCCCATCTCCATACAGACTGTTGTTTATATCCCAGTTTGAATCATCCCATGGACGGGCTGTTTTATCTTTATTATATATATCGTCTATAAATTTCAAAACTTCAATAGTCGCAGGCGAAGAAAGATTTTCTTTTTCTCCGGAAGCGATTTCCGCATTATTTGAGAACAGCAGATTTGTCAGCAGGTTTGTCCAATATCCGCTGTAGCCGTAGATTTCCGGCATCCCGTCCCCATTAGTATCTTTTGTGAGGATTTTTAAATACTCTCTCCATTTATCCCAAGTCCATTCGCCTCTGTCGTATAAATCCTGCGGATTTTCAAGACCCGCTTTCCTTATCATATCCATGTTAAAAGCGAGAACATACGCGTTCGAAACGCCTTGAGCGGCAGAAGAAAAAAGATACGTTTCGGTTTGACCGGGCAATTTCATAGTGCGTATAACCGAAGGGTCCGGTTCTTCTTTATCTCCTATAATCCCCATCTCTTCAAGGGAAACTGCGTAATCTTTGATAAGCGGGGCGATTCCGCTCGTAAGCTCAATTTCATATACGTCGACGTCTGGATCTTTCTGCGGCACAGATGAATTTATGCTTTCGATCAGTCCGTCGTACGTGAGGTTGACGGAATTTAAGACTATTCCGTATTTTTTTTCCACACCCCGCATATTGTCAAGACGCATTTGAGCTGTAACAGGATCGGACAGATTGGGATCGTCGTGAATATCCGAATGTTTGCTGATATAATACAGGTCGTACCATGTGCCGATTGTTATAACCCTCCTGCCGTCGTCCGTGTATTTTGCAACGGGCGGAACGTCCGGAGCCGAATTCAAAGGAACGCCGGTATCACTGATCAAATCAGTATAAACGGCGCTATTAGAGTTATAATCGCATGACAAAACGGAGGCGGAAACCATCCCGAAAATTATCATCAACAATAAAAATATAAACCTTTTTAAAAATAATATTCGCATTTAAACCACCATTAACTTCCTTTTTTTTTAACTTCTACTTTGAGCCAGCCTGCTCATTATTTTTATACTACTTTTACTACTTTAATTTATACAAAATTTAATTTTTTTATTCTTAATTTATCCTTCTCAATCTTATTTCAATCTTAATTTACTCTTTACATATTCTATCACATAACCAAAAAATTGTCAAGAGAAAATTTAAAATAATTTTAAATTTTTTGTGATATTATACTCTTATATACAGAATATTACAATTTTTGAAACTATATTAGGTATGCTTTTGTAAAATTCCGCTCACTTTAAAATTTTTTTAAAATCTATTGATTTTTTTCACTTTTTGGTATATTATAATAACATAAATAGTAAGCAATATTTACATTGATTGAAAAATTTATTTGAGGAGAATTTACCATGAACGAAAGTGACACAGTCAGAAATATAAATATCACGAAGAAAACAAACCGCGCAAATGTCAAGAAATCTTTGTACATCACATCGATTTTATTTTTTGCTATTGTATTTATACTCAGCGCAGTCATATTTTACTTTTCCTCATACAGCGCCGCGCATTTCTTGGAAATAGCAGTGCTTATCGTCGCCGCGATTATAATTATTATTGTATCGTTTATAATTTGCAGCAATTACGCCAAAATGAACGGGGCTCCGGAAAATTCTGCCGACGGTATGGACTACGACAAAACAAAAAATATGACTTATTATTTGAAACGCATGTGGCTCGCAATAATACTGTTGGTTTTAATAAGCATTGCTATCTCGTTTGCAGGCGGATTTATTCTGGGCGGATTTATGAGCGGGTTCAGAAACAAAATCACAAATTCGTTTTTGCAGGGCATAGTGTTAAAAGGTCCTATGTTTATCATATATATGATAATTATCTACAATATGTTTATAAAACAGGGATTTATGGACGCTGAAAGAAAAATATTCAACCTAAGTTTTAAAATTTTATCAGTTATAACAGCGTTTATATTTATGATCCCCAACATGATTTTCGACAGTATGTACGACACATATTACATCGGAGCCCCGTCAGTCAATGTGCACAGCGTTTTAAGCCCGAACATAGATTTGTATCTTGTCGATCCGGATTCTGGAAAAGTCGCGTTCAACAGCCATTTTAATATGATACTTGTGATATTTACAGTATTGCTGACATTGACAATAGAATTCGGAGTTATGGTATTCGCGTATAAACGCGGCAAAAAATGTTTTATAGACCAGCATACGCGCAAACTCGACAAAAACGAAGAATATCAGATAGATGAGAGGTTTTAACCCGAATCAATCCGTATGTGTTATATTAACCAAAATCAAAGTCAGGAGATGTTATTTTATGAATTTTATAAAAAGAGTTGTTTATGATCTGCTGTTTGACATTTATGCCGAAGAAAATGACATACGCAAATATTTCGGCAGCGAATATGTGGAAAAGTATGGTATTATTGACCCGAAAACCGGGAAAAAAAGAATCTCTGCAAAAAAAATTGCGGCAAAAATAATCGGGTTTCTGATTTTTCTGATGATAGTATTTATTTTAGTCAGAATAACGCAGAAAGGCTTTTGGATCAGTTATAAGCCGTACGCCGCGTAATTAATTTTATACAACAATGCCCTTGTGAAAAATGTAAATTTTTTGAGGGCATTGTTGTTTTATTTTTTTTATGTTATAATTATAAAAAAATCAAAAGTCAAAAATTTGAAAGGTAAATAAAAATATGAAAACAACAGCATATATATCTTCAACATCGCTTCCCGGCTCCCCTGTTATTCACGAAAATCCGCTTCCGTATTTCAGGGACAGGAAGTATGATTTTCAGTTGAAAAGCGACGGTTCTCTGCTGTCCGAACATCTTGAAAATGCCGGAAAGAACTTGACTTTTCGCGTTCTGCCATATAAAATGCAGGATAAGTATTACAGAAAACGCGATATCTGCTCCGTAAAAACAGCGGTTCTCGAAAACGATATAATAACTGCGACATTTCTTCCTGATTTCGGCGGCAAATTGTACTCGCTCTATAACAAACGCGACAAACGGGAACTGCTGTTTAAAAATCCCGTGTTACAGCCCGCCAATTTAGCTCTGCGAAATGCCTGGACGTCGGGCGGGATAGAGTGGAATATCGGAAGAACGGGACATACTTATCACACCTGCGCTCCCGTGTTTTTTCAGAAGTGCAAAGATATAAACGGCGAAATGTTTCTGCGTATGTTTGAATACGACAGGTGCGAGGGGCTTTGTTTCAGTGTCGAATTCCGGCTTCCAAAAGGCAGCGACGCTCTTTTCGCAAGAGTAAAAATAATGAACAGCCGCGACGAGGACGTTCCCATGTACTGGTGGACGAATATCGCCGTCCGGGAAACTGCGGATATGCGGATTTTAGCCGCAACCGATAAAGTCATATTTCAAAATCCTAAAGGAGGCTTCGGATTCGGGAAAATGCCGTATCTTGATTCCGTACCCAACAAAGATGCGTCATTTCCGTCAATATATAATTATTCGAGCGAGTATTTTTTTCAAATTCCCGAAACAGTGGAATATCCATGGGAAGTGGCGGTATATCCGTCGAAAAACTGGATTTTTGCCGAATATTCAACGTCGGAACTCAAATACCGCAAAATGTTCACATGGGGAACTCATCAGGGTGGCAAAAAATGGCGCGACTTTTTATCCGACCCGGGCAAAGGCGGCTATGTAGAAATTCAAGCCGGAATAGCGCGCACGCAACTGCACGGACTAATTATGCCCGCAAACGCGGTCTGGACTTTTACGCAGGCTTTCACAAGCGTAAACGCCGACTCAAAATCAATATGCGATATGGAATATCAAAAAGCGTCTGATGCAGTGGCAAATCTTTTTAAACGGGAAATCCCAGAATTTGCGCCTGAATCGCCTGAAAGCGTAAATCATCCCGAATATATTTCTACAGGCTCAGGGTGGGGAGCGCTTGAACAGCGCCGCAGAAAAATACGCGGCGATAGTCCCCTGCCTATTGATTTCCCCGAATTTTCTATCGGAAACGGCGAACTGTCATGGCTCAATCTTCTGATAAACGGAAATCTTCCTGATAATACGTCTTCTTTTATGATTGACGCCGGCGATTCAGACTGGCTTACAATGTTAGAAAAAGACAGTAAAAACGGCTCAAAAGAATCGCTTGTTCATCTCGGCGTGATGTACTATGAAAATGGTATGATGAAAGAAGCTGTTTCGGCATGGGAAAAAAGCCTGCCTCACGCGCTCGCGTACAGAAATTTGAGTCTCGTCGAAAAACAAAGCAATAATACCGTTAAATCAATAGATTTAATGGAAAAAGCCGTGCAGTTAAATAGTTCTGACGCATATAAATCAGAGTACGCGGATTTGCTTATAAAATCCGGGGAGTATGAAAAATGCTGGCAGTTGCTGAATATATTGGCGGAAGACGCTATGGACAGGCTGTGGCTGTACCGCGCTCAGTGCGCATGGCATACTAAGCGTTACAGCGAACTTGAAAAAATGTTCGGACGCGAATATTCATGTATCCGGGAGGGTGAAACTTCGCTGACTGATTTGTGGTTCATGTGGGCGGAAAAAACGGGACAGCAAAACAGGACGAATCCGCCTTCAAATATTGATTTCCGCACATATTGACACGCAGGAATGGGGTATATTAGGTATGGAAATAAAAACGGCAATATGCGACGACGAACCGGCGGAAATAAACTATCTGTCGCTGTGCATCAGAAAATGGGCGAAAAACAACGGTATATCAATCACTGTATTATCGTTTGCCAACGCTGAGGATTTTCTGACAAACTATAAAAATATAAATCCCGACATACTTTTTCTCGACATACAGATGCCGGGAATAAACGGCGTCGAACTCGCGGAAAAAATACGCGCCGAATATAAAAACGAAACTGTTCAGATTATTTTTGTCACAGGTTACGCGGATTATATGTCGCTCGGATACGAAGTGTCGGCATTGCATTATCTTATGAAACCGGTGAAAGAAGATAAACTTTTCGAAGTGCTTGACCGCGCGCTGAAAAAGCTGAACAAAATCGAAAAAACTGTAATTTTTTCGTCAGCCGACGGGGAAAATATCCCTGTCCTGACAAGCGGAATTATGTCTGTCGAAAGTTTCGCGCATTATTCTGAAATAGTGCTTTCACAAAATTCAAAAATTATGAAAATAAAAGTGAAAATGCCGCTCACTGAAATCGAACGCGTACTCGGTGAGCTCAGCGGAAACTTTGTGAGATGTCACCGTTCGTATATCGTCGGACTGAAGCATATAAAAAAAATCACCAAAACCGACGTTATTCTCGACAATGATGCCGCCGTGCCGTTATCTCGCAGATTATACGACGGCGTGAATCAGGCTGTGATAAAATTTTTCATGGAAAATAGAGGATAGGTAGATAATATGGGATTGTTTTCATGGCTTTTAGCCCCGGTTATAGATAGACGTATAGCCGCTTTCCAGAGGGATTTAATGAGCAAACATATTACTGAAGTGGAGAACATCTACCGTCAGATGCGCGGCTGGCGGCATGACTACCACAATCATATACAGGTTATGAAAGCGCATACGGCGTTAAATCAGATACCCGAACTCGAACAATATCTTGCAAAATTGGACGACGATCTGACAAGCGTCGACACTGTCGTCAAGACCGGCAACATCATGGTTGATGCCATACTGAACAGCAAAATATCGCTCGCCGCTTCAAAAAAAATCCCAGTGAACGCGAAAGCAGCAGTTCCCGATACCCTGAGCGTTTCCGAAATAGATTTGTGCGTAATAATCGGCAATCTTTTCGACAATGCAATGGAAGCCTGCCTTAAACAATCTGAAGAAAACGAAAGATTTATCAGGGTCTATATAGGAAAACACAAGGAAATGCTGTATATATCCGTGAGTAATTCAGTCGGCGGCGAAGTCAAAAAATCCGGCAGAAATTATATCTCAACAAAAAATTCTTCTTCTCACGGCTTCGGACTTATTCGTATCGACAGAATCGTCGCAAAATACGGCGGCTATGTTAACCGCCAGAACGAAGAGGGAGTTTTCGCCACAGAAATAATGCTGCCATTATAAACGATAAATTAACCATTCGTGCTCGAAATCATACCGTTCGTGCACGAATTGACTTTTTTACGTTTGTTTGTGATACAATATCTTTCGAGGTGATAAATTTATGAATAATAAAAAATTAAAGAAAAAAGAAAAACAGCTTCACTCCGTTTTAAACAATGTGTTCTATCTTCTGAAAGACATTTATTCAAGCGCGAAAATTTTATTTGTTCTGATGCTTATCGAGGTTGTGTGTGCGATTTTCACGCCGATGTTCGGCATATACCTGCCCAAATTTGCCGTTGACCTCGTTACCCAGCAGGCAAACACGCAAAAAGTATTTATAACTCTCGGCTTGTTCGTGCTTGTTATGATGGCTGTCAACATCCTGCAAAGCGTTTCGAGCGTTTCGAAATACGCTCACAGCAACAATATGCGAAATTATTATTTTCGCAAAATAAATATGAAGTCGTTTACCTGCGATTATAAAAATATCGAGAGTGCAGACGGAAGAACCCGTTATCAAAAAGCCAATGCCTGTTTTTACAACGGCGATGGTTCGGGAAGTTCGGTAATGATAGGAGCAATGCTCTCTATATTTACTTCGGCTGTAAGTTTTGTGTTGTATTCAACCGTTTTGTCGTTTTTAAATCCGCTCATAATAGTATTTCTGGCGGTGCTGACCGTTTTAAATTTTTTAGCGTCGGCATGGGCGCGTAAATTCGACGAAAAATACAGAGATAAATCATCGGAGCTCGGCAGAAAATTATGGTATCTGGAAAATGGTTCGCGAGATGTCAAAGCGGGAAAAGATACGCGACTTTACAGTATGAAACCATGGTTTATGTCGCTCAGGGATAATATATTGTACGAATATATGGCATTACGGAAAAAAATACAAAACAGATATTATATGTCTGGAGTTGTTCACGGATTAACTTTGCTTCTGCGCGACGGAGCCTCATACGCATATTTGATTTATATGGTATCAGGCGGTAGAGTGACAATAGGTAATTTTGTCTTATACTTCGGCGCGATAGCAGGATTTTCAGGATTCATAAACACAATAGCGGAAAACATAAACAGTATAAATCATGCAAACGTGCAAATGAACGACGCACGCAGTTTCTTAGAGTGTTCGGACAGCCCCGAACCAGAAAATCCTTCACGGCTTCCGCCGCTCAATTCGGCAATATCCATATCTTTCAGAAACGTGGACTTTTCTTATTCAGAAGAGAGCGGAAAAACTTTGGACAATTTCAACATAGAAATCAAAGCGGGCGAAAAAATCGCACTCGTAGGGGTGAACGGAGCAGGTAAAACGACAATCGTAAAACTGTTGTGCGGATTTTACACTCCCGATTCAGGCGAAGTATTAATCAACGGCGTAAACGTGAAGAATTTCAGGAAAAAGGATTTGTATAAACTGTTTTCGGCAGTATTCCAGGACATTGTGATTATGCCGTTCACAGTCGGCGAAAACGTATCTATGTCTATAATAGACGATAGCGACAGAGATAAAATATGGAAATCTCTCGAAATTGCAGGACTTCGCGAGGCTATAGAAAAGTATGATGACGGTATAGATTCGCCGATGTCAAAAGAGCTTGACGAAAACGGCATTGTATTATCAGGAGGTCAGCAGCAGAAATTACTTATGGCAAGAGCGTTATATAAAGACGCGCCGCTGTTGATACTTGACGAACCGACAGCTGCCCTTGACCCTATCGCCGAAAGCGAAACATATGAGATGTTTCATAATATTTCAAAATCCAAAACAGCGTTATATATATCTCACAGGCTCGCAAGCACACGATTCTGCGACCGCATAATATTCCTGAAAGACGGCAAAGCGGCAGAAATAGGCAGTCACGCTGAACTTATTAGAAAAGGTGGGGATTATGCGAAAATGTTTGAAATACAGAGTCATTATTATAACAAAAAAGAAAACGCGGAGGTGTTAATAAATGTATAAACCAAATGAAAAAAGCAGAGTAAAAGTAATATGGGAAAGTTTTAAAGCCTCATATGAATTAGGCAAAAAAGGCGTGATTTTCAGTATAATATCAGCAGTGATAAGCGCGGTTACACCGTATATTCCCATATTTGTGTCTGCGAGAATTTTAGATATGCTTGCATCCGGCGAACAATTCAAAAATTTGATAATCACGGCGGGAATCGGACTTGTAATTATATTCGCGTCACAGCTCATAGTGAATTATATAAATAAACTCAGAGATTATCATATCGAGATAGCTATTAATAATTTCGATATGGCTTACACCAACCGATTGTTTGATTTGGATTATCAGCAGCTTGACAGTCCTGAGACAAACGCTCTGCGTGAGCGTATCAGATTGGATAATAATTGGGGTAACGGTTTCGGCGGATTATACTGGCGGTTGCCGTGGCTTTTCGGAAGCGTATTCAATTTTATCGCAGCCGTCATTGTTCTCATTCCCCTGTTTACGACAAAAATATTCTGGGGCGGATTTACAACTCCAACATTTCTTATAGTTTTGGCGGCAATAGTGGTGTTTATAGTATTTATAATAGTTAAATACATACACCCTGCGGAGTTGAAAGTTATGGCAAACTCAGGTGTTAAAACATTAAAAGACAGAAAAGAAAAATATTTGGGATATTTCTCATGGTCGAGCTACGATTATAAGGAGGGTAAAGACATAAGAATATATAATGTTGATAAAATGATTGAATATTATATGCAGTTCGGACTTAAAACTCAAAAGCAATGGGTAAAAAAATTTTCGTATATAAGCGGCATATCGGCATTTTTCAACTCGATAAAATGGAATATTCTACAAGGCGGAGTATATATTATCGTGGTATTGCGAGCCATCGCCGGCGCGTTGACTGTCGGTTCAGTGCTAAAATACTCTGCGGCGATTATCAATTTCATCAACGGCATATCGGATATATTTCTCGCGTTCGACGATTATTATGTCGCGGGAAAACGTCAGGAAGGCGTTCTTGAATACTTAAATATGAAAAGCGAAATGCACAAAGGCACGATTCCCGTCGAAAAACGCGATGACAACGAATACGATATAGAGTTCAAAAATGTCAGCTTCAGATATCCCGGCAGCGAAATCTACGCCTTGAAAAATCTGTCGATGAAATTCAGGATAGGTCAGAAACTCGCGGTCGTCGGCATGAACGGGAGCGGCAAAACAACTATGATAAAATTGCTCTGCCGTCTTTATGACCCGACTGAGGGGGAAATAACCCTGAACAATATCGACATAAAAAAGTACGATTACAGCGAATACATGAGCATTTTCAGCGTCGTATTTCAGGATTTCAAACTCTTTTCGTTCCCGCTCGGTCAGAATGTCGCCGCTTCTGTGGATTACGACGGCAAGCACGCGGAAGAATGTCTTGAAATGGCAGGTCTCGGCGACAGGCTTAACAGTATGCCTAAGCGTCTGGAGACGTCGCTGTACAAAGATTTCGAGGAAGACGGTATAGAAATATCGGGCGGCGAAGCGCAGAAAATCGCCATAGCGCGGGCATTGTACAAAAACGCGCCGTTTATAGTTCTCGACGAGCCGACCGCCGCACTCGACCCGATTGCGGAATTTGAGGTGTACTCTAAATTCAACGACATGATAGCCGGAGGCAAAACTGCGATTTATATATCGCACAGATTATCATCTTGCCGGTTCTGTGACGATATAGCCGTATTCCACGAGGGAGAGCTGATACAGCGCGGCAGTCACGATGCGCTTCTTGACGACCATGACGGCAAATATTACGAACTATGGAACGCGCAAGCGCAGTATTACGCCCATAGTAAAGAAATTACGTAGGGGCGGAATCTATTTCCGCCCGCGATATAAAAAATTTTATCTGAAAAATCCGCAGGAATATAAATAAATTCCTGCGGATTTTTTAATTTTACATTTTTTATATGGAAATTTAGTCTTCGATTCTAACCATTTATATCAAATATTATATTGAGAACCGAGCCGCTGCCTGTAGTGCTCAGGGAATAATTCGCGCCGATAAAAGTTAGTAAATCTATCGGGACAAAAGTTTTATCGTCTTTTATTACAGGAGCGGTTCCGAGCGATACCGGGGTCATTTTATTAAAGGCGTACTGATCCTTGCCGATTACAAATGATAAACTTTTACCTACCTGAACTGTTTTCGTATCGTCAAACCATTCGACTGTTAAACCGGCCGATTCGGCAATCGCCCTTAAAGGAATCATTACGACGCCGTTATCAGTCACAAACGCATGGGGCGCGCCAATATCTTTACCGTTGATCTGTATTGCGGCGCCGTCATAAGATTTCGCCAAAGCTACTTTCTCTTCAGCGGTCAGCGTATAAATCGGAGCTACGGCTTTTTCATACATGACTATCACTTTATCGGGAGTAGTCTGCGCGTACGCGCCTCTAGTGACGATGCTGTAAATTACGACGAGCTGTCTGCCGACCAAATCCGACGCCGTACCGTCGAATGTCTTGCCGTCTTCATATATTACTTCGGTTCTGCCGGATTTTATAGAATCGTCTGTAAGATTAAGTTTGAGTTGATTTTTTGAATCCATGAATTTATCGCTATACCTGTTTATTAATATAGATTCGTTCTTCGGGAAATTAAGGGCAATAAATTCAGCGTTCAGCTGCGGCGGGTTAATCATAGTTGCCGGGGCGTTTGCGTTGTAGAAAACTCTTATACTATCGCCTGCGCTCATTGCTTTTTTGTCTGTTGGTCCAAAAGTGATAGAATATGTGCCGCTGTCGATAATTGCGTTCCATTCGCTGTCGCCGTTGACAATATTGACTATGCTTTTGCCTTCAACCGGGTTGCCGTCTGTTCCGATATAATCCGTTATTTCATTAATTGTCCCGTCAATATGCACATAATCAGGCTGCACCGGAACTGTCGGCATAGGCATCGGCGTGATATTCGATGTATTTACGGCGGTGCTTTCGTCGTCCGCCTGTACGCTGAAATTAAAGGTGATCGCCATCGAAGCGACCATTGCCAATACTAAAACAGTTATTAAAAATTTCTTTGCTTTCATAATTAATTCTCCTCTGATTTTAAAATATATGTTTTATGTATAGTTAGACGGTCATCATATTAATATTGTTCTTATTTTGATAAAAAAATCTTTTCATACATAATATATCGGCATCTATTTCGATATTCTTAGTATTCCCGAAATTTCCTGTAATTTGTATCATCATTTATAAACTGCAAAACTTCCTCGCTGGATCTCGATGCTGAATCGAACGTAGGATCGACTCTTTCAAACTTTTTGCCGTCAAATTTTACTTTGTTTGTTTTAAACTGTCCGCCTGTATCTTTGATATAAAATTCATTCCATGCGTGATATATATCATCCGGTTCGACATGCCCGGTCACAAGTTTCGCGGGAATATTCACAGAACGTAACATCGCGGCAAAAACAGCGGCATAATCGATACATATTCCCATGCCTGTATCAACGATTTCATCTGCCGAAGGCAAATACCCGCTCTGAACTGTAGCAGCTTTATGTGCGTCGTATTCTATATTATGTATAACAAATTTGTATATCTCTTCAACCATTTCAAGCTCGCTTGCGCAATCTTTCGTCAGTTCCGCCGCTATCTTCACTATCTTTGAATCTTCGCTGTAATTCACATACTGATTAGAACTGAGAAACGGCGCGCGTATGTCAGCCAACATGACGGCGTACCTGCCTGTCATTCCCAATGAATATATTATATCTTCGATTTGAAACCAGACTTTGACTATGTATTCGCCGTCGCCCATCTGTAGCGGGTATGTTTCAACTGTCATGTCATTTTTTAAGTCATATGTATAAGTTAAACTATCTTCTTCATTCTTTATAATAGTTACTTTGACTTTTTTTTCGAATTTTGAGACTGTATTTATTTTGACTGTGCCGGTTTCATTCGAGTTTGTAAAATCTATACTCGCCTTGTCGTTTACGAATACCGTTTTGGAGTCTCCGTTTTTTATATCCGCAGTTTCCGCCGAAACAATTAACGCAGAAAAAATATTGAAAATTAAAACAATTATTAAAAGTATCAGTAAGAAAAATCTTCCTGTTTTGTTAGTTCCATTTTTATTTATTTTACTTATTAAATTCCTCGTCATAAAATTACTCCTCCTTTATATTTTGTTATAACAAGTTGTAATTTCATTATAAAGGATAAAGTTACGTCAAAGTCAATAAGTTTTTCTACATTTTATAGAAAAAATGTCAAAAAACTTATCGTTTTAATATGTGAGATTCAGATAATCCATGATTGTATCAGGCAATTCTATATTTTAAAAAAGTTTTATAAATTATACTTTTTATGTATATTTTTCAACAATATGACAATTTATCGAGGGATTTCTTCAGAATAGTTATAATCTTTCTTTAAACTGGCTTTAAACTTTCACCCGTTTTGTTTTACTTCTCGGCGAAACGCTGACCGAGATCCGCGCTAAATAATGCCCCGGTTCTGTTATACTGATTTCGTCCAACAGATATAGAACATACACAGGTCCTTTGCAAACAAGATCATGTTCTTTAATGTAAACGTTCATTTGTTGGGCAATATTCCCAAATTCACCGTAATAGCCTTGTTTATATCCGACAAGGTAGCTGCCCTGGGGACGTATTTTATTTCCAAGCGGATCTAAAGAAAAGTACCGGTCAGGTCGGTTGGAATATTTTAGAAAAGATGCAATATCGTTATGATATCCTCCAATAGGATATCGCAGATTTATCCTCTGTTCATCGGCATCTTTGCAAAAACGGATAAACTCTTCGTAGAAAGTAATATGATTTTTGAAATCAAAATCATTTATATGTCCGAGAACGAAACGGGTGTCAGGCAGTTCTTCTACCCTTATAAGCCCGTCATGAGCCGCAAGCCCCTGCAGTATGTTCTTTCTGTAAGTGTGAATTATGGAATATGCCGTCCGAAGATCGTTAAGTTTGGCATTTAATTTATCTTCCTGCTGGTTGAGCAATCTGATAACACTTTCCGGCGTCCTGTTTAAATCCATATCTTTGATTGCAGAAAGCGGAACTCCCAAATCAATAAGCACATTTATATAATTCAGCTTTATGATCTGAAACGGCACATAATACCGGTAGTTATTTTCTCCGCGCGATGCGGCGGGAAGAAGTCCGATTTCATCATAATATCTCAGAGTTGACTGATTTACTCCTGTGAAATCTGAAAATTCTTTAATTGAAAGCAGGGTTTCCTCGTTCATCTTTTTATATAATGCCTCCTGTTCTACAATTTATTTATTCATTTAATTATTTATTTTACCTATTTATGCATTATTATATCATATAAATCTAATTTTGTCAAAATTTTTTATAGATTCTGTATAAAATTTCATCAAACCGCAAAAATATCCCTAAATTTAAAATATGTGACGTTTAATCAGGGATATTTTTGCGGTATTTTTTAACTTTAAAGCAACTTTAAAGAAAAAAATTAAAATTAATCTATAATTTGGCAAAAAATAGAAAATTTCGTCTGAAAAATATGCTGAAAAAGTAAAATTCAAACATTTTTTTATTATAAAAACAACTGGTATAATCAAGTGTTTTAAAATTTTTCTACATATATTATGATATAAATTTCAAATTTTTTTGAAAAATGTTGAAAAACCTATTGACATTGAGGTTCCTTTAAAAATTATAATAAAAACATACAGGAGGCAGAACGAAAGGAGAAAGTAATTATGGCAGAAATATTTTTCACTGCACAAAATGACGGATATGACAGAGCACAAGTGGATAATTACATCCACAGATTAACGGAAGCATATCAGAAGGCTTATAATGAATATCTTGCAACATGCGACAAATATAACGCTCTTATGCAGGATTATAAAAAATTGGAAGCAGATAAACAAGTTGGAATGAATGCCAATGTTATAGCGAGAACTTTGATGGATTCGGAAAGACTGGCGCAGGAAATTATAGACAACGCCTATAACGAAGAAGCCAGAATTATCGAACAGACAAAAAACAGTATTGATTATGTATATAAAACAATAGAAAAAGCAATGACAGATGTACAGAAGTTTTTGGTAATTCGCAGTAATACAGAGTTAGGAGGAAATCTAAATGAATTTGAGAACGCCGCGCAATCTGAATCTTGGGTTTCGAACGGAAATACCGACAGATTATCAGGATAAGCGCTTTGAATTGATAGACCCTGTAAAAATAGAAATAGAGCCTCCTGAATTCAATAAAGCTAATGTTGATTCATCCATAAAAAAGGATATGCATGCTTATCAGGATTATCATCACACTATGCCGCTTGAATTGATAGACCCTGTAAAAATAGAAATAGAGCCTCCTGAATTTACCGGGCAAAACTCGTCGAACGGGTATAATTCGTTATTTGAGCCCGCGAAAATGCCGGTTAAACATGAATCTATAGAACCCGTCGAATTGATAGAACCGATAGTTATAGACACAGAACCTCCGGTATTCGGCGAACTCGCCAAATTCTTTAAAACGGACGATGATAATAACCGTTCTGCCAAAACAGAATTTACAGATTTGAGAAAGATTTTTGAGCAGAAACCTGACCAGCCTAAAAAGACCAAGAAGAAAAAAGGCTTGTTAGGCATTATATCAGACATACTGTTTTATTCGGCTATTATTACAATTCTGTTTTCAATTCTGACATCCGGCCCTAAAGACGGCGCGCCGAAAACGATTATGGGGTTTTCTTATTTCACTGTTCTGACTTCCAGTATGCAGGATGAAATCCCAAGAGGCTCATTCATATTAGTGGACCATACAGATCCCCGGGAACTCAAAATTGGAGATGATATAACCTATATGCGCGACGCCGAAACGTCTATCACCCATAAAATAATCAACATATACGAGAATTACGATAACAGCGGAGAGAGGGGATTTCAGACAAAAGGCGTAAACAACGCAGACCCTGATAAGGACATCGTATACGAGGCAAACGTAGTCGGCAAAGTGGTTTTTCACGTGCCGGCTGTAGGCGCAATAATAGAATCCCTGAAAGAAAATATCTACATCGTGTTTATCATATTCGGATTGTTCATCGGTTTTTCATTCCTTATTCGCTTACTGTTTGTAAAGCCGAAAGAAAAAATCAACTTGACAGAAAAATCTAAAAAATTGAAAATTTTTTGATTTTTCAAAAGTTGATTAAGTCAATCCGGTTAAAATTTAAGATTTATACAAACCGCGGCGCCCTGTTCCTTTGTTTCTCTTAGAAGCGCGCGCGGGAATAGGGAATTTCGGTTTTTTATAAATAAAAATAATTAAATTAGCGGGGAAACCCGCATAGAAAGGATGATAATAACATGGCGACAAGAAAAAAACCGCTCATTTTTATCACAGTTTTAGTCGCGGCTGTTCTTCTGGTGGCAGGCACATTCGCATGGCAGCAGATGGTACATAAGGTCAACGAATTTACCGGCTCAAAAAACGGCGAAGTCTTGCACGATGATTTTAACCCCAATACCGGTGAAAAAGAGGTGTATGTGGAAAACACGGGGACAGGCGAGTTGTTTATCCGCGTGAAACTGAACGAGACTATGGATCTTACAAGTAATGAAAGACCCTCCGATCCTATAGACTGGAAATCTCATGTATACAAAACAAGTTATGCTGACTGCGGTAACTCTAATGACAACGGAGATTTATTCCACAAATATTTCAACTGGGTAATGGGCGGTCAAAAGTATTACATGCCTGCCAACGGTTCCGAACCGGTGGTTCAGGATACCAACATCTACAACGGCGGGACGCCCGGCGTAGGACAGACTCCTCTCATAACGGCAAATCAGCTTATTACAGTAGAAACCTATTTAAGCATGAGCACAGCGGAAAAATCCGCATTTAAAGGCTGGATTTTCGATAACGACGGATATATTTACTGGTCGCAGCCTTTGAAAAAAGATGAAGTAACAGGTTTGTTACTCAACCGTGTTGACACCGATCCAAGTTTGAATGACACAGATTACTATTACGCTATTGACGTTATATCTGAAGCGGTTGACATCAAAGACATTCGCATGTGGACTGAAGGCGCGGAATCTGTAGACGGCTCAGGCAAGCATTTTCCTGAAGCTACAACGGCAGGCAAGGCAGTAATATCCAGCATAGTGGCTTTGGCAAGTACGGCAAATGCGGAAAATGCAATAGCAATGGTGGCAGAACCGTTAGAACTAGAAGGCGCAGACCTCTCAAACGAAGATGTCACAGTGCCAGATGAAAACCCTGCAAGCGAAGACTCCGCAGAAAACGATACATCAGGAGATGAAGACAATGGAACTGACACTCTCGACGGCGAGGATGCCGCAAACGAAGAAAACCCGGCGGATGACGAACTTGAAGGGGACAGCTCTGCAATTGAAGAACCCGCAGGAGACGAAACATCTGGAAATGAAAACCCGGCGCCGGAGGGAAATCCGGCAGATGAGATGTCTGCTGACAGCGATTCCGGAACTATGGTAACAGAGGCATAATTATTGAGGTAGGGGGTGCCGAAATGTCAAAATTTAACTTAAAAGCGTACCGGTTACTCCGTTTTGCGACGATAATTATACTCTTGGCGGCGGCGTTTTGCAGCGTAACATACGGTTTTAATGAATTTCGTGAGGTGAACAATGAATTTATAGGCAAAAGCAATGCGCTTATAACTTTAAAAGTATCAAAAGTGTGGGCAAACGTCTATCCTCAAAACAGTCACCCGGACAGAGTCACAGTTCGGCTGTACCGTAATAATATTCCTTACGGCAGTTCGATAACTCTTAGTTCGAGCAATAGCTGGACTTATACGTGGACCGGATTGGATAAGAACGACAAGTGGACAGTAGACGAGATTAACGTGCCTGACGGATACATAAAAACAGTAAGCGGTAGCACAAACATAGGTTTTATAATAACTAACACAAAACAATCGTCGACTACGCCGCCGCCTACAACCACTTCGCCGCCTGTGCCGCCGGTCACACCGCCTCCGTACACTACAGAACCGCCGCCGATAATACCCACACGCCAGGAACCGACTACCCAGACGCCGCCGTCCGCAACAAAACCTTCGGTTACCGAACCTACGGCGTCAACCGCAACCCCGCCTCAGCCGACTACTGGCGGTCAGGTGACAACTACAGAACCGGAACCGGGTCACTTCCCCGAAGGAAACATACCGTTGGTGCCCAACCGCCCGGAAACTACAACTCAGCCAGCATCGGGCGGACCTCCGGATTATAACGGCGGCAGTCCGCCGGGCAATAACAACCCGTCAAACCCGCCTGTAAAAAACCCGCCGAAAACCGGCGACGAAGAAAGTGATCCGAGACTTTGGCTTATAACGCTGGCAGTCAGCGCATTTATACTCAGATATGTATTATTTTTCAGAAAATATCAAAATAATT
>WQYZ01000012.1 GCA_009780985.1 Oscillospiraceae bacterium | reverse complement strand
CTATCTGGCAGCATGTCGTCGTAAGCGAATAGAAATCCAAATCGTGTATATGTATATCTCCGTCGCGGTGGGCTTTTGAAAATTTAGGGTCGAGTATAAACATCTCGCAGAACTGTTTTGAGCCTTCTGAACCATATTTAAGCATTGTTCCCATTGCCGTATCGCCGTCAATATTCGCATTTTCCCGTTTAGTGTCGCTGTCTTTAGCCGACGTAAAAGTGATGTCCTCATATATTTTCATAAGACGGGTGTTCATTTCCCTGATTCTGTTACGTTCCGCTCTGTACAGTATATATTCTTTTGCGGTTCTTGCGTGACCGGATTTCATCAGGACTTTTTCCACCACGTCCTGAATTTGCTCTACCGTAGGGAGTCTTTTGGTGCGTTCGTAATCTTTTTCGATTTCTTCGGCGACTTTATACGCGAGCTCCAATGCGCTGTCGTAATCGCTGCCTCCTATCGCTTTTGCGGCTTTGAATATTGCATTGGCTATTTTTTCTATATTAAACGGTACTTCTCTCCCGTCTCGCTTAATTATTTTGGTAACCATTGCTTAAATCTCCTTTTCTCATTTTTCTATATTTTCCCTGATTTGCGCAGTTTAATATAACTAAATATAATCTTAAATGTATGCACTGTATTTAGTATATATTTATTAAATTAAATTTATTTTAATACAACATATAGTGTTTTTATAAATTCACGACCTCTCTATTATAATACAATAAGTATTAATTTGTCAAGGAATAAATTACATAATAAATATATTTTTTTTACACTGTTTTTGTATTTTTCCGGCTTCAAAAATATATTGTATAGAAAAATGCGGCTTTTGAATTTTGATAGATTAAAATTTTGAGGGGTCTGAAACGCAAAAATTAATAATCGTTCACACTTTAATACTACTTTTATATAAAAAAATTTACAGGGAACACTTTCGAACATATGTGCCGATATTCCCTGTAATTATAAAATTATTTAAAGAATTTCTATTATTTCAACTCTACATCTGCGCCAGCCGCAGCAAGTTTTTCTTTTATCTGATTTGCTTCGTCTTTCGAAGCGCCTTCTTTAACGGGCTTCGGCGCGCTTTCTACCAAATCCTTAGCTTCTTTCAGACCTAAACCTGTAAGCTCGCGGACGACTTTGATAACTTCAAGTTTTTTCTCGCCTGCGGCTTTAAGAATAACGTCAAATTCCGTTTTTTCTTCAACCGGAGCAGCCGCCGCGCCTGCCGCGGGAGCCGCCGCTACGGCTACAGGAGCAGCCGCTGAAACTCCGAATTCTTCTTCGAGAGCTTTTACTAAATCAGCTAAGTCGAGAACTGTGAGGGTTTTTATTTCTTCTATTAATTTTAATGTTTTTTCAGATGCCATTTTGATTTTCCTCCAAAATTTAATTTTATGATTTCAATAATTTAATAAATAATTTTTACACAATTACGCTTCTTCGGCTTTTTTATCGTGTATAGACTGTAATACGCGGGCAAGTCCGCGCAGATTTCCGTTAAGAACGGTGACAAGTCCGGAAATAGGAGCTTGCAGGCTTCCCAAAACCTTTGCGACAAGTTCTTCTTTCGACGGCAGCGTCGCGAGTTGATTTACGCCGTCTTCGTTTATGACTTTGCCCTCTACAAACCCGGCTTTGATTTTAAACGTCTGGATCTTCTCGGCATAAGATGTGAGTATTTTTGCAGGAGCGACAGGGTCTTTCGGGCTGACGGCAATAGCGGTCATTTTCTCGAGAACCGGGATAAGTTCGTCATATCCGCAATTTTTGACCGCAAGTCTTGCCAAAGTATTTTTAAATACGAAATATTCCACTCCGGCATTTCTGAGTTCGGTTCTCATCTTCGTGTCCTGTTCAACTGTTATTCCCTGATAATCGACCAAGACTCCGCCTATCGAGTTCTTCAATTTTTCCGTCAAATCCGCGACCATCTGCTTTTTTTCTTCAAGCACTTTTTCATTCGGCATTTTTACTGATTCACCTCTATTCACTCTATAAATTAAAATAAAAAATCCCCTTTGATGATGACTGACGTTTAACGACAAACTTCACCGCAAAGAGAAAACTATATAAATATTCAGGAATATAAATTCGTTTTTTCTCCTCGACAGGCAAAATTACGCAAATTAAATTCATAGAATTTAATTTATATGCACCTGTTGTCTCAGGATATTTTTAATATTTGTAATATTATAGCATAAGTTTTATATTCTGTCAAGAAAAATTTTTTGTGAAATTAAAAATTTACGATTGCGTAGGGGCGGAATCCATTTCCGCCCGCAAATTTGATACTGTAAAATTTTATATAATTTAGATTGTAGGGGCGGATTCCCGCCGAACGCGTTCGGCGGGAATCCGCCCCTACAATCTAAAACTCTATTCCTTCGCCAATTTCATTCCGCCTACAACCGTATAAAGATTGATAAGCAGTCCGTATGTGCCGCCGTCAGCTTTGTATATATCGTCTTCTTTGACGATTAGCCCTGCATTTTCGAGAGCGGATAAATGGTGATATAACTGTCCTCCGACAAGCCCGGTTTTTTGGGTGATTCCGGTAGCCGTAAGAGGCTGGGCAATCAAGACTTTCAGAATAGCGATTCTTCTGGGATTTGTGAATACTTCGACGGCTGCTGCTACGCCTTCTTCGCTTATGCCATCGAAAGATTTGAGACATGATGTTGTCATTGTTGTACCGCTACCTCCGGGAATTTTGGATTTACATATACAAATACCAATTGCTTTCATTTCGGTTTCATCTAAAAATTTATTCATTTCCTGAGCCGCATATTTTCCCACAGAATCTGTGACTCCGGTAAGTTTAGAATCAAACGCAGGGTCTTCTTCTTTGCCGTCGTTTTTTACATCTTCTTTTTCTTTTTTCAACTGCGTGATTTCGTCCTGCAATTTTTGAAGCGTGGTTTTTATCTCGTCAAGTTTGGAATCAGAATTTTCTCGTTTTTCTTCTTTCTGCGGCGATGGCTTGAGTAAATCCATAATGTTGTCAAAATCATCTTTATTTTCCTGCTGCGGGTTTGGCTTAAGTAAATCCATAAGATTACCAAAATCATCGTTATTTTCGTCCATAAACAAACTCTCCTATACTTTTTAATAAAATAAATTTATATTTTATACCTTGCAAGAGTACGCTTATATTATACACCGTACATTGTGTACTGTCAACAGTATTTTGTAAATCCGGTCGAATAATACAAAAAATAGCGCATTTATACAATAAATGTATCCGAATCCGTAGGAGCGGATTCAATATCCGCCCGATATAAAACAAAATCGGGGGGTTAACGGGCGGAAATAGATTCCGCCCCTACGGCAATAAATCCTATCTCCCGCAGACTTCTTTTGCAATCTGCGCCCATTCCCACAATCTTTCCGGCTTGTTGCCGACCGTGCTGACGTCTTTGAGTATAAGTTCGCACGGATTGCCGTATTTTCCGGCGATTGTGTATGCGTCTGTCAAATCCTTGCGCACAAGGTCGGGAATCCATGCCGTATCGCTTGACAAAAATGCCGGATTGGGCTTTCTCGAAAAGACAAAGCGTCCCGCCATAGCTTCCGCGCCTGTTTCCATATCGACCCACGGGCTCATTGAAATTTTGCGTACATTCGGCAGTTTTTCGATAATATGGATTTTCCTGTGCAAAGGTTCGCAACAGCCGTAATACCCAAGCCCGAAACGAGCATACCATTTCATCTGATACGAAATTTCAAACTCGTCGTGAACTTCAGGGGATACCATTGAAAATAACTGCGCGGCTCCCATTGTCCATATGTTTTTTGCGGAATACCTGAGTTTTTCGAGTTCTTCTTCGCTTTCGCCTTTGAATCCCGGTATTTCGTCGCTGTATGCGCCCGTGCAGTGAATGAGCGGCTGTCCGACGTCGATAAGCCCAAGCCTCTCGTATTCGTCCAGCTGATATTGGAAAAGTCCGAACATTTTATCCATGATTTTATGTATGAACTCCGGTCTGTCGATTATATCCAATATGCACTCCTCAATGCCGTGCCATGTGCTGACAACGTCCCAGACATGACCGTATTCAGCGTTTATTCCGCCCGGAGTTACTTTTAAAATCCCGCCGAAAATATCTTTCGCCGTTTCGAGCCATTGTTTTGACGCGGCTTTATCCTCCGAAATCTTCGGGGTCTGTATTTTTTCTATGTCCTCTTCGGTTTTGAGAATATCTATATAATGCTGGCTGTAAACGCCTGTTCCTTCAGCTTGGGCTATCACATCTTCTTTTATATACATGCCGAAGCCGGTATTGCTTATAGCTTTGGGCACTCTTATCGTCCCAGTGACAACCCTGTCGTCCTGAATGTGATTCCACCTGTAGAGGGTTTCGCGTAGATTCCATTCAAACTGGCGCAGAAGCCAGTCTTCGCATTCAAGATTCATTTCGCCGTCCCTGTTTAATTCCCCCCACGGAAGCTGGTCAATCATAAACATAGGACGTTCGGGTTTGAGTGAGTTCAAACCTTTCCACGCTTCAAAAGTTTTTTCCTGTATAGGCAGGACGCTTATTTCCGCGACCTTTTTCGCGAGCGTTTGCAGAATTTCTTTTTGTTTTTCATAACTTGGCATATTATTTAATCCCCCGTTCTTTATAAAAATTTATATTTTTAATATTTCCCTAATTCAAGCCCTTTTTCTATGAAATATTTATATGTTTCATACTCGACCGTTTTGGGAATAGAGTGATCGGAGTGCAGGAAGTACGCGTATCCCTGTTTGACCGTGGGGATTTTACTTTCGAGTTCCGCGTCGATTATTTTTTTGTCGTTGGAATAGAGCGTGCGGACGTCGATACCGCCCATAAGCGCGATTTTATCGCCGAAATTTTTGAAAATCCTGAGCAGATCCATACCCGCTTTAACTTCTATGACCTGCAATCCGTCTATGCCGGCTTCAATCATATGCGGCAGCAGCGGCTCGACAAATCCGCACGAGTGCATCATCACTTTGAGATTTTTGCTGTGCGCGTAATTAAGCGTCAATTCATGCGCGGGCATTATAAATTCCCTGTACATATCGGGCGACATAAACGGCGCGCCCTTGAATCCCATGTCTTCATAGAAAAATATGCCGTCCGGAAGCCCCTCTTTGTCAAACAGCATCTCCCACATTCCAACTGTGGCTTTTGCGTATGTCTGACACATGTCGCGCA
The DNA here is from genome assembly GCA_009780985.1 of Oscillospiraceae bacterium. Classification (GTDB taxonomy): domain Bacteria; phylum Bacillota; class Clostridia; order Oscillospirales; family WRJC01; genus WRJC01. Next base: position 38,078 of record WQYZ01000012.1, on the reverse strand, counting down.
CCCAGGCCGGGTCTTCAATCATTGCCATGAGCATATTGACGTGACCGCATACGGGGTGAATAAGCTCAAATACGTTTACGCCAGACCACATAAAATATTTGTCGTGCTCGGCGGCATATTTTTTTGCGTTTGCGTATCCGTTGAAGTCTATTCTTTTCGGGTCGGCGAATATATTCGGCTTAATCAGTTCTTCCCATTTTTCGCGGCAGTCTACCGTAAATCCGACATGTTCCGGAGTTGTGTCGTGCTTTTTATGACGGCGAAGAATTGCGTAATTCTGATCTTTTACCGTGATTGTGTCTTCGTCTTCTGCGACTACTACGGGCTGAAAATTCATATCCCCGGCGAAATTGAACCACCCGGACATTGCTATATCAAAGTTAAAATGCAGGGTAAAATCAGTTCCCTCTTTAATTTTGCCTTTTTCGAACCAGTCTTTATATGTATCTCCCCAAAAATGTTCATACAGTCCTATCCTGTCAGGCTTTTTATGGTCAAAAAGAAGTTTCGTGCGCTCGAATCCTGTGAGTTCCGGCATATTAAAATCCTCCGTATATTTTTTATTTTTATAATATTTTTATTTTATAAAAGTATTATATACCAAACATAGTACAAATATGTTAATAATAATTTATTAAACTATTAATATAACATGTCCATTATGTACCTTTAATTACCGTTTCGTTCGATTTCTCGAGAATGTTTTCACGTTATATATCTCTATTTCCGTTGTGTGTAGGCGTGTTAGGGGGTAAAAAAAGGGGGGGATCGTAGTTATGGGTTTAAGTACGATAAAAAACTAATCTGCGCGGTTCATAAAGGTCATATAGCATTTTTTATGTAAAAGATATTCTTAGAATAAGATTTATCTTTACATCGTTTGTTATTGATGATATGATATATAAATACAAAATTATATAATATTCTAAAAAATATTTTTGAAAATATTATAAAACCCTCTTGACTTTGACGTTGGGTAAAATATTATAATATATTTAAACAAGAATTATATATAGTCATGTTTAAACAAATAATAATCGAAAGAGGTAAAAAGTTATGAACGAATTAATTAAAATTTCAGAAATATCGGAAAGATACGCAATAACGACGCGGTCATTACGTTATTATGAGGATATGGGTTTGATAAGTAGCACCCGAAGCGACGACTATGCATATCGGCTATACGATAAATCCGCAATCAAACGACTGGAGCAAATTTTAATCCTGCGCAGGCTGAACATCAGTATCAAAGATATTAGACGTGTGTTCGATATCTCCGGTTCAAATGTCGTATTGGAAATTTTGGATAAGAAAGTAAACGATATCGACGACGAAGTTGCCCTTCTTCATGAATTGAAAGAAATTGTTTTAGAGTTTATACGCCAAATCAAAGATGCCGACTTCAGTAATGACAGCGATGTGAAGCAGCTCTATGAAAAAGCGAAAGACATCGAAGCCCAGATTGTCAACATCAATTACGACGGCAATTCGTCTAATGTTAATCGTTTGCTGGAAATCACGGGGAAATTAGAGAAAAAGCCGGATATAGTCAGAAAACTCCCACATTTTTATAACATATTTAATGTGAGTAAGCCTATCGAGGCATATGAATTATATCACAAAGCTTTTGGAGTTGAAAAAGTCTCCGAAGACTATCCGAATGGCGCCGCTCATATTGGGATAGAAGTCAACGGTTTTTTTATCTTGCTGCGGCAGGAAGAAGAACCCGTTGCCGACAAGTATCCATTGCAGGGGTGCTGTGTGCGATTGGAAACCGAAGAAGACTTACGCAGGGCGTATGACATTCTTACAAAAGAAGGAAAAGACTATAAACTCCATTCAGATTGGGGTTGGACATCTTCGGCTGCATTCGTGACGGACAAATACAGTATTAGCTGGATGTTGTGCGTTTGATGATATTATAGCACTTTCGATAAAACTTATATGATACGGCTTTTTGAAATAAAAATAAGTAAAACATAAAAATACCAAGATTGTCTGCGTAAAATGCGGACAATCTTTTTTTATTTTGGAAAGATAAAAAATAATTTTATCAGTCTCATTTTTTTCTCTTGACAAAATCTTATTTATATGATAATATAAAGTAAACTTTTAGATTTACTCTGACCAAAAATAAACAGCTATGTTTAGAGCGTAGCAGAAGGAGCGTACAAATGGAAAAAGTTAATATGAGGTCGATTATAAATTGAATAATCGGGATAGCGAATTATATAAAAGTATTTGTGCTATGCCGTAGAAAACTCAGCTTTGCTGAGTTTATGGTAACCTTTCGTGAATACTATAGTTCTGTAACAGATATAGTGGCACACTTTAGGGTGTGTTATTTTTATGCCTTTCCCGCAGAAATAGTCATGTGTGGGCTGCTTTCTGCGGTATTTTTATGCCCAAATATTCTAAAAAACGAACTTTATATGGGAGGAATTTAACTATTAACGAATTAGAAAAATTTGAAAAGTATCTTGAATACTACAATTTATGCGAGGACGGCAGGGAAGTCCTGAGCGAAGCCGCAAAAAAAATATGCGCAGATGAAAATATGCTTTCCGAAGCCCTGAAAATTAAAAACAAAATCGCAAACATATCGTTTGATTCCACAAACCCCGATGAAATATACTCCGCCGTCAATGAAGAATTTAAAGATAAATCGGCGCAGTTCGGAGCATTTGTATATACTCTGGCAATCGAGGACATGGAGAAATTATACAAAGAAAAAATGATTCCGCGCGATATATTAATCGCGACAATAACCGAATTATCCATCAGTATAAACCAACATCACGAAGAGGGGAATGAATGGGGATTTGACGGGTATAGTTGGCTTATACATCATCTGCGCGGCAGAATGTTCAGGCTCGGCAGGTTGGTGTTTGAAATCGCGTATATTATCGACTGGCATTTGACGCCGACAGCATTACAAATCGGATTAAAAATGGGAGACCCTTTTCTGAGCGTTCACATTCCGCGCGGCGGAAGATTGGACGAATCCGCTTGCTTTGAATCTTTTGAAATTGCAAAAGAATTTTTCCCGAAAGTGTTAAATTTTGATTTCAAAGCATTCGGCTGTTTTTCGTGGCTGTTTGATCCCGCATTTGGAAAATTGCTGCTGTCTGACAGCAATATCCTGAAATTTCAGAGTCTCTTTACAGTAACCAGATACTGGGAGAATTATGACGGGCTTGACCATGTTTTCGTCAATATAACAAAAGATAATATAAAAGACGCACCGACGGATACGCGTTTGAGAAAAAAACTCGTAGAGTATGTTTTATCAGACGGCATAATGCAGTGCGGCGGAGGATTCAGATTAAGGGAGGGAAATAATGTCAGATAATATAATGTTAAACAAATTAATTTCGGATAACTATGATTTGGAAGTGAAAGATTTACAATTAATCGAGGGGCAGTTTTGCGAAATTTATACTATGCAAACGAATAAAGGAAAATATGTCGTTAAAACGCTTCATCTTGGCGACCATGATATGGAACAGGAAGGACATTTGACAAAATATTTGTATGACAACGGAATCAGCGTGCCAAGGCTGTTAAAGACAAGCGGCGGAATGTATCATGTCGAAACAGAAGATATGCAATTTCATATTCAGGAATTCATCGAAGGCAGAACTTGGAAAGTAAATACCGCGACTGAATGGTTTTTAGAAAAATTGGCGGTAACAATCGGCAAAGTTCACGATGTTCTTAAAAATTACGGCGAATTAAAATCGGTCATGAGCGACCATTTCCTTAACAAAAACATTATAAATTATTTGAAAGACCATTATACCGAAAAATTAAACGAGGCAATAACTACGCAAAAAGATAAGCAGTTGATTTCTGATTTGGAAGAGCGTGTGCGGTATTTGGAACGGGTGGCAAAGTTCGATATTAACATAAATAGATTGACATACTCTAATTCGCACGCAGATTTTCATATGGGACAGATAATTACTGACGGCGAAAATCTTACAGTGATTGACTGGACTTCGGCGTGCAGAATGCCTATTTGCTTTGAGGTAATAAGGTCATATGTTTTTGCCGCTCCTGAGTGCGGCAACGGTGAGATTAACAGCGACGGACTGAAACGGTATATAAATAATTACTTGAAATATTTTCCTTTGAACGATTATGATATAGAAATGATGCCATATGTATTTTATTTTCAGCATATGATATGGAATTATAATCCGGCTGAATACGATAATATTCCCAATGCGTATAAACCTATACGCGACTTGATTATTAATGTCACGAATTGGCTTTATGAAAATGTAGACGTTCTGGCAGATGAATTACGTTAAATTTTGTTCGAGCACTTAAAACCTTTATATAAAATATGATATAAGGTTTAATGTAGAGAATTATATTATCCGCAAAAGAAAGGTGTGATGAATTGAATTATTATCAGAATATTATTAAAAAAATCGAAGATAACAAACATCTCATAAGTTGGGTGCCAGTTGATGAATTAGTCCGTTTCGGATATGAAGCCGGTTTAAATGAAAAAAGTAAAGTGCTTGATTTATGCTGTGGTTTCGGGACGGTATTGAAAGTATGGAGCGAAGCCTTTGGAATATCAGGCATCGGCGTTAATCTCGGTGAAGATATTATTTCAATAGGCAAAGAACGGCTAAAACGGGCGGGAGTTGAAAAAATTTCATTAATCTGCGAAGATGTTACCAATTATAACGATGATGAAAAATATGACGTTGTGATTTGCAGCGAAACTATCAACTCAATACAAAATACATTCGTTTTAGGTGAAAAATTTTTAAAAAAATACGGTATATTAGCATATCAAAAAGTATATTCAAAAATACCGAATCCGCCGCAGGAACTATTAGATTTTGAGGGTGAAGTCTTACCGCTTTCAGAACTGAACGATATTTTCAACTCGCTTGGATATTATTTAAAATTCATGGCGAGCGAAACAGACAACATGTTTGAGAATTATGTCGCCAACTGGAACGCGAAACAGGACTTAGACAAATTAAGAGATAACCTAAACGATGAAAATTCAAAACGGCGGATTGACAAATGGTGGCGAATGTATTTCGATTACCGCCGACCTTATCAGGGGCAGGCATTATTCGGGCTTGAAAAGTTTGAATGAATAAGCATAATGACTTTACCGACATATTCGTTAGATCTGTCCGGAAACTGTAGGGGACACAAATTCAACTTCGTTGAATTTAAGTAATCGTCCCGTAAAATCACGGGCGGATTACCATCCGCCCCTACGTAAATCAGGGTTCCTTCCCTGCGTTGAAATTCTGCAGCTCTTTTGTCAATTGCCTCAGTAGATTTGTCCCACATGCTTCCGCTTACAAGTTTACGCACAGTCGGATTCCCTATATCATTTTTAATATCGCAAAACATTCGCATTCCTCCTCTCGGTAATACAAATCGCTAAATTCTGATTTATACATAAATAATCCTCTTTTCTATTGTGCTTAATATAAAAATACGTAGTTGATTTAAAACGGCGCAGCTTCACCGCATATATGCTTATTACCAATAGAATGATTTAAAATCTACGTCAAGAACAGGAATATCATATTCTATATTCTTCCTGTATATATTTAACCTTGCCTTTCGGTCCTCGTCAAATGTTTCAACATCCCAGTAACAATAAAACATAACAAATTGATGTATCTCTATTAATTTCAAAAACAGCGGAATTTTCTCTATCCAAAACGGCTCTATTGTGCATTCTCTTGAATATCCCTTTAAAAGCGCAGCGATAAATTCACTGCTGTAGGATTTGATGTCATTCCCGTTAAAAGAATCCTCAATACCAAAATAAATCATTACCGCTAAATCGTTAATAAAATAGTTATGTTCACAATCCTGAAAATCAATGAGCGTTATTCTGTCATTGTCCAAAAAAAAGTTTACTTGAGCAACATCCGAATGAATCAAGCCGTATGTATTTTCGTTTCTTGGCAGCGCTTTTATCTCGTCAAACAGAGCGTTGCATTTTTCAATAATCACCGTATGCTTCGACGGCACGTGCTTTAAATAATTCATTTCATCGTGTTCATACCAATCTATAATAGACGATTTTGAAGTATTGGGGTATTTTTTTGACAATACGTGCATTTTTCCGATTATTTGCCCGCACTTATCTATAAGCGCACTGTTCCACTCCTCAGACGTAGCATGGTGTCCTTTTGCTTTACTAAACAGAACCGCATAAATTTCTTGACCGACATGCTCAATTTTTTCGACCAGATTACCGTTTTCGGATGGGATAACATTTGCCACGTTTACTCCGTTATCATACAGATAATTTATAAAATCCGCTTCGGCGTTCTGTTCTTCAAAAGTTTTATAATCGGTCATTCTCAATATGAATGGTTGTCCCTGTATGGCGCATTCAAACAATTCTCCATATTCGTTTAGCGATTTTATGCTGTCTTTATCAATGCGGTATAATCCGTATATTTTTTGTGAAATTCTATTGTCAAGTGACATTCATCTTTACCTCGCTCAATATAAATTCTCTTATCCTGCGTTAAAAATAGCCGAACGCAGAAAATATGTAATATAATACAGTATAACATAAAAGTTATGAAGAAAACAATACTGCCCGCGAAAATATTTCTGCGGGCGTATTTGCGTACATATGGATTCATTTGTTGCCGGTGACAGGGAGAATACGGCGAAATAAATTCCAACACAGATTAATTCCAGTTAATTAGGCTGTTTTGAAATTTAATTTTTTGCAGAATAAACGCGAAATAACGCGAATATTAATTTATTGAACAATTATTTACGAGGGGATAGCGAATGAATAAAACAGATATAAAAACAGCCGAAGTACGTTTATGGAATGCCTCGATATACGCAAGATTATCGCGTGAGGACGGCGACAAAATAGAATCGGACAGTATAACAAATCAAAGAGATTTAGTCAAAGAATATCTGAAAGACAGACCGGAAATCAAAATATGTTCAGAGCGTGTTGACGACGGGTATTCCGGCGTTACATTTGACAGACCGGCATTGAAAGCTATGCTTGACGATATAAAAATAGGAATAATTAATTGTATTGTTGTAAAAGATTTGTCGCGTTTCGGCAGAAATTATATCGAAGCCGGAAGATATATCCGAACTTTGTTTCCGCTGCTTGGCGTTCGGTTTATCGCAATTAACGACGGTTATGACAGCGCAGATGAAACAAACCCTGCGAACGAATATATCATCCCTTTCAAGAATATTATAAACGACGCATATTGTGCCGATATATCAAAAAAGGTAAGAAGCCAATTGGAAATCAAACGCAAAAAAGGGGATTTTATAGGCAGTTTTGCGGTATTCGGTTACTTAAAGTCTAAAGAAAACAAGAATAAATTAGTCGTTGATGAAATAGCCGCCGAAGTTGTAAAAGATATATTTAAATGGAAGTTATCTGGTATGAGCTGCCAGAGTATTGCAGAAAAGCTAAATAATTTAGGAGTTTTGTCTCCGTTTGAGTATAAAAAATCAATAGGGCTGAATTTTAAAACGAGTTTCAAGATAAATATAAAAGCGAAATGGTCTCCAATAGCAATAAAGCGTATTTTAGCGGACGAAACATACACAGGCGCAGTTATTCAAGGGAAAACAACGACGCCGAATTATAAAATAAAACAAAAAGTAATTAAAGAAAAATCAGAGTGGGAAAAAGTTGAGAATGTGCATGAAGCCATAATTCCGCGTGAAGAATTTATGCTTATCGCAGATTTGCTCGGCAGAGACACATATAAAACAAATATACATCCATTTTCAAGTATGTTGTTCTGCTCAAAGTGCGGATATAGTTTAATACGAAAAGTAACTACAATGAGAGGCAGAAAATATATATGCCACGCTTGTCTGAAAAATCATAAAAATGGAAAAAGAGCCGGCTGTTCAGGAATCAGAGTGAAAGAAAGCGTCTTGTTTACAGCCGTTACGACCGCTCTCAAACATCACATCAATACTGTTTTAAATATTGATGAAATCCTGCATTGCATAAATGAAATCCTGCAGAATAAATCTGTTATGCAGAAGCTGCACAATCAAATAGAGGCGCGGAAAGCAGACTGTAATAAGTTGGAAAACCGAAAAGCGCAGTTATATGGAGATTTTAAAGACGAAGCGATAACCCGCGACGAATATATAAGTTTCAAAAAAAATTACGATTATCAAATATTAGAATTGCAGGCTACGATTAAAAATCTACAAAATGAAATCAACAGATTATCAGATGAAAAAAGTCAGGAAACCAAAAAATGGATAGAATATATCACTGAACGAAGTTCAGTGCGGGAGTATGATAATTTTACAGAGCCCACAAGAGAATTAATTGTAAAATTCATTGATAAAATAATTGTTTACGAGGGCGGCACGCTTGAAATAATTTTCAGATATAAAGACGAGTTTATCTTGAGCGAAGCTCAAGCGAGAGACGCGAATTTGTTAAGCACGCTTTATGAACTGAACGATGCCAATAAACTGAACAAAATTCAGTATAATAACGGGGAGGTGTGCAATCAATGGCAAGAACAAGCAGATACAACACGATAAATACATCGCGCGTTAAAGAAATTACAACGGTTGAAAAAGTTTATAAAACGGCGATTTACGCAAGGCTTTCTGTTGAAGATCTGGGGACGTTCGATGAACAGACCGCGCTTGTTACAGGCGCGATTGAAAATCAGATATTTTTAGTTAACGAATATATTAAAACTATACCCTGTTTAAAATTATGCGGGACATTTATCGATAACGGACAAAGCGGTACAGACTTCAACCGCGAAGGTTTTAAACGCCTCATGGAAGCTGTAAAACGCGGCGACATAAATTGTATAGTCGTAAAAGATTTGTCGCGGTTAGGGAGAGACTATATAGAAACCGGAAATTATTTGGAAAAAGTTTTCCCATTTTTAGGAGTGCGTTTTATCAGCGTGAACGATGGTTACGACAGCCATAAACCCACAAAAACCGGAGATAATATAACTTTTATCCTAAAAAATTTAATAAACGACATATATGCGAGAGATATTTCAAAAAAAATTAAAAGCGTGTATGAAACAAAACAAAAAAAAGGCGAATTTATTGGTAATTACGCGCCCTACGGATATTTAAAATCGCCGGAGGATAAGCATAAACTCATAATAAACAAAGAAACTGCGCCGGTTATACGGGATATATTTCAATGGAAACTTAACGGCATAAGCAATTTGGAAATTACCCGTAAATTGAATGAGCAAAAAGTTATGTCTCCGAGAAATTATTTATATTCTAAAAATATTATTTCTTCCGAACGGTATGCGAAAAGAATATTATGGAATATGAATAGTATCAATGAAATTTTTTCAAATTTAGCATATATCGGTCACATGGCGCAGGGTAAAACGAAAAATGACATAAACACAGGGATAAAGCATAAAAATCAATCAAGAGATAAATGGTTTGTAGTAGAAAATACGCATGAACCGATAATTGAACAATCTGTATTTTATGCTGTCAACGAAATTATAAACAAACGGACAGATAAATACAGACAAATGCGTAAAGGGATAGAGCGGGGAAAAAGTATATTTGTTGGGATTGTGTATTGTCCTGATTGCGGCAGAACGCTCTCCCGGAAAAATCGCGAAGCCAAAAATGGCAAAACATATTACAGTTTTATTTGTCCGACTTACGCGCAGCATTTATCCGCAGGGTGTTCAAAAAAAAATATACCGGAAGAAACTCTAAAAAAAGCAGTTTCTATGGAAATAACTCAACAGATTTTATTATTGTGCGGTATAGAAAACGAAATTAACGCTTTCCCTCAAATTAATAATAAAGAGAATGAATTATTAACGGAATGTACGGAAATAAAACAAAATTTATCTCGGTTATCCTCGCGTAAGAACTCTTTATATGATGATTTTAAAGACGGTTTACTGACGGAAACAGAGTATAATTATACTCGAAAAAAATGTGGAAACGAAATTAATTTGCTGAAGTTAAGATTAAATGAAATTACGGATGAATCTGATAAATGTAATAAAAAAGCCTTTTCTGAAAATAAACATTTTGTAGCATTTGAAAATTTGTCAAGAGAAATGCTGACAACTCTCGTTGACAAAATTTATGTTTACCACGATAATCGTATTCAAATTGATTTTAAATACACAGTCCAATGGAATGGTACGATATTTTAATATCTGCTTTTTCATTCGCTTTCATAATTTTGTTCTGTCTCATATTCCATGTTAAACCGCATTGAAACAGGCGCGAAAAAGTAAGTCGTGGGTCGCTCATAAAAATCGCATATGTGCTCAATACCTCGGTTGACGCTTTAATCTTCGACAAAGATTTAAATGTCATTCAAAAGAAGTAAAATAGTTACAAACCGACGATTACCGCTTGTAAATAATTTACAAATTCTGTAAATTCAAGTTATCCCCATATTTACAGAAGATAATCTGAATTTGTTCTCCGTGCCATAACTGCCTGTGTATACTCTTGCGGAATTCGCCGTATATATATTGTTTATATTTTTCGGCATATATATGTCGTGCCTGCCGAAATCCCTGTGCTGCCTTGAACTGTTATAATTGCTGTTCTCCTTTTCTTTCTCTGATTTTTCTATAGTCATCTCATAGCCCTACTCTGTATATTTATATTAAATTGATTGATATTTTCTTTATTTTTTTCATTATTTGATGTTGACAATCACCGCAATTAATTTTGACATCATTATATTATATGTTACATCCTACCTCTTTGCGAAATAATACGGATTGAAATGGACTGTCATGGAAACCAAAAAGCTCTAGCAGACAAATCATTGTATCGTGTTTGTCTGCTAGAGCAGGGTTTATATACATATATACATATTAAGTTTTGTCAATGGATGTATAATACTGTTTTCCGCGTATCACGGGAGTATGATTATACTATTCAGCACTGTAAATGTATTCCAAAGGTTCTTTCCGAGAGGCAAACCATTCGATTTTGTTCATTCTGAAATATACAATATACGCATATATTCCCAACTCGTCGGGGTTGTCGCACTTTTCCATCCCAACACGCCGAAATCCCAGCTTTTTTTCATAAACATGCTGCGCACGCTCATTTTTTATGCCTGTGTCCAAAATCATCTCCTCGTAGCCGTAATAACGGAACAACGCGTCAATGAATATGGTGAGCAGCGTCGTGCCGTACCCCTTTTCCTGTGCGGAGAAGTCGCAAATTTTGATACCGAGTTCCGCCGCCCCCTCCATGCTACGATATTCCATTTCGCCAATAGGTTTACCGTCACGCTCTATGATACTCTTGGGAAGGCAGAAATCGTCATAGTTCATTTCGCCGATTGGTTTGCCGTCAAGCTCTATTATGTGATAATTCGTCTGGTCAAGACCTTCGCGTATTTCCTCCGGCGTACATCTTATGCCGTCGGGCGAGCCCATGATAGCCATAATCTTTCCGTCGCTCCACCATGCGCAGAGTTGTTCCGCGTCGTCAGATCTGGCTTTGCGGATTACAAGGTTTTTGTAAACTAATTTCATAAAATCCTCCTGTTATATTTTTCTCGCCCAAATAATTGCATGAAAAGTTTCTTCACTAACAGGGGCTTGCCATTCAATTTCCCACCCATATTTTTCGAGCCACGAAATAACTTGCTCGTAAGTGGGGAAATGCTTCACTAATGGCTTAACAACCGCGAACATTTCACCGCCATTTGGAGTGATTTCATATCGACGCTCGCCCTTGTTAATACGTGTTTTACTGCTATATTCTCCGCTCATAACAATATATTTCCCGTATGTGCCGAGGTCGTCAGTTCCCTCAAAGACTATCCATTCTTTATCATGTTCGGGCGACGAATCCTGCCAATTAACACAATCAAAATCAAGGTATAAATGTCCGCTTTGTTTCACGCATGCCGCTGCTTTTTTTATGAACAGTTCTTGTCCCCGTGTGTAATCGTCATCGGTTATAATATTGACAAGTACGTTCCCTGCTAAAACCACAACATCAAACCCATTTCCCCAATCATCTGAAAGAGCGTCGGCTTTAAAATATTTAAAGTTTGTTAAACATCCCGTGTTATGCGGTATCCGCGCCAGCATATATTCGTCAATATCAAATCCTGTAACTGAATGACCTGCTTCGGCTAATGGAATAGAAATTCTACCGCTTCCGCAAGCAACTTCCAAAATATTTACAGGAGTATCGCCTATGATTGATAAAATATGCTGAAAATCGTCTTGTATAACTTTTTGGTCGTAGATAGTCGCATACCAATGTTGCATGATATAATTTTTATTCATATTTTTCCTCCGTACTGTTAGGAGGGCATATAACGAACTCTGTTCGTTGAGAACTAATAATTTGCACGCAAATTTGTTCGTTTTATATAGTCACCCTCCCGCTTGTGTTTGTTTTTATTGATTTCACGGTAACTATAATTGCATGTTTCATAATTATCACCCCTTCGTTTAATATTAATAAAATTATATCATGCGGATATAAAAAATACAAGGTAAAGATTAATTTATAATTATTCTTTCCTTGTAAAAAATATAGATTTTCTTCATCACGCCTACCAAACTGAATGGATAGGGTTATGCTTATTCGGCTCAATTAGATTACTCCATATCCTGCCTTATCATGCTGTATAGTATTGAATCCACTAATGTTCCGTCTTTATTCATGAAATCCTGCCGTAATGTGCCCTCGTATTTCATGCCGGCTTTCGCCATTACTCTGCCGGAAGCCGGATTATCTGACTGATGTCCGCCCGATATTCTGTTAAATCCCACTTCAAATATCAGAAACCGCAGAGTACGGGCAACCGCCTCAGTCATATACCCTTTATTTCTGCTGTTTACAGACATTTCATAACCAATTACACATGAGCGCGTCTTTTCATCATAGTCAAAAAATACTACTTCGCCTATAAGATTACCGCTGTGTTTTTCTGCAATGACCCAGTAATATTTATCTATTGCCGAAAAATATTTGATTCTTTCTTCCAAGGATTCAATTTGCTTTTGTGAAACCGGTCCGCCGGATGCGGTGAGTTCTCTTTCATAATATACCGGAGCGTAATTTTTTGCGTCATTAATTTCAAGTTTTCTCAAAATCAATCTATCTGTTTCAAGCGTTTTTGTTCCCATATGGTTCATAAATAATAACTCCTCACTCATTATTTCAAAAAATACGGATTGCCGAGTGCCTTATATCCGTCGGAATCTGTTATTTCAAGACGAATATACGTCCAGCCGTTATCTATTTCAAATTCAACATGGGTAATATCGCCATTTAAAGATAATTTATGCGGACAGTGCCAGACCGAATTTTTTAGATGTACGGATTTAACAGGGGTGAAATCTGCATAGAAAATATTATTCTCGATATACATACTGTATATTTGCGGAGCTTTTCCGTTCTTTCCGACACATGAATAGAAATCGCCGCTTTCGAGCGCAGTGATAATACACGCATGACTTAATTCTTCTGCTTTTAACATCACAAAACCGCCCATATATTTGCTGTACGGCGAATCGGGAGGATAGTCAAGCTCCTTACTTCCGCTGTGATTGTCGTCAGCCGCAACCGCCCATAATTTAATCCCATTGCGCAGCATCGTATCGTAATAAATATCCGACCGACCCGTGAGGTTTATCTTTTCAACGATGTGATTATAGATCTCCACCGCAAAAATACCTTTTAAACCTAAAAATTCATCGGTTTCATAGAATGTAGAACCGTGGAACGAAGCGGCAGGGTGATTATACATTACCAAATAATCATTGTCAACATACGATTTAATTAGCTTATTAACGTTTTCAAGACTAAATTCAAGATTTAACGGGAAATAATCTTCTTTAACGCCGCAATATTTCGGAAAACAATTAAAATGATATATTTTTAAAGTTTCAGGGTCGTTCCACGTTACTTCAAATCCCGGAAGAGCCATAAACGCATCATCGTTCAGATAATCCTTATATGTAAGTTTGTTATGGTCTGTAAAAGCGACGATATTATATCCGTGTGATTTATATAATTCTTTTATTTGCAGCGGTGTCGTAAATCCGGCGCCGGAATCATATTCTTTTGTGTGGCAATGCAAGTTTGCTTTGTATACATTACCGTCGGGCGGCAGTAAATTAATTCTCATAATTTATCCTTCTTATTATCTGTGATTCAATTTAAAATTACTGACTCCTTAAAGTTTTATAGGCCACGCGCCCAATCCGTCAAAGTTTCTGTTCGCCATAGACATTTTAAGAACCTGCACGGCGCAGATTAAGGCGCATATGCCAAGATACCAGTGACCGCCGGATCCGCGTTCAGGATAGAAGCCGTATATTTTGCCGATTTCATCATAAGGAGAATCTTCGGATATTATTATTTCCCGTTTAACCAGTTTATCCAAACATTCCTGTATCTTCTCATCTGAGCAGTCCGCATTGGCAAGAGCGGTCTTTATCATCTCGAAATTTGCCGGACCGTCATGTTTTCTGCGAAGTATCGCAAACAACACTTCGAGCATTCCCGGTTCAGCCAGAAGCGTAAATAATTCCCTTGCGAAAGACGCCGTATCAAGATTTATGGATTCCCAAAATTTCCTTGTCACGAGGTTACAGTATCCGTTTGACGTCATTAAAGAATATCCTTCTTCACTCCACTTATGGTCTGCCACATTGTCATTTGTTATAAAATGGTCATAAAATTCTCCTACATTGGAATGGGCAAGTCCCCAATGCAATGCGGCATAGATGTTTAATGCCCTGTCAACGCCTTTAAAAAACCCGGGTTCAGAAATATATTTATTAACTGCCTCGCTGAGATTCGGATGCGTTGTCCTGCCGAACAGCCTGTCTATCGGCACATTGAAATAATCGGCAATCGCAGGAAGAAGCTCTGTGTCCGGCGTGCTTCCGTTTTCCCATTTGCTGACTGCCTGCGGCGAAATACCTACGGCATTTGCGAGCTCTTCCTGCGTGGAACCTTTTGATTTTCTTAATTCTAAAATTATTTGCCCGATTGAAAGTGATAAATTTGCCATTTGATTTTCCTCCATTCATACATACATATATAATATTTAAAACTATGGTACAATTAGTTTTCGAAAATATTATACCACACCTGATGGTTGAGTGCAATGGAGGCGTTCTCAATATAGCGCAACTCATAGTTGAAATATATGGCTTTTATCAACTTCGAGCATTACTTAACAGAAAACGCGTATTCGGTGACAAATTTAAATTCCTCGCCTTTTTTATATGCGCATTGCGGGAAATCAGGCAAATTCGGCGTATTCGGGGAAAATTGCGTTTCAAGGCAGAAACCCTCGAGCTTTCCGCGGTGGACGCCATTTTTTTGCATTTCGTCAAGAAAATTCCCCGTATAAAACTGTATTGCTGGCATATCAGTGTAAGTCGTCATTTCTATGCCGCTTTTGCTGCTGTAAGCAACCGACGCTTTGCGCATAATCCCCGGTTCTCCCAATATAAAGTTGTGGTCGTAACCGCCGATTTTGCCCGACTTTACGTCTTCGCCGATAAATTTCGGCGCAGTGAAATCAAACACAGTATTTTTTACCGGCGCGGCTTCCCCTGTCGGAATCAGCGCGTCGTCGACAGGCGTGTATTTATCTGCAAATATCTGCATACTCGTGTCAAGAATATCCCCCGCGTCATACCCGCCGAGGTTAAAATACGAATGATTTGTCAGATTTATAATAGTGTCGCCGTCCGGCACCGCCGAATAATCTAATTTCAACGAATTTTCAGCGGTTAAAGTATAATGGATTATAATCTTTACTTCGGCGGGGAAGTTTTCCTCTCCGTCAGGACTTGTGTATGAAAAAGCTGCGGAGGGGCTGTCGCCGTCCGAAATACCGTAAACACTCCATACGCGCTTTCCGTAACCGACGCTTCCGCCGTGCAGACAGTTATTTCCGTCATTTTTATACAACAGATATTCTTTGCCGTTAAGCGTAAATTTCGCACCTCCTATACGGTTGCCGTAACGTCCGATTGCCGCGCCCTGACTTGATTTGCCTTTTATGTATCCGTCAAGATTATCGTAACCCAGCATTATGTCTGTGAACCCTTTGTTTTTATTTGGCACGCAGAGATTTACTATTGACGCCGCATAATTTGTGAGCGAGACGCTCATGCCGTTTTTGTTTTTCAGGGTTATGAGATAAGCCTTGTATCCGTTCGCGAAGCCCCATTCTGTTTTGTTAATCATTGCCTGTTCCTCCTGAATATTTTTGTTTATTTTGGTTTTTTATTAATTCCTAATCATACATAGAGCAGATAAAATTGTCACTGTAATTATTATAGATGTTAATTATAATCTTCAGCGGTAAAAACCGTTACCAACGTTCCATGTTCTTTTTGTGCTTTTCCAAATATATGCTCTCTAATTCTTCGGGAGTAATAGAGTAACAAAGCATAACATCGTTCAGGTACATTAATACGTCGCACAATTCTTCAATAAAATGACGGCGTACTTCAATATTGCCGATAACTGCGGCATCCCCGTCTTTTTTTATTATATCCGCCGCTTCGCCTGCCTCTATAATCATCCACAAAAGACTGCTTCGACCTGTTTCGGGTGATAACGGCGTCCATTTTTCACGATATTTTTCCTGTAAAGCCTTTTGCATGTTTTGCATTTCTGTAAAATTAAAATTACTCATAAATTACCTTCCAAATATCATTTTATATTTGTTGTCTATATATAATACTTATCATTTATTTTAAACTTCATAGTCTAATTGAATACGGGACCCCATTGCGGTACGCTGACCCTGATACTTTCCGCGATACGGTTTTTCTGCTTTACAATCCATTTGGGCGAAAACAAGTTGTCCTACTCTGCGCCCGGCGCAAAGTTCAATGGCATGGTCGCTTGCATTAAAAAGCTCCAATGTAATCTCGCCTTCAAAACCCGGATCTACCCAGCCTGCGTTTTGAATAAACAATCCCAACCGCCCGAGCGAACTGCGTCCCTCAACAAAAGCCGTTAAATTGTCGGGCAGGCGGAAATATTCTATTGTCGTCGCTAAAACAAACTGTTTAGGCAATAAAAGAAACGTGTCGGCTGTTAAAGAATAATACTCAATAGGCGTGTCCATTTTAAGTATATTATTTCCGCTTTTTATCACGCTGAAAGAATTTCCCAAACGAACGTCAACGCTTGCAGGCTGAATTTGAATATCTTCAAGAGGGTCAATACCAAGCTCACCGTTTGATAATAATTCCCGAATTGTTTTATCTGAAAGAATCATTGTGTTCACCTCTGTGCCCAAATAATAAACTTACCTTATTATTTTACAAAATATTCTAATCAAATTAAAGCCATTTTATGTGAATTTTTCTCGTACATCGAATAAAAAATAAATAAAAAAATATTTTTAACGATTGCCATAAAATTTTATATTTCCCCGTTGACAATATTCAATACTTGATGTATAATTAAATATTTGAAAAGTATTAAATAAAAAATTTACGGGGGATTTAAGAATTATGTTGAATAATTTAATTGATTTTAACGACTTATCGCTTTCGGAATGGGAAAATCTTTTTAGTCTTGGAGTTGATATTTATGCGAATCCCGCAAAATACAGTGAACGTTGCAAAGGTAAAATCTTGGCGACGTTGTTTTATGAACCCAGCACAAGAACAAAATTCTCTTTTCAGGCTGCCATTATTAAACTCGGCGGAAACGTCATCGGTTTTGACGGAATAGCTTCTTCTTCCGTATCAAAAGGCGAGAGCCTGCGGGACACTGTTAAAATCGTCGCGAATTACGCGGACGCTATTGTTATCAGAAACGCAAACGAGGGCGCGGCGTTCGCGGCGTCGCTATATTCGGAAGTCCCGATAATAAACGCGGGCGACGGCGGACATTTTCACCCCACTCAGACAATGACGGATTTGTTTACGATAGGTACTATCGGCAACGGTGAAAATAAAAAACTAACTGGGTTAGATATCGGAATCTGCGGCGATTTGCTTAACGGACGCACCGTTCATTCTCTTCTCAGGGCTTTTTCTTTGTACGGCGGAAACACTTTTTATTTTATATCAACCCCATCTTTGCAGGTTCCCGAAATTTTTGTCTCGGATCTGAGAAAAAACAACGCGATAATAATATGCGGCACAATCGAGGAATGTATAGGCAAACTCGACGTTTTATACATGACGAGGATACAACGGGAAAGATTCGCGGATAAAGCCGAGTATGAAAAACAGCGGGGAATATATATCTTAGACAAAGAAAAATTAAGCAAAGCCAAAGACGATTTGATAATTCTCCACCCCCTTCCGAAAAACGAAGAGATTTCGCCCGAAGTGGACGACGACGAAAGAGCGAAATATTTTAAACAGGCGGAACTCGGCTTGTACATAAGAATGGCGTTGCTGATAAAAATTTTTGAAAATGCCGGACGCAAAGAAAAAGAAGCGGAAAAAATCGCCGCCGGTTTCATTAATTCCGTCAAAAGATGCGCAAATCCCAAATGCATAACGCAGACGGAGAAATATCTGCCTAATATTGTTAAACCGGGTTTTGGAGAAGTTTCATACTGCGCATACTGCGAGCATAAAATTTAAAAAATTGTATGATAAACTCTTGCATAATCGATAAAAATGTGATAAACTTGTTATAAATAATATATGGAAATTGGAGGTAAGTTTTATATGCCGCAAGAATATGATTTTATGAAAACAAAAGAAGAGCGCGGAATGCCGGAAGAAGAATATAAAAAGGTACACGGGGAATATAATCAAAAAGCGGAAATGTCAGGTGAAAAAGTCAAAAAAACGATTTTTATATCTATGGGCATATTTGCCGTATCGTTCGTGATTATAAATCTTATTTCACTCTTTAATCACGATTCAAATTTCGGCGCGGGAGTAGGCAATTATACTTGGCTTGTAGTTGAATTTATCATTCTCGCCCTGTTTTTATACGATCCGAAAGCCGAAGATGATAAACGTTATACGCACGAAACAAGTCAGAAGATTATTTTAAAATCTTTGCAAAATAAAATAAAACTGAATAAAATCCGTTTGGGATGCGTTATAGGATTTGCCGTTGTATTTTTGCTTTTGAATATTATAGCCTGGTGGATGCTCGGCATAAATTTGTCTAATCTGAATTTGACAACTTAATTTTTACGACGTTGTTTTTTCAAGAGGTATCCACATTTCCATAATTCGGTCTTTTTTAAACTTTCCCGCCGTTCGATGGTCGTATTGACATATAACAAATTCCGACGGATTGACTTTACCGTTCGCGTCCCATACTAACCGTTTATAAGCTGTTTTATTCTCGTCAAGCCATTTATTAACCGCATCATATTGCGATCTCTGGTCTATTTTTTGGTCTATTTCGAAAATTGCGTATAACGCCGCAGGCACGTTTAAATATTCCCATGATGAAGCAGAATTGATTTGCCTTACTTCGACGCCTGCAAAGATATGTTCGCCGCCATCCGTGTAAAAACGGACTTCATAAGCGGCGCTGTTTCCCTCATTATCCGTTATTCCGTATGTTATATCGTAGGTTTCCGTCATTTCCTCCCATTTCCCCCATACAGCGCCTGCGTCCTGCTTTCCAAGACAGCCGATTAAAATAATTTTATTTTTTTCAATAATTCTCATTTCATTTACCTCTTTCATATATATTTGAAATTTCATTCGGGGAAATGTTTTAAGTAAAACATTGGATTTCTTAGCTTCGCTCGGTCTAATTCCGTGGAACGCCTGAAATGTGCGCGCAAACGATACAGGAGAATCGTAGCCGTATTTCAACGCCGCATCTATAACTCTTATGCCGTCCCGCCGTAATTCCGCTCCCGCTAATGTCAGGCGGCGTTTTCTGATATATTCTGTGATTGACATTTCCGCCGCGAACGAAAATGTACGCTGAAAATCATAAACCGAACAACAGGCGATGCCTGCAAGATGATTTATGTCTAATTCTTCAAGTATATGGTCTTCCACATAGTCGAGTACGGCATTGAAATTTTCCAATATAATCATAAAATCTTTCTCCATAAGTTTTATTATAATGTATATAAAAATTAAATTCGCAACTTTTCCTGCGAATTTTTGTATGTTTTGAAATAAGTCTGAAATATAAGCCTATTTGTCAATAAAAATATTTATGGATTAAACTGTAAAAAATTTTCAAAATATTGACAATTATAGTTAAGAGTGGTATAATTCAGATATTATAAAATTTATTAATAATCATATTGAGGAGATAATAAAATGATAAGTGAAAAGTTAGAAAAAGCGTTAAACGACCAGATAAACGCCGAAATCTACTCGGCATATCTGTATCTTTCCATGTCGGCTTTTACAGAACGCGCCGCTTTGAAAGGCACCGCCAACTGGCTGTATGTGCAGTCGCGGGAAGAAATGGCTCACGCCATTCATATGTATCAGTACGTTTTAGACCGCGGCGCAAATCCGTCTTTTGCCGATATACATGCGCCTCTCGCTTTATTTAAAGGAGTTGAGGACGTTTTCGAAAAAGTCCTTGAACACGAACAGAAAGTAACGGCGGGACTTAACAGTATCGCAACTCTCGCCATGCAGGAAAGCGACCATGCCTGCTATCAGTTTATCATGTGGTATGTAAACGAACAAGTGGAAGAAGAATCTAACGACGGAGATATTCTAAGCAAACTGAAAATGATTGACGGCGACAAAGGTCTTCTTTTGAATCTTGACAGCGTGCTCGGCACGCGGATATATGTCAACCCTTTCCCAACCGACAGCAAACTGAACGGAACTGCGCCGGCTTTAGGATAAATTGTTATATGCGGAAATTACCATTTTGTAAGGGCGGGTTTTTCCCGCCCTTACGCCGCAAATTATGACATCGTAATTTGTGTTCATATTATAATTTCCTTTTTTGTTCATCTCTGATTTCATCTTCGCCCTGCTCCATTTTTGATAACGCCGATTCGACATAATCATCTGAAGATATCATATACAGTGAAACCGCCGAGTTTCGTTTTTTACGTCCCTCAGGGTTCAGTTCTGATATAACTGCGGGCGGTATCAGTTCTATAACTTTTATGCCAAGAGGCGTAAGCTGTTTGCGCTGTGTAAGTGAAAAGGCATGGATCGCAGCTTTCGTCGCGCAGTACAGAGGCACTCCTATCGAATATTCGGCGCGGAAAGCAAGTCCCGACGACACATGTACGATTGCCGCATTATCCTTTCCGGTTATCATAGGATTAAACAAAGCTGACAGGTATACCGGAGCTTCAAAATTGACCAGTATTTCGCTTTCACCGGATTCAAGTTCCGATATGCCTTTGCTCAAATCAATATCGCGCTGTATACCTGCGTTATTTATAAGTATATTCATATTTGGGAAATGCTCGTTCATATATGTTAATAATTTTTTGCGCTCGTCGGGATTTGTCACATCGCACTGCACTGTGTGAAGACCCGGAAGCTCTTTTTTTGCCTGTTCTAATCTGTCAATGCGTCGTCCGCAGATTACGACTTCGTTATCACGCGCTGAAAAGTATTTTGCCATAGAATATCCTATTCCTGTCGCTCCGCCTGTGATTAGTATAGTATTGCCGCTCATTTTCATATTTATGTTACTCCTTTTCGAAATTCTTAAATTTCATTTATATGTTCTGTTTTACCCACTCTTTTATATTCTCAAGCAAATTTTCGGTCTCCGTTTCGGATTCGCCTCGGCACATCAGGTAAAACTTGATTTTAGGCTCCGTCCCTGACGGACGGGCAACAAAGCTATTGCCATTTTCCAATTCAAAATACAGCACATCGGATTTCGGTAGAAATATCGCTTGTATTTCATCTGAAACGATGTCTCGTTTCTGCGCTGTTTTATAATCGCGGACAGCTGAAACTTTCAGTCCTCCGATTTTTTTTGGCGGGACTGACCGCAGATTTTCCATAATTCCCTTTATTTTTTCAATCCCCGACGCGCCCTCCATTGTAACAGATATTAAATCTTCGGTGTAATATCCATATTCGTTGTATAAATTCTGCATCTGCTCATATAATGTCAAACCCTGCATCTGATAATATAACGCCATTTCAGCTATAAGCATACTCGCCACTACCGCGTCTTTATCCCTTGCATACGTGCCTTTTAAATACCCGTAACTCTCCTCAAATCCGAAAACAAACGTTTTATCACCGGATTCCTCAAATTCCATTATTTTCTCACCGATATACTTGAAACCCGTCAAAACTTCTGCAAGTTCAAGCCCGTACTTTTGACATATTCCGCGTACCATATCTGTTGTCACTATCGTTTTTACGACTGTGCCGTTTTCAGGCAGACTGCCTTGGCTTGATATATACTCCGTCAATAAAACCCCGACCTGATTTCCTGTCATAGTTCTGTATTTACCATACGCATCTTTGACTGCAATGCCGACTCTGTCTCCGTCAGGGTCTGTTGCGATAATCAAATCCGCGTTGTGTATTTCGGCATATTTAATCGCAATGGCGAATCCCTCTTTTTCTTCGGGATTCGGAGATTTTACTGTGGGGAAATTTCCGTCCGGCAATTCCTGCTCCGATACGACGATAACATTTTTGAATCCAATCTCGTCTAAAACTCTCCTGACAGGCAAATTCCCGCTGCCATGCAAAGGAGTATATACAAGCGTATAATCTCCGCCTTTTACCGAAACAAGGCTCGGATTTACGCTTTGTTCTTTCACTCGGTCAATATATGCCCGATCGATAGATTCCCCGACAATCTCGATAAATCCCAGAGTTTTTGCGGATTCAAAGTCCATATGTCTGACGCCGCCGAAAATATCTGTTCCGGCTATTTCGGATGAGATTATATTTGAAGTTTCGGGAGTAATCTGCGAACCGTCCGCTCCGTAAACTTTATATCCGTTATATTTTGCGGGATTATGACTTGCCGTTATGACAATTCCCGACGCGCAATTTAAATACCGGACGGCAAAAGACAGTTCGGGCGTAGGACGCAGACTTTCAAACAAATATACTTTTATCCCGTTTGCCGCGAGCACTGCCGCCGCTTCTTCGGCAAACTCAGGCGACATATTCCGGCTGTCATATGCAATGGCGACTCCCTGACATTTCGAATTATTACTGGTTTTTAAAAGTTGGTTTGCAAGTCCCTGTGTTGCCTGTCCTACGACATACTTGTTTATTCTGTTAAGCCCCGCGCCTATAACTCCGCGCAATCCCCCCGTTCCGAATTCAAGCGTACGGTAAAATCTGTCCTGTATTTCTGCGTCGTTCAGCGACGAAAGGTCTAATCTGGTCGCACTGTCGGCATTATTAAGCCAATTTCTATATTCTTTTTGAAAATCTAACATTTTTACAACCCCAAAATTATTTTTTCATAAAATTTCGCAGTAAACGCAGTTAATATTATACATTATTTAGCGTTAATAGTCAATAGTTCAAAAGTATTTTCATACCGCTTTCTAAAACTGTCGATTTTACCATACCTATTGTATTTAATTTAGTCCGTTTATCTCTGTTGTTCAGCCAGTTTATTTCCGTTTCTAAATAATATTCGCCCTTATATTTCAAAAAAAATAAAAAATTTTTATAATATCTATTGACAAACAATATTATATGGTGTATAATATTATCATCAAACAAAAAGAAGGAGTGTGTAGGAATTGATATTCACTGTAAACGCTTCGCTTCTTGACGCGATTGTATTGTCCGTTGTGGCAGAAGAAGACACTTACGGATATAAAATAACTCAGGAAGTAAATAATATAATCGGGATTTCGGAATCTACGCTATATCCTGTTCTGCGGCGGCTGCAAAAAGACAACGACCTCGAAGTCTATGACATGGAATATCTCGGCAGAAACAGGCGGTATTATAGAATAACAAACAAAGGCAGAATTTTATTGAGTCTTTATAAAGAAGAATGGGAAGCATACAAGCAGAAAATAGACAAGGTTTTCGATAAGGATTTTGACGTGAAGAACGGAAACAGAAACACATCGCACTATAATATAAACACATATCTGAGCGAAATATTTGACAACCTGAAAATCAACGAAAAATTGGAAAGCTTAAAAATAGACGAAAAGATAGAACTGCTAAAAACCGAGGGATTGAAGCTCGGAAAAAAGCTGGATGATTTTTTAACAAGCAAAACTCAGGGAAATTCGGAAGTTGGAAAGCGGACCTCGGAAAACGATAAAACAAATAAGGGAGAAAATGATAAATGAATAAGAGCGAATTTTTGCAAAAGTTAAAAGAGGATTTATCCTCTCTTACAGACGAGGAGAGGGCAGGCGCCTTAAAATATTACGAAGAATATTTTGCCGACGCAGGAACTGACAACGAAGAAGAAATTATATCGGAATTTGAATCTCCTGAGAATTTAGCGAATAAAATAAAAAACGAAATAGAAGAAAATAAAGACAACGGCGATAGTACGGACAGCTCAGAAATCAAAGTGGAAAACATATTGAAAGAAGAAACTGAGAATCCTAAAATTGATTTTAACAATTATACTTATGAAAATGTTTCGAGCACATATAATAATAACGATTCGACTGTTAAAAACAATTCTAACAGTTCTGATAATTCCAGCAACTCGTACAAATCAAAAAAATCCGGCAGTAATACGTGGAAATTCGTGCTTTTGCTCTGCACGTTTCCGATTTGGCTGCCTGTAGCGACCGGGCTTGCTTCGGCGGCGTTCGGTATTTTTATGGGATTGTTGGGAGTGTCGTTTGCGATTGCCGCAATAGCGGTTGCGGGATATATAATGGTCGGCGCGGGATTTGTTTCCATAGGTTACGGAATATCGTCTCTGTTTATCCATTTTGCATTTTCGCAGGCGTTTTATCCCATTGGCGCGGGACTTATCATCGCGGGAATCGGGATGATTTTGGCATATCTGTTTTCAAAACTGTCCGCCTTTGTATTTAAATCGGAGTTTAAACTCGCAGGCTCTGTAATACGCGGAATAGCAAATAAATTCTCGCGTCAGGGCGCGTAAATATCGTCTGCAGGCAAATTGTTCAATCGAATCAACCGAATAAAAGAAGGGGAATCTGAAAATTATGAAAAAAGGCGCGAAAATTATTATAATTATAGGAGTGGTGTTTATTTTGGCAGGAGGATTATTTTGCGGAGCGGCGTATGCTCTCGGGGAAAATTATGTTGACGGAAAGACGACTGATATTTCTGAAGATTTTACATCGGGCGACGTAAATAAACTTAATATAAACAATACTATAGCAAGCGTTAAAATCTTCAAAGGCGATGATAATGCCGCAGGCAGTATTTCAATTCAGGCTGAAAACGTTATAGAAAGCGAGCTTAAATGCGACCTGTCAAATAACATTCTTACAATTTCGTATAATCCGACCACGGTAAAGTTCGGATTTATAACGCTCCCGTCAGGATTGTTTAACTGGAATAAGAGTTCTCCCGTGATAAATATTTATATACCGGCGGACAAATTATTCGACGAAGTTTATTTTACCGGGAATATCGGAAACATCAACATAGATGATATAAGCGCAAAAGATTTTACAATAGACAGCGGAGTCGGAAATTTTAGCGCGGATAATATGACTGTATCCGGTAATCTTAATATTGGCAACAGAGTTGGGGGCTCCGATATTAACGCAGTAATCAACGGACAGACAAAAATAGACGGCGGAGTTGGAAGTATCAATGTATCAGGGCAAGCCAACGGAGATATAACAATTAACGGCGGAGTCGGAAGTATAAATATGGATTTGTCCGGCAGCGTAACCGCATATGCTTATAATGTAAAAGGCGGACTCGGCAGTATAAAACTCAACGGAAACAAAATAAACGATTCATGGAGGTCAGCCGGTGATTATAATATAAAAATCGACGGCGGCGTCGGAAGCATAAATATAAATATTAAATAAATAATAAAAATATCAGATAGGAGATTATATATGAATGGTAAAAGATTATACAGAATTGATCAGGGAAAAATGATTTGCGGGGTTTGCGGCGGAATCGCTGAATATTTTAACATTGACCCGTCGCTTGTCAGGCTCGGTACAGTTATTTTATGCTGTTTGGCGGGGACAGGAATTATAGCGTATATCGCCGCCGCGATTATTCTTCCGAAAAAACAATAGACGTGTTTCAAATCGTAGAGGCGAACAGTGTTTGCCCCTACGATTTTTACATATATCATATTTTTATTTTCACTATAATTGGATGATCTGCCAGCGTGAGTTTTGTTGCTTTGGGCTCTCTCAGGGATTTTACAATTTCTGTTCCCTCAACCGTATCGTATATGTCCGCAGATTGAAGGATTTCATCAAATTCCAGGACGATTTCGTCTTTGCCGCCGGTGAAATGTTCGCCCCATATAATCAGGTAAAATTCGTTTTTGTTCTTTTGGAGAAGCAAATCGTGAACATTATCAGACATATTATGTATATTATAAGCTAATTCCCTTGGTAAAAGATTATTGTCAACATTATTTCCGCCGTTTAACACATGCGACATATTATGCAGATACTGCGCGGCTTTCCGGGGATTATCCTGAGGGGTGAAAAGGCCGAACGTCTGATTGCCTTCCTCGTCAACCCTGTCGCGCAGAATATACAGCGCCGTATAACTGTATTTATTTTTGAACTGCGATAAGTACATGCACGCGATAGTCTTGCCCTGTATATCTTCTGTGACCGCCCCGTTATATGAGCCGATTGTAACGCCGGTTTCGGTGGTTACTCTCGGCAGATTGATAAGTTCGGCTGCGGAATACCCGTCAAAATGACCGCCGCCCCACATTTTTCCGTAGTTGCCGTACAGATTGTCAAATTTACCGCCGTTTCCGGGAACTGTTTCGAGGACCGGGTCTGCGGCGTGCCATGTTATGTTATCGATAAGTCCGCCTACAGACGGATGGCAGAAATAGTTGTGGACATTTGCGAAGTCGGCGTAGACTGTTCCCGGAGGCATAAGCGTATCTGTAACGTTTTCAGGGATTTTAAGATACTGCAATCCGCAGTTGTCGGTCTGCGTGCCGTTTTCTCCGCCTATGTGAAACACCGGGTATTTTCTGAGTTTCGGGTTATTCTTCACAGCTTTGTACAAATCGCTTTGAAGTTCGGCTACTGCGCGCCATGAATAATTCCTGCCGCCCTCTTCGCCTTTATACTTTACGCTCCAGTTATTCGGCTCGTTTGGACCATCAAGGGCGAGCAAGGCGCCCGCGTCCGCGAGTTCTTCAGCCCCTTTTATCAGGCGGTTTATATCGTTTCCGCCGCTTGCAAGCCCGTAAGATATCATTGCGCCTGTTTCTTTGTGCAACTTTATAAGTTTTTCCGGTTCCACTCCGCCCTCGTAGCCGGAACGGAACCATTTTATTCCCGCGTATTTCGCAAGTTCTATTGTTGTTTCAAGTGATTCCCCGCGCGTGTGGACGGCTGAATTTGCCCCGATACTTGCGATAAAATCTGATAGTTTCTGTGCTTTTATTTTGTTCATAAAATAATGCCCCCGTATATAAAATTTTTATTTGTCTAAATATTACCTGAAATATATTTATATAATATAAATTTTATTTAAAATAAAAAGTTGCAAAATATAAAATATTATGTTATAATAATATATTAAACAGCAGAAATATAAAATAAAGGTTGGAGGTAAAACATTTATGAGCGTTATGGATTTGGAATTCCGAGAACCCATAAGATACGAGGTCATCGGCGGGAAGATATATTATATGGCAAGTCCCGCAACTAATCACAATAAAATTATCAATAATTTAATAAGGATATTCGGCGATTTTTTAGACGGCAAAAAATGTACTGTTTTTGGAGAAAATGTAGATGTATATTTCGACGAAAAGAACAAAGAAGTCAAACCGGATTTAAAAATAGTCTGCGACCCGTCTAAAATCACGGCTAAAAATATTGAGGGCGCGCCGGATCTCGTCGTCGAAGTTCTTAGCAAATACAATGCCGACCATGACAGAATAACCAAAATGAGTCTGTATGAGAAATTCGGCGTAAAAGAATATTGGATTATAAATATCCCCAACAAAGAAGTCGAGGTTTATTTATTGACAGACGGAAAGTTCGCGTTTGACAAGAGATACGGCGTTTTCACCGAACAAGAAATAAAAGAAAGGGAAGAAGATCCTCTCGAACTGGAATCAGTCAAAGAATTTGTCAGGAGACGAAATATAAAAACATCTATTTTCGGAGATGATTTGCTTATTCCTACAGAAAAAATATTCAGAAACTTGATATAAAAATAATAAAGAAAAAATATACGGAGGAAATATCGAAATGCTTAACATTAAAATAGAACAGACAAAACAAAAGAAAGAAAAACCGAAAGATATGCCTTTCGGCAAGCATTTTTCAGACCATATGTTTATAATGGATTACAGCAGAGATAAAGGCTGGCATGACGCGCGTATTGTGCCTTTCGGCAATATATCACTCTCGCCAGCCGCTATGGTTTTCCACTATGCGCAGGAATTATTCGAGGGACTTAAAGCCTACAGGACAGAATCGGGCAAAGTACAGATATTCAGACCTGAAAAAAATATCGCGCGTATGAACTGGACTTGCGAACGCCTTTGTATGCCGGAAATCGACCCGCAGGACGCGCTTGACGCAATCGAGGCGATAGTCAGAACCGACAGCGACTGGGTGCCGTCAGAGCCGGATCATTCCCTCTACATACGCCCGTTTATGATAGCGACAGACCCGTATATCGGGGTTAAAATTTCGGGAACCTACTTATTTATTATAATTCTGTCTCCGGTCGGGGCGTATTATCCCGAGGGCATAGATCCGGTTAAAATATACGTCGAAAATGAGTATGTGCGGGCAGTCAGAGGCGGTTTGGGATTTGCCAAAGCCGGCGCAAACTACGCGGCGTCCCTCAAAGGTCAGGAGAGGGCGCAGGATATGGGATATACTCAGGTTTTGTGGCTTGACGGAGTTGAGAGAAAATATATTGACGAAGTCGGTACGATGAACGTATTTTTCGTCATAGACAACAAAATTATAACCCCAAGTCTTGAGGGAAGCGTACTTCCTGGAGTTACGAGGGATTCGTGTATACATTTATTGAAAGACTGGGGATATACGGTTGAAGAAAGAAAAGTTGCTTTATCTGAGATAACCGAAGCAAATAAAGCCGGAAAACTGAACGAAGCATTCGGTGCGGGAACAGCTGCGGTAATCTCGCCGATAGGCACATTGAACGACAACGGGAATATAATAGAGATAAACGGCGGTGAAATCGGACCGATTGCTCAGAAACTCTACGATACCCTGACCGGTATTCAATGGGGCAAAATCGAAGATAAATACGACTGGACTTTAGAAGTACAATAGAAAATATTTGGATATTATAGATATTTGATAAGTATAGTTAAATGATATTCAGGAGGATTATTAAATTTGAAAAAGAAATTTATATTATTAGTTTTGGTGATTTTACTTAGTGTTTCTGCGTTCATATCCTGTGCAAAAAGCGCTTCGGGAAAAGATAATACATCAAAAGAAGGAAATTTAAACGGAGATAACGGCAATGCCAGCGTTGCCGAAGAAACCACGGAAGATATATATGCCGACAATTTGCCGGAACAGGATTTCGGCGGCGCAGAATTCAGAATGGCTGTGCAGGATGCCGCGTGGTTATATGTCTTATATGATGCGCAAGAACAAACCGGAGATGTGTTAAATGATGCCGTTTACAAAAGAAACCGTGAAATCGAAGACCGTTTCAATGTTAAGATTACCCAAAATGCAATAGACCCTGTGGGGACGCTTAAAAAAAATGTTCAATCCGGAGTGGACGCATATGAGTTATATTTACCTGTCGACCGGGACGCCCTGAATCTCGCGGTTGCCAACATGATTTGCAAGCTTTCAGACATACCCAATATAAATATTGCCAAGCCGTACTGGAGTCAGTCTCTTAATAAAAGTCTGACAATAGGAGGGAATCTGTATTTTGCTTACGGTTCGTTTAATTTATCAGTTTACGACTACACGCACGTTTTGCTTTTCAACAAGCAGATGATTTCGGATTTGGGATTGGATAGTCCTTATAATCTCGTCAATAGCGGAAACTGGACATTTGATACATACTCTGAAATGGCGAAAGCGGCTGTCAAAGACGTAGACGGAAACGGGGTAATGGACGGAAGCGATATTTACGGGCTTATATCGTTGGATAAACATGTTCTGCCGGACTTCTGGATAGCTGCCGGAGTGCAGTCAATATCGAAATCAAGCGACGATATACCGCAGTTTACTTTGATGGGAGACGAGAAGTTTGCCTCCGTCATAAGCAAAATTTTTACTATAACATATGATAATAACTCATGGTATCGCGGAGGTCTTGCTGCGAACAAAGAGGATTATTATATGAGTCATACGTTATTTTATGACGACACATTTAAAATGGTCGGCGATTTGCGCGGCTCAGATACGGATTTCGGCATAATACCGTATCCGAAATATACCGCGGATCAGGAAAATTATTATACCCGCGTTGAAGGCGGGAATCCGGGAGTAGTTCCGGTAACGGCTAAAAATCTGCAAATGATAGGGACGGTGCTTGAAGCTCTCAACGCGGAGTCGGCTAAGACGGTAGTCCCCGCGTATTATGATATTTCGCTCAAAACAAAATACGCCCGCGACGAGGAATCTTCACAGATGCTCGATTTAATTTTCAATAACAGGATATACGATTTAGGCGACACGTATTGGTCAAGTATTCTGAGGGACGGCATGTTCCTGAATATGTTCAAAAAAAACGACCGGGATCTTGCTTCCCAGCTTGAAGCGGTAGAGCCTAAAATAAATGCGGAAATTGATAAAGTCGTCTCAGCCTTTGAAGATATGAATAATGCGGCGAAGTGACCGCAGATATAAAAAACACCGGCTTTAAAGCCGGTGTTTTTTAATGTGCAAAAATATATTCTATTACTCTTTCCAGCCCGGGATTTTGCCGTTTTCGTCCCACAAGGCACGCCAGTCGGACGCGCCTTCCCATAAAAATACATGACCTTTGACAAGCCTGCATTTTTTGTCGGCTTTTTTGATTTCCGCCATTTCTTCGGAAGTCAGCGGGTCGCCGCCCGGCGCGCCGGGCAACACACAATCTAAATTGCTCTTGTAATTGTTTACGGAGAACGGTATAGGAATATGTCCCCTCTGGACTGCCCATTTTAGGCAGACAAGAGCGGGGTGAATATTGTGCGCGTTTGCGATTTCGACTACTTCCGGCAATTCTGTCGCGGCAATATCTTCGGGAGTTTTATCTCTCTCCGGACGGTTCGGCGAACCTATCGGACAGTAGCCTATGGGCTGTATGCCTTTTGAAATGCAGTAATTATACAGTTCTTCCTGCTGGAACGCCGGGTGAAGCTCGATTTCGATCACCATAGGCTTAATCCTGCACTGCGGCAGAACGGCTTCAAGTTTAGGTATAGTCATGTTAGACATGCCTATACTCCTGGCAAGCCCCATATCGTAAAGCCTTTCGGTCTGTCTCCAGCAAGCCATAAATTCGTCGGTGAAAAACGGGCGCGAATCGGGGTTTCTCGAGTCTGCGTCACAGCCCGGCGCATGATAATTCGGAAATGGCCAGTGCACAAAATATATGTCTATATAATCCAATCTCAAATCTTTCAGGCTTTTCGCGCAGGATAGCAGAATATCGCCTCTGCCGTGCATATCGTTCCAGACTTTCGACGTTATGACAAGTTCTTCGCGTTTTGCTATTCCCTCGTTTACGACGTCCGCAAACACTTTGCCGATTACGTCTTCGTTACCGTAAACGGACGCGCAGTCGAACAACCTGTAACCGTATATCGCCGCGCCTTTGACGGCGTTTGCCACCTGTTCCGGCGAAAATTTGTCCGAGCCGAAAGTTCCCAAACCGATACATGGGATTTCAAAATCTTTGCCGTTATTTTTTAATATTTTTGTTGGGGCTTTTTTCATATCAAATTATTCCTCCCAATATTTTTACCGCGTTACTGCATACTGTTATACGCGTCGAGCGTCTTTTGTATAGCGTCGTTTACTTTACCTGAATTTTTGTCAAAGACTGTCTGCGGATTTGTTCCGCTGACAGACATACCGTAAGTCGTAAGCGCACTGTAAAAGCCTCCCCAATTATACAAAATCGCAAGGTCGAAAGTTCTTCCGTCTCTGATAATATTAAGCATTTCGATTGAATCCTCGTCTCTGGTGAATTTTCCCTCAAGGGAAACCGTATAATATGCGGGTATAATCGTCGTGCTTGAAGCTCCGGTGAAAGCGTCCATAAATGTGCCTGTGCGTTCAGGATCCGGAGCTGTTACGGGAATACCGAACGCCGGAACCGTGTCAATCATCATGGTATAATAGTTCGACTGATTTGCGTCGTATTTCGGATACGGCAGCAGACCGAAATCGGCGGTCATCTGTCTGAACGTGCGCGCCCATGCGAGAACTTCGCCGCAGAATAACGACATATTCGCCATAAAAGTCTTTGACGCATGATTCAAATCCGGAGTTGAACCGGTATATCCGTCCTGGGCAGGGAGATATACTCCGTTTGTTTTGTCCATAAAATCGTGCGCTTTTACAAATGCGTTTACAAATTTGTCGTCGGGGTTCACAAGATTCGGAGTGCCTGTATTGTCCAACTGAACGAGCTGTTCCCCCTGACCTTCAAGAAACGCGAGGAAACTGCTGCTGTGAGTGGATATTCCCCATTGGTCTTTGACCGTGAACTTGCCGTCGCCGTCGATGTCTTTGGTGGCGGCTTTCGCCATATCGTACATTGCGTCAATCGTCCATGTACCGTTTCTGACTAATGCGTAAGGATCCTGAAGCCCAAGATTCTGAAGTATTGTTTTGTTAAAATACAACAGCCAGATAGCGTCGTTTGTGATAATATTCGCATCTGACGTAGTAAAGTACAGTTTGCCCAAGAGTTGCGCTGATTGATTTGCGTTCTGACTCCAATAGGGCTGATCTAAATTCAGCCCCGGCACATCGTCCAAATTGAGATAAAGTCCTTGAGTGGCGATAAGTCCTGCCTGAGCGGAATCTGTAAATACGACGTCGTAATCGTCCGAACCGGCAAGAATCGCTTTTTTAGCCGGGCTTTCAGGACCGGAGACTTTTATTTCAGTAATTTTAACGTTAAGTCCCTGTTCAACCTCTGCATTTCTTTTGTAGATTGCGTCGTTTAACGGGTCGCCGTTTTCTTCCTCTTCGCCTGTGTCTGTCGAAGCAACCGCTTTGATTGTGGACATAGCCCAGTCGTCGTGGTTGGGAATCAATACGCGCATATTATATCCGCCGTAATCATGAGTTGGAATTTGATATAGCGCCTGAGTTGTTTCCTCAGTATTCCCGCTGGCGTCTGTTACGGCTGTATCGGAAGTATCCGCCGTGTTTGTATCGCTTGTTTTAGCGGTAGAACATGCCGCAAGCAATGCGGATGAAGAAATCAAAATTGACAAGATAAAACATAAAAATTTTTTGGTTTTCATTTTATATATGAAATCCCCTTTCTTAAATTAATTTTTAAATTATATTTATATATTTTATGAAAAAATTATATTATAAACATGAGTTTGCCTTTAACCTGCCCCGGAGTTTTATATAAATCAAACGCGTTTTTCGCCTGTTTTAAATCAAATTTTTTAAATATAAACTTATCGTCGAATTTTAACTGTCCCGTTTTGAAATGATGCGCTGTAAGCTGCCATTCTTCTCCCGGGAACGGAGCGGAATAACTCATCCATGAGCCTGTGAGTTTAAATTCTTTCCGGTTCATGTTTTCAAGAAGTGCCGGCGTAAAAGTCAAATCTTTTGTCGGAGTGCCGATAAAGCAGACATTTGCTTTATTGTCCGCGATTTCAAACGCAGACTGCATTGTTAAATTGTTTCCAGCCGTCTCAAACACAATATGATATAAATTTTTGCCTATTTTGTCAGTCTGCGTATTAACAACATAATCAGCGCCCATTTTTTTGCACAAATCCAAACGCTCGTCTGATATGTCAAATACAGTAACGCTTTTTGCGCCGAATATTTTCGCCCACTGCATAGTAAAAAGTCCTATTGTGCCGCCCCCGAGTATTGCAACGTCATATCCGCCGGTATAATTATTAACCCGAAGTCCGTGCAGCGCGACTGTAGACGGCTCAAAAAACGCGCCCTGTTCATATGATATAGAATTATCGAATTTGATTGTGTTGACTGCCGGGAGTTTCACATATTCTGCAAATGCACCCTGACGTCTTGAACCGATAAAATCATAAAATTTGCACAGCGAGTAATTGCCTTTCTGGCAGTCCGGGCATTTCATGCACGGCATAAGAGGCGCGCCCGTGACTTTTTCGCCGATTGAAAAATCTTTCACATTTTCGCCGACCTCGACGATTTCTCCTGAAAATTCATGCCCTAAGACATTGGGATAATAATGCGAGCCGTTATATAAAACCCTTGGCACGTCAGAACCGCATATTCCCGCCGCATGTACTTTTACAATCACATTTTCTCCATCTATAACAGGGTCTGCATAGTCGTCGTATCTTATATCGTCGTTTGCGTATAAAACCGCCGCTTTCATAAACTTTCTCCCCAATTTTTCTATATTTTGATATATCTAAAATTTAATTTTTACTTCCCCATAATCTCTTTCAGCTTCTCATAAATCCCGCGGTAAGTCGAATATCTTTTCATATATAGTTCGTGATTTTCAGGGTTGGGATAATACGTTTTGCGTATAGTCACGGTGTTTTTGACGGCGTCGGCAAAATCGCTGTATATCCCTACGGCTATTCCCGCGAGTATCGCCGCGCCGAGAGTGCCCGCCGTGTCGCTTAACGGGACTGCCACAGGTTTATTTGTCACATCAGATTTTATCTGCATCCATAAATCCGAATTCGCCAAACCGCCCGTTATATACAAAGTGCGTATATTGCTCCCTGTTTCAGCCGCCGTTTCTATATTATGCTGTAACGAATACGCCACGCCCTCCATGACGGAACGTATAAAATGGGCTTTATTCTTGGAAAAATCAAAGCCGTAAAACACGCCTTTCGCTTTCGGATCCCATATCGGACTGCGCTCTCCCGCCATATAAGGCAGAAAAATCACGCCGTCGGAACCGCATGGGATCTTTTTTGCCATTTCGTCCATTTCGGAGAATTGCATATCGCTGAAAAAATTCTCTCTCAGCCATTTAAATGACGCCCCCGCGCCGATAGTCCCGCCCTGCAATAAATATTTGCCCGGCACGACATGATTGCATAAAATCAATTTTTCATGGGATTTATATTCGTCGCAACATATGCTCATACCGCCGGATTGTCCGCCCATTCCCTGCGTTTCTCCATCCGTGATAACCCCCGCGCCAAGAGTTCCGCACGCCGCGTCAAGTCCGCCCGCGACAACCGGAGTTCCCTCGGATAAGCCGGTCAAAGCCGCCGCTTCCCGCGTAATTCCGCCGACTATATCGTGACAGTTATATATCTCTGGCATCAGATTCACGTCGATTCCCATAGCGTCCGCCATGTTTTTATCCCACATTTGTTTGCGCATATCGTAGAAATGCAGACCGTAGCACTGCGATAAATCCTGCGACAATACGCCTGTGAGTTTATAAACTATATAGCTGTTTGATTGCATAACTTTATATGTTTTTTTAAATATATCAGGATAATTGCGCTTGAACCATATAATTTTCGGCGTCGTATATGTAGGAGCGAAAGGATTACCGCATAAGTCAAAAATGTTTTTTTCGCCGACAGTTTCTCTTATTTCCCCGCATATTTCAGACGCTCTTGTATCCATCCAGATCGGATTATCAAACAAGACTTCGCCGTTTTTGTCGATTAAGATAGCCGACCAGCTTTGACCGTCCAATCCGACGGCTTTTATATCTTCAGGGCTCACTTTGCCGGAGGCGAATATATTCTTTATCGATTTGCAGACGACAGCCCACCATTCGCCGGGTTTCTGTTCGACGTAACCGTCTTTTGGATAATATATATTATACGCGCCGGTTTCAGAAATAATCACATTGCCATTTTTGTCGAAAACCGCCGCTTTGCACGCCGACGTGCCTATGTCTATGCCGAGTATATAATCTTTTTCAGGCAAGATTTGTTCACTCCCCGTTTTAAATTCATCATAAATTTTATTTGTTTTATCTGTTAAGATAATATCTCATTTCGTTATCGGATTTTATGAAACCATATTTTTCATATAAAGGGCGTCCCATTTTGGAAGAGTTCAGATTGACAATATCGCACCCTTGTCTTTTTGCGTATTCTACTGTCTCATGCAGTAACGAAGTCGCTATTCCCCTGTTTCTGTATAAAGGCGCAGTATACATATTCATCAAATATGCGGCTTTCCCGTTTAATAACACCGATGGAAGCGGAGGAACTGTATAAAACACAAGTCCGCTCATAGCCACGATTTTACCGTCGCAAACCGCGACATATGATATAAAATCACAGCTTGATATGTTTTTATAAAAGTAATTATAAGAGTTATTTTTAAATTGTTCTTTCGAGATTAACCATTCTTCTTTATCGCGTTCTTCTCTCATAGCAATACGAAGCTCAGTCATTTCGCCGCAATCTTCCACAGTTGCCAAACGTATTTCCATTAACAATCTCCTACTCCCGCTGATTTATATAATCCTCAAAATCTATATAATCGCCATTGCCATAATCTTTTCGTCCTTTTATTACGGCTTCTTTTTCATCGTCTGTCAGTTCATCGAATGAAACATTTTCTAAATATATAGAATTATCTGCCAAATTCTTCAAAAGCGGCAATAATGCCGTAATAGTATCTTCCGATAAATCATTTATATAATTTACTGCCATTTCTTTTAAAATAGACATATTGTCTTCCCTCCTTATTTATATGCTTGTCCTCGCGGCGCGATTTTTTCCACGATAATATGATTGGCTTTTTTTTCAAAAATAATCATTAAACCACCAAGACGAAGCCTATACAAATTCTCATAACCTTGCAATTTTTTAACATCGCCGATTGGCGGTTCTTTAGTTATTTTACGCAATGCCTCATATATTTGTTTAACCGTTTCCTTATCAAGCGAGTCGAGATAACGTTTTGCATCTGGCAATAATTTAAATCTCATTTCTATATTCTCCCAGACGAACCGGACAGCATAATCTTGCTTTTTACCAACTCTTTCACGCAGTTACGCGCATAATCGCTGTAGACTTTCACGTCGATTATTTTTTCGTCCGAATTCAACTTTTCGCGCACCGCGTTTGTGTATGTAAGTCTCAACTCAGTTGCAAAATTGATTTTGTTTATCCCGCGTTTTACGCATTCTTTTATCACTTCGTCCGATAATCCCGTCGCGCCGTGAAGAACTAACGGCACATCGACCACTTTCTTTATCTGCGACAGCCTGTCCAAATCCAATTTCGGCGGGACTTTATATAATCCATGGGCGGTGCCGATTCCGATTGCGAGCGAATTTATATCCGTCTGTTTAACAAATTCTACTGCGTCTTCGGGATTTGTGTAGACATCCCCATCAGATTCCATATCATCTTCTTTTCCGCCGACTTTGCCGAGTTCTGCCTCGACGGGTATATTGACAGAGTGAGCAAGCTCGACGACTTTCTGCGTTATTTTTATATTTTCCTCAAACGGCTTCTGACTGCCGTCAATCATCACAGAGCTGTAACCCGCCCTGACTGCTTTGCAGACGAGCGCGAAACTGCTGCCGTGGTCTAAATGCAGGGCGACAATGATTTGCGCCTTTTCTGCGGCGGTATGCGCGATTGCGTAAAAATATTCGCAGTCGGCATATTTTATTGTAGACGGAGTGGTCTGGATTATAACGGGCGCGCGCATTTCCTCTGCCCCCCAGACGATAGCCTGAACCATTTCGAGATTTTCGGCGTTAAAGGCGCAGACCGCATAATTATTTTCCCGCGCGTTCTCAAGAATTTCTTTTGTCGTCACGTAGTATGCATACGGCATATAAATCGCTCCTATAATAAACTTTATTTTTATTTAT